>NZ_DASWXE010000161.1:0-40523 GCF_036405635.1 Gemmatimonas sp. | reverse complement strand
CAGCGACTACCAGTTTGGTGGTGGACGCAATGAGTTGCACCTCGTGGGTCGTCGCAACACGTTCGGGCAGCGCATGGAGCTCGAGATCGTGCGGCCGTACTACACCGACCTGCAGCGGTTCGCATGGCAGGCGTCGGTGGGCGGCACGCGCGATCCTCAGCGTCTGTTCCGCTCGGGGTTTCCCGACAACGCGGTGAATGTGCGCCGCACCTATGGCAACCTGAGCGCCATCACACGTGTCGGTTCGGTTGGCCGCCTCAAGTTGATAGGTCTGTCGTTTACGCGCGAAGTGACACGGGCTGACTCGAACACGATCATACTGACACCGGAAGGTGTGCGTCCTGATACGATCGATGCGCAGCCGCTGCTCTTCCGCCGGCAGAACGTGGCGCGCGCCAATCTACTTCTGGGCGTCCGTGCCATTCGCTTCGTGACGGTGCAGGGATTCGATGCCCTCACCGGTACGCAGGACGTGCGTATCGGTGCGCAGATCGGCCTCGTGGGCGGACATTCACTCAACCTTGGGCCCGGTTTCGACCGCGACCGCTTCTTCTCGTCGAACATCTATGCCGGTGCCGGCAACGAGAAGTGGTTTGTCGGTCTGCAAGCGATTACAGAAGCGCGCTACGACCTGAATGCGAAGCAGTGGCAGAACGTGGTCGGCAGTGGGCACACGGCATGGTACTTCCGCCCCGCGGTGCGCCAGACGACGGTGCTGCAGGCCGACTGGGCGACAGGCCGTCGCATGCGGAGCCCGTTTCAGGTGTCGCTGGCCGATCTCGACGGCGGCGTGATGGGTCATCGCAACTCCCGCGATCCGGGCGCGCGTCGACTGGTGTTTCGCGGTGAACAGCGCCTTGTGGTGCCCACACGATTCAATGTCGGTGATCTGGGTTTTGCGGTGTTCGGTGAAGCCGGCCGTCTGTGGGCGGAGCAATCGGTGCCCTACTCCGTGGACTCTCCGTGGCGTGGTGCGCTGGGTGTGTCCGTTCTGGCTGCCGTGCCGCCCCGATCACGTCGGTTGTGGCGCATTGATCTTGGCGTACCAATCAGTAGCGATCCGCGCCGACGCTTCGAGGTGCGCATCAGCAGCCTCGATCGCAGTCGTATCTTCTGGCGTGAGCCGAACGACGTGAGTGTCTCGCGCGAACGCACCGCCCCGTCGAGTCTCTTCACCTGGCCCTGATGCAAACGCCCTCCGCAACCGAAGTCGCGGAGGGCGTTTCTCTATCCGGCGATGTGTATCGGCTTGGTCAGGCCTTCACTGTGCGCGTGAGTCGCTTGAGCAGCGGCACGCAGAAGAACAGCACCACGGCTGCGGCAAGCGACGACACGACGAAGATGGAGAAGAATCCGCGATTCGTACCGGCGAGCTGCTGGATGTAGCCACCGAATCCGGCTTCGGGTGCGGCAGGCGCCTCACCGGGCAGCGGCGTGTAGCCGGCGAGGAAGCCGGCCACCTTGTTGGCGGCAGCGTTGGCGAGGAACCATACGCCCATGAGCAGCGACGCAAAGCGCACCGGCGCCACCTTCGTCACGTAGGACAGGCCCACCGGCGAAAGGCACAACTCCCCAAACGTGTGGAACAGGAATGCACCGATCAGGAACATCGGCGACACCTTCACGCCGGTGTCTGCCTGACCACCGCCGATCATGAGAATGCCGAAGCCGATGGCGATGAGCGCGAGGCCGATGGACATCTTGAGCGGCGTGCTGGGTTCGAGCCCACGCTTGCCCACCATCACCCACATCCACGCGAAGATCGGGGCGAAGGTGATGATGAAGAACGAGTTCACCGACTGGAACCAGCTCGACGGGATCGTGAATGAGCCGAGTTGCAGGTTGGTGTTTTTGTCCGCAAACAGGCTCATGGAGGAACCGGCCTGCTCGAATGCGGCCCAGAAGAACACCACGAAGAAGGCCACGATGAACAACGCGATCACGCGATTGCGTTCCTCGCCGGTGGTACCGAGTACCGAGATGGCCAGTGCGCCGCCGATGGTGGCGCCCACGGCAACGCCGAGGATGCTGCCAGAAATGAGCCACGCGACGACACCGCCCACGACGGCACCGATGATACCGTTGCGTACCGACTGGTCGGGCAGGCTGCTCGACGTGACCTCTGCGGTGGCTGCCGCCGGCGCGAGACGCGCTGCGGGAATGTCACCGATGGAGCCCAGGTACTTCCGCTTGAGCAGCGAGTACATGATCAGGCCCAGCACCATGCCCACGCCGGCGGCAGCGAAGCCATAATGCCACCCGAACTGCGGACTCTGCGCGAGATAGCCACACACCAGTGGTCCGAGGAAGCCACCGGTGTTGATGCCCATGTAGAACAGAGTAAAGCCCGAGTCGCGTCGGGTATCACCGGCTTCGTAGAGCTGGCCCACCATGGTGGACACATTGGCCTTGAAGAAGCCCGTACCGATCACCACCAGGCCAAGCCCTGCGTAGAACGCCTGCATACCGGGCAACGCCAGCACGAAGTGTCCGGCCGAAATCACGGCGCCACCAATGAGCAGCGCGCGGTGCGTACCGATGTACCGGTCGGCGAGATATCCGCCGATGAGCGGCGTGAGGTACACCAGCATAGTGTACGTGCCGTACAGGCTGGCCGCACTGACCTTGTCCCACTCCAGCACGTTCACGAGGTACAGCACGAGCAGCGCGCGCATGCCATAAAACGAGAAACGTTCCCACATCTCGGCGGCAAAGAGCAGCCCGAGTCCACGCGGATGGCCGAAAAACGAGCGATCGGTGGCCTGCGTCGCAACGGATGTCATGGAGTGGGGGTGGAGGTGGACGGTTCCTTCAGGCACGCCACAAAATGTCCCGGGCTCTTTTCCTCCAGAGGAGGCACGAGCTGAGTACAACTGGCGTCCTTCAGGGGATGGAGACACCGTGGGTGAAACACACAACCGCTGGGTGGATTCGCCGGCGAGGGGGGATCGCCGGGTAGCAGGATGCGCTGGCGTGGAACGCCGGGTGTTGGCATCGGCACCGCCGACAGCAGTGCCTTGGTATATGGCATCCGCGGTGTGCTGAACAGTTGCTTGCGCGGTGCGAGCTCGACGATACGCCCCAGGTACATCACGGCCACGCGATCGGCCATGTGGGCCACGACCGCCAGATCGTGGGCGATGAAGAGATATGCCAGGCCGCGATCGCGCTGCAGATCCTGCAGCAGGTTCACCACCTGCGCCTGTACACTCACGTCGAGCGCCGACACCGGCTCGTCGCACACGATGAACCGCGGCTCCACCGCGAGGGCACGGGCGATGCCGATGCGCTGGCGCTGGCCGCCCGAGAATTCGTGCGGATAGCGCGTTGCATACTCGGGTCGCAATCCCACTTCATCGAGCAGTCGCGCCACACGACGGTCGGCCTCCGCACCCTCGGCGAGCGCATGCACGATGAGCCCTTCACGAATGGCCGCGCCCACAGTCATGCGCGGATTGAGCGAGCCGTACGGATCCTGAAAGACGATCTGCAGGTGTCGCCGCATGCGGCGCAGGGATTCGCCACGCAACGCCAGCAGATCGGTGCCATCCACATGCACGGTGCCGCTGGTTGGCTCGATCAGCCGCAGCAGCGCGCGACCTGTGGTGGTCTTTCCGCAACCGGATTCACCCACCAGCGCCAGCGTTTCACCGGCCGCCACATCGAACGACACATCGTCGACCGCTTTCACCGCGCCGGTCACACGGTGCAGCAGCCCCGATCGAATGGGGAAGTGTTTACGCAGATGGCGTACGGAGACGAGTGGTGTGGCGCTGTTCATGCGGCGCTCTCCGCAACAGGCGGACGGCGGCGTTGCGGTTCCTCCACGAGGTGACAACGCACGTGATGCTGAGGACTCACTGCAAGCAACGCCGGCTCTTCCTGTGCACAGCGATCAAACGCATGGGGGCAGCGATCCCGGAACGTGCAGCCACTCGGCAACGCATTCGGAGGAGGCACGCTGCCACGAATGGTGGTCAGGCGCGTCTGCTCCTGCCCGAGGCGCGGCATCGCGGCCATCAATCCCTCGGTGTACGGATGCGCGGGCGATGCAAACAACGTTTCCACGGCCGCTTCTTCGACCACGCGCCCGGCGTACATCACGAGCACACGCGACGCCATCTCTGCCACCACGCCCAGGTCGTGTGTGATGAGCAACAGCGCCATGCTCGAGCGCTCACGCATCGTGCGCAACAGATCGAGGATCTGCGCCTGGATGGTGACATCAAGCGCGGTGGTGGGCTCGTCAGCGATGACCAGCTTGGGAGAAAGTATCAGCGCCATGGCAATCATCACGCGCTGCCGCATGCCACCAGACAGCTCGTGCGGATACTGTTTCGCGCGCGCGGCGGCGTCGGCAATGCCCACCTGTGCGAGCATCTCCACCGTGCGCGCCCAGGCTTCCTTGGCCGAACACCTGGTATGTACGCGCACCACCTCGGCGATCTGGTCACCCACCGTCAGCACGGGGTTGAGTGCCGTCATCGGCTCCTGGAAAATCATCGCCATCTGCCGACCACGCACGCTACGCAGGGCACGCTCGTCGAGTGACAGCAGGTCCTGATCGTCGAAGCGGATAGTCGACCCGGCGGTGATCTGGCCGGGCGAAGGCACGAGTCGCAACAGCGAAAGCGCCGTCATGGACTTGCCGCACCCCGACTCTCCCACGATGCAAACAGTCTCGCCGGCCTCGACGGACAGGTCCACGCCATTCACCACATGCACCGGTGAGGGTGATGCGGGAAAAGCGATGCGCAGTGCGCGCACGTCGAGCAATGCATGCGAAGCGGGAGCAGTCACGGAGCGGTCACGTCCGGGAGGCGGAGCGGTGGGAGGACTCGGGGGCACGCGTCAAACGCTGGTCGTCTGACGGTGATGTGCTGGCGACGGTACCCGGCCAAAGGGGCATAACGCCAGCAACGTGCGCCGGGGCGAACCGGTCGCGCAAGGCATCGCCGAGGATATTGCAGAGAAGCACGGCGCCGACCGTCGCGAGCCCGGGGAACAGGGTGATCCACCATTCGGATTCAATGGATCCAGCACCGTCCTGCAGGATGGTGCCCCAGCTGGCCGTGGGCGGCTGGATGCCCAGCCCGAGATAGCTCAGTCCCGCTTCCAGCGCGATCGTGTTCGCGACGGCGAAGGTACCGGTGACTGCGAGGATGGGGGCGAGGTGTGGCAGCAGGTGACGCTGGAAGAGACGGGGTGTGCGCACACCCATCGCGTGTGCGGCCAGTGCAAACTCACGTCGTTGCAGGGCATCGAGTTCATCGGTGACCTGACGCGCGGTGGCGAACCACCCCGTGAGTCCCACCAGCAGGCCCAACCCCCATACCGGCAACGGCCCGAGGAAGGCGGTGAATGCCAGCAGCACGAGCAGACGCGGAATGGACAGCGCAACATCGATGGCGCGGCGCATCACCGCCGACAGTGCCGATGGCGCAAACGACGTGAGCGCACCATAGCTCGTACCCACCAGCACACTCAGGACCACCGCTCCAAACGCGAACCCCAGCGAGTTGCGCGCGCCGTGTAGCACACGACTGAGCACGTCACGCGAGAAACTGTCCGTGCCGAACGGGTGCGAGGCCGATGGCGCCGCGCTGCGCAGTCCGGTGATGTCGAGCTGAAGATCGGGCGGATAGGGTGACACCCATGGCGCGACGACTGCGAGCACCGCAAACAGCGCCAGCAACAGCCACGGCAGCCAATCCCGGCGTTCAGCCGTTGAAGAGATCGCAATGGAGCTGGCGTTCATGCGTGCTCCGCCGCAGCGGACTTCGAAGGGCTGTCCGACAGCGATGCCGTGCGCAGTCGCGGGTCGGCTTGCTCACGCAACCATTCGGCGAGCCACGCGCCCAGCGCGGTGAGCGTGCTGCCGAGCACCACGCTGGCGGCCACCACGGCATAGTCGCGGGCGGCGATGGCACGCAGCAGCACGTAGCCCAGCCCGGGCCAGCTGAAGATCTGCTCCACGAAGATCACGCCGGCGAGATACGACGGCAGCAGGATACCACCCAAGGTGATGACCGGTAGCACCGACGCGCGCCAGGCACCGCGCAATACCCGCGATCGGGGTAAGCCACTCGCGGTTGCCGTGCGCACGAAGGGCTGGCCCACCGTGTCCCGCATGCTGTTGCGTTGGTATCGCGCAAACGTGGCCACACCGATCAACGTCACGGACGTCAACGGCAATACCAGATGCCTGAGTCGGTCGAGCAACTGATCACCCGTGCTCATGTACGCGTGCATCTCACTCGTGACCCCAGTGGCCGGCAGCACCTGCCAGGTGCGTGCGAAGAGCAGCATGAGCGCCATCGCCAGCCAGAATTCGGGCACCGAGTAGATGACGAGTAGCACGTTTGATGTGATGCGATCGCGTCGCGATCTGGCGTGCACGCCCTGCCACGCGCCCACCAGCATGCCAATCGCCGCACTCAGCGCGAACGCCGGCACAATCAGCATCAGCGTATTGGGCAGGGCGTCGGCCAGCACGGCGCTCACTGGTCGTTGCTGCTGTGTGGACCATCCGAGATCGCCACGCAGCAGCGCGCCCAGCCAGCGCACGTACTGCGTGAGCAGTGGTTCGTCGAACCCGTACAGTGCGCGCATGCGAGCGCGCACTTCGGGCGTCACGTTTTCGCCAAGGGCCGACGCCGGATCACCGGGCGCCAGGTGCAGGCAGAGAAACGCGAGAGTGGCCGCCGACAGGATCACGAGCGCGCACTGCCAGGTGCGGGCAAGCAGGCGCCGTGAGAACACGATCAGCGCGCGGAACCGAGACCGATGCGATCGCGATCGATGCGTTGCGCCGGATCCACGCGCCAGTCGGCGAGGTCCGCGTACCAGCCGTCGGGACGCAGCGGCGGTACGATGAATCGCTTGTGCAGGGCCACCGGCGCCCGCTGCTCAGCCAGCCAGATGGCCGGCGCGTCATTCACGATCTGCTGGAAGGCACGCGCCCAGTAGCGATGGCTGGCATCACGATTGAAGGTGGTAAGCGCGCTGTCCACGAGGGCATCGAATGCGGCGCTGCGATAGCGCCCCACATTGCCCGATCCCTTGCTGCCCCAGGTCTGCGGCATGCCCACCAGCCCGGGCGTGCTGGCCCACCCGCCCATGTACGCGTCGAACTTGCGGCCATCGGTACGTGTGGAGAAAGCACTGACTTCCATCACCAGTGGCTTCACGTCGGCGCCAACGGCACGCAACTGTTCCTGCAGCAACACCGCGAGGCTGCGACGGCCCGCACTGGAGTTTGGTACGAGCAGTTCGAACGACAGCTTCCGGCCGTTGCGTTCGCGCACGCCATCGTTGTTGGTGTCGAGCCAGCCAGCGGAGTCGAGCATCGCGCGCGCCGTCGTGGGGTCGAACGGGAGCTGTTTGAAGCTGCTCGTGTCGGGAATGAGCGCGCGCGGAGCCGGCCCGAGCGCCACCAGCCCCAGCGAGTCGTAGGCATTGCGTACGATGGATGCGCGGTCGACGGCCATGTGCAGCGCGCGACGCACCTGCGCGTCCCCGAAGATCGGATGTGGCGCGGATCCGCCCGACGGATCGTTCAGGTTGAAGCCGAGGAAGAAGTACTGCAGCGCGCGATTGTCGACGAGACGCAGCGACGGCGCACGTGCGATCTGTCCGAGATCACCCGGACGGATGTACTCGAAGAAGTCCGCTTCGCCGGCAAACAGCTTCACCGTCGCCGCGCCAAAGTCGGAGGCAATGCTCCAGATCACCCGATCGAGCTTGGCCCGTCCGCGCGGGTTGCTGGTATCGGCTACGATCTCGACACGCTGGCCGGCGACCCAATTGGCAAAGCGGAAACGGCCACTGCCCACCGGGTTGCGCGCGAACGGCGCCGCGGCAAGCTGCTTCATCGGCGTTGCCGCCAGCAGATGCGACGGCAGGATGTACATGTGGTACGTCGCGTCGTGGAACTGCTGCGGTGTGCGCCGCTTGAACCAGAACACGGCCGTGCGCGGGTCGCGCACCGATACCGAGTCGATGTTGCCGAGCATGGAGCGATTGTTCGCCGCCACGGAGTCAGACGTGTACACCTGGAAGGTGTAGCGCACATCGTTCGCCACGACCGGCTGTCCGTCATGCCAGCGGGCCAGCGAATCGAGCTGGAAGGCGATGGACAGCGAATCCTTGGCCCACGTCCACGCACTGGCGAGGCGCGGACGGAAGCCGGCATCGCCATAAGTCTCGAGTTCAGGCCCGATCTCGGCCAGGCGATCGAAGACGGTGCCCACAATGGCTGCGTCCTGACTGCCTTCCACGAGTGGCGGAAACAGTGTCGACGGCTCGGCTGGCACCGTCACGATGAGCGTGCCGCCCACTTCTCCAGCGTCGCCGGTGCCACGATCGGCACCGCCACAGGCCGCGAGTGCGATGAGCAGGGAAGCCGAGCGGCTTCGTGCCAGGACGCTACGCAGGAGTCGGGTCGGGAACATGGCGGCCGGTCGGAGACAAATCGAAAGCGAACAACAGCGTACGATGCGGAGCGTGCGTCAGCGGCGCCAGAGTCGGTCAGGATCGGTGAACTCGTCTCGTCGCAGCGCGATCTCCCCGAGCAGCGACGCAGAAGGTGTGAACCCCGTCACGGTGGCGTCACGTGACAGCTCACAGTGCACTGCCGCAGCGAGTGCCACCTGCGCGGTGCGCGCGTCGCTGTGTGCTGGAATGCCGCTCGAGCCTAAGGGCAATTCGAGCAGCCCCGCTGCCGGCGGGGGCAGGGGCATGCTGCCTTCCGATGCTTCTGCCAGCATCGCCTGGTCGTCGTGGAGCAGGATGCTGCCATGCTGCAGGTAACGCGAACCGTGCCGCCATACCGCGCTGCCCACGAGCTTGCGGCCGTTCACCACCAGTTCGCCCTCGGCAGGCATATCGAAGCACACCGGTCCATCGGGGGCGACCGGTGGCTGCGCCCCGGCACGAGCGACGGGCACGCCCATGGCCCGCAGCGCTGCTTCCAGAACGTCGTTCACCGCGTCGTAGGCCTCGCGCCAGCCCTGGGAGCCCGTCAGCCCGAATGTCACGCTGTACGTGATTTCCCGCGAATGGAGCAGCGCCCGTCCGCCGGTGGGTCGGCGTACCGCTGGAAGCCCGGCCGCGGCGACACTGGCCGGAGAGTAGCGCCCTGCCGTGCGTTCGTTGCGGCCGAAGGACACTGTCGGAGTGGACCAGGCATACCACCGCCACACGCCCACATCGGGAGACGCGTGATCCAGCAGGACGGCATCCGTGGCCATGTTCGTCGGACCATCGGCCGGCTGGCAGGGCCAGACCGTCCAGGCATGGGGGAGGGCCGCTCGGCGGGGTGACATTCCGGTTAAATTACGCAGGCTGCACCCAACAGCACGGCAAAGCATTCGCCGGTGCCGGCGGGGCGGCCCAATCACACTCTTCACGTCGCTCCAAGCTGCTTCCATCGGGCAAGACCGCGAGGCCCTGCCCGTTCCAGAGGATGGTCATGGCCACGCGCACCATCTCGCCCGCACCCGCTGCGGGCGATTCGTTCATTCCGCGTCATGTGGGTCCCAGTGCCGCCGATCAGCAGGAGATGCTGTCGACGCTCGGGTACTCCTCTCTCGATGCCTTCATCGACGCCGTGGTGCCCGAAGCGATCCGCTTCCGGAGCACACTGCAGACTGGCCCTGAGCAGACCGAAGCCGAAGTGCTCGCGTCGCTGCGCCAGATCGCGTCGCGCAATCGTGTCTACCGCTCGTACATCGGGATGGGCTACTACGGCACGCACACGCCGAACGTCATCCTGCGCAACATCATGGAGAACCCGGCGTGGTACACGGCCTACACGCCGTACCAGGCCGAGATCGCGCAGGGTCGCCTCGAGGCGCTGCTCAACTACCAGACGCTGGTGATCGACCTGACGGGTCTGCAGATCGCCAATGCGTCGCTGCTCGACGAAGGCACGGCAGCGGCGGAAGCGATGGCCCTGGCGTTTGCCGCCAAGGGCAGTGCCAGCCGGAACGTGTTCCTGATGGCGGCCGACTGTCATCCGCAGACGATCGCGGTAGTGCAGGCCCGCGCCGAAGCCCGCGGTCTGGTGGTGCGCGTCGTCGATGCCGCGCAGATGAGCGCCGATGCGACGGTGTTTGGTGTACTGCTCCAGTATCCCGGCACCGACGGCGCCGTGGTGGACTACCGCAGCCTGTCCGAGCAGGTCCATGCCGCCGGGGCGCTGACGATTGTGGCGAGCGACCTGCTGGCGCTGTGCCTGCTCACGCCGCCGGGCGAATGGGGTGCCGACATGGTCGTCGGCAGCTCGCAGCGCTTTGGCGTGCCGATGGGCTACGGTGGCCCGCACGCGGCGTTTTTTGCGGCGCGCGATGAGTTCAAGCGCCTGCTGCCAGGCCGCATCATCGGCCTGTCGCGTGACGTGGAGGGCGCGCCGGCGCTGCGCATGGCGCTGCAGACGCGTGAGCAGCACATCCGCCGCGAGAAGGCCACAAGCAATGTGTGCACCGCGCAGGTGCTGCTGGCGGTCATGGCCAGCATGTATGCGGTGTACCACGGCCCCAAGGGGCTCGTGCAGATCGCCGAGCGTGTGCACAGCCGCGCGGCGACGCTGGCGGCCGGCCTCGAGAAGCTCGGCTTTGCCATCATGCACGAGAACTTCTTCGACACGATCCGTGTGGAAGTCGGCACGCATGGCCAGCAGGATATCCTCGCCGCCGCCGATGCACGGCAGATGAACCTGCGTGTGCTCGAGCCGGGCACGCTCACGATCTCGGTGGACGAAACCACCACGGCCGCCGATGTGGTCGACCTGTGGGCGGCGTTCAATGGCGGCGCGGCACCCGATTTCCGGTACGACGATGTCGCCGCCGGTACGGACACGCGCTACGACGAACGCTTCCGTCGCGTGACGCCGTTCCTGACGCACCCGACGTTCCATCGCTACCACAGCGAAACGGAGATGCTGCGCTATCTCTACTCGCTGCAGGCGAAGGATTTCTCGCTGGTGCACGGCATGATCCCGCTGGGTTCCTGCACGATGAAGCTGAACGCCACGGCGGAGATGATTCCCGTCACGTGGCCTGAGTTCGGGCAGCTGCATCCGTTCGCGCCGCGCTCGCAGGCCGAAGGCTACACGCAGATGTTCGAGGAGCTCGAGCGCGACCTGGCGGAAGTCACGGGCTTTGCCGGCGTGTCGCTGCAGCCCAACGCCGGTTCACAGGGTGAGTATGCGGGCCTGCTGGTCATCCGTGCGTATCACGAAGCCCGCGGAGAAGGCCATCGCACGGTGTGCCTCATTCCGCAGTCGGCGCACGGCACCAACCCGGCCAGCGCGGTCATGGCGGGCTTCTCGGTGGTGGTCGTCAAGACCGACGCTGACGGCAACATCGACGTGGCCGATCTCGAGGCCAAGGCCGAGCAGCATGCGGCCAGCCTCGGCGCGCTGATGGTGACGTATCCCAGCACGCATGGTGTGTTCGAGGAGAGCATCAAGGACATCACGGCGATCATTCATCGCCATGGTGGCCAGGTGTACATGGACGGCGCCAACATGAATGCCATGGTCGGCATCGCACGTCCTGGTGACCTCGGCGCTGACGTGTGCCACCTCAACCTGCACAAGACGTTCTGCATTCCGCACGGTGGCGGCGGCCCGGGTATGGGTCCCATCGGCGTGGCACCGCAGCTTGTGCCGTTCCTGCCCACGCACCCGGTGGTGTCGGTGAGCGGTGAGCAGGCCATCGGGCCCATCTCGGCCGGACCGTGGGGCAGCGCGAGCATCCTGCCGATCTCCTACGTGTACATCAAGATGATGGGCGGCGAAGGCCTCGCGTTGGCGACCAAGGTGGCCATCCTGAACGCGAACTACATCGCCAAGCGCCTCGAAGCGCACTACCCGGTGCTCTATCGCGGTCAGCACGGCCTGGTGGCGCACGAGTGCATTCTCGACACGCGCAATGTGAAGTCGGCGGGTATCGAGGCCGAGGACATTGCCAAGCGTCTGATGGACTACGGGTTCCACGCGCCGACGCTGTCGTTCCCGGTGGCTGGCACGCTGATGGTGGAGCCCACCGAGAGCGAGTCCAAGGCCGAGATCGATCGCTTCATCGAGGCGATGATCGGCATTCGCGAGGAGATCGCCGCGGTGGAACGTGGTGAAGCCGATCGCGAAGACAACGTGCTCAAGAACGCGCCGCACACGGCCACCCATTGCACGAGCGATGACTGGTCGCACCCGTACACGCGTCAGCAAGCCGCCTACCCGACCGCGTGGACGCGCGACCGCAAGTTCTGGCCGGCGGTGCGCCGGGTGGAGAGTGCGTTCGGTGATCGCAATCTCGTGTGTGCCTGCCCGCCGATCGAGGATTACGCGCCGTCGGCGTGAGTGCTCGTGAGATGGGTGAGTGAATGAGAAACGCCCCGGCGATCATCATGACATGATCGCCGGGGCGTTCTTCTTTCCTGCGCGGCTCAGCTCACCTGTGCCTTGTATTCATCCGCCGTCATCAGTCCGGCATCGCCGTCCGGCGCCAGCCGCACCTTGATCATCCAGCCGTCGCCATAGGGATCGGTGTTGATCAGGGCCGGCTCGCCATCGAGGCGCCCATTCACTTCGACCACTTCGCCCGCCACGGGCATGAACAGCTCGGAGACTGCCTTCACGGCTTCCACGGTACCGAACACATCATGCGCACCATACGTCGCGCCGACCTTGGGCAGCTCGACGTAGACGATGTCGCCCAGCTCACCCTGCGCGAAATCGGTGATGCCGATGGCCACAACGCCGTCAGCGGTCGTGCGGACGTATTCATGATCCTTCGTATAGCGCAGGTCGGCGGGGATGTTCGACACGGTAAAGCTCCACAGGAAAGGGAAAACGTTCAGGGCGTAGTATCCGCTGCGGGCGCGCGTTGCGGAAGCGGCCGGGGTTTCGGCAGGGTCAGCAGTGTCGACCACAGTGCCGCCACCTGTGCTTCCAGGGCCATCAGGTCACCGTCATTTTCGATGACCCAGTTGGCTCCCTGCCGCTTGCGATCCGAAGGCCACTGGGCGTCGATCATCGCCTGTGCTTCGGCTGCCGGCAGGCCGCGGGTGCGCACGATACGGTCGAGACGCTGCGCCGCCGGCGCATCCACCAGAATCACACCATCGAAGGCGCGCTCGAGTCCCACCTCGAAGAGCAGCGGGATGTCGGAAATGACCACCTGGTCGCCGCGGGTTCGTGCGTGAGCAACAGCCTCGTCCCGCAGTCGGCCCACGATCGGGTGCACGATGCCATTCAGGGCTTCCCGCGCCGTGGTGTCGCGAAACACGATCTGCCGCAGGGCCGCGCGGTCGAGCGTGCCGTCGGGTTGCAGCACACCGTCGCCAAAGCGCGCCACCACCGCGGCCAGCCCGGGGGTGCCCGCCGCGACGGCATCGCGGGCGAGTTGATCGGCATCGACGATCGTTGCGCCATGGCCGGCGAGCATCGTGGCCACCGTCGATTTCCCGGACGCAATGTTGCCGGTGAGTGCGAGGTGCAGCATGGCAAGAAGCTAACGCCGGCGCCCCTACAAACGACAAAGACCCGGGTCATCCCCGGGTCTCGGTCCGCTTTCCTTGCTGACACGCGTCACAGCGTGTCACCCTGGGATCACGCCGCTGCGGCGTCCTGCACGTCGTCTTCGTGATCGGACACCTGGCGACGCTTCTCGCGGTTGACGAGCAGCTCCTGAATGACCCACTGGGCGCCACCACGCAGACGGATCTGGTGCGGCGTGCAGCCCAGGTAGCGCTGGCAGGTGTTGCGGAATGCGCTGCCCGACGGGAAGTCGAGCGCACTGGCCACACCGTCGGCGCTGCGTGAACCGTCTTCCAGCATGCTGGCGGCCACGATCAGGCGGCCCCACGTGAGCAACTGGTGCGGCGGCGGCAGCTGCGCGCCTTCGAGACGCTTGGACAGCAGACGACGCGACACGGCGATCAGGCGCGCGAGGCTGTCGGGCGTCAGGCGCTCGTGGGCCCGCGTCACCGACAGCATCACGGCGTCACGCACCACACTGCGCAGTCCGGCGAGGTGCGGCTTGAGCAGGCTCGACACGCTGCGCGCCTCGGCCTGGTCGAGCAGCGCCGCGAGCATCTGCGGCGTGTCGGTCTCTTCCGCCACGATGAGGACGTCGATGCCACAACGACCGGCGTCGAACATGTCCCGCGCCCGTTCGCGCGTGATATCGACATACGCCACGAGGGCCGCACGGGGAACACGCACGCGCAGCTGGCGTACCCGCTCGAAGTCCGCGCGTCCGTCGACGTACAGGTCGAAGACGACGACATTGATCGGCCCACGCTCGCACGCGCGGGTCAGCGAAGTCCAATCCTCGCAAGGCACGAAACGATACCGGTCACGCGCGGCGGTACGCAGCCGGGCGAGTCGGGGTTCGTGAGCGAGAAGCGTCGCGATTACGCCCATGCGACGGTCCGTTCAAAGGGAATGAAGAGAGTCTGGGAACACATCACCCTCTGGACGCAGGAGCCGTGGGGGGCGTCACAGTCCGGGCCGTACGGGACCGCAATCCGGGCGATGGCATCACCCCATGACAGGGCGCGTTCCGGCGGACACATTTCCGTTCCTGCCCTCACATTCCCTCTGTGTCTGCCACTTCCCAATCCCGCGTCACCGCACTGGTCGATGCCGCCAACGTGCTTGGTGGCGCGTTGCTCGTGCTCGACAATGACGGCCGGATTCTGGGAGCCAACCCCTTGGCGCTGCAGCTGTTCGGGGCCGCCATGCCCGGCACGCTACCACAGCCGTATACGGCGTTGCGGGAGCGTCACCCGGACCTGGTGAGCTGGCTGGAGGCGAGCCTGTCCGGGCGCCAGGCGTCACCGTTCGAACTGAATGCGGCCTGTGGCGGCGAGCCGTGCTGGTGGACCAGCGTGCTGTCCCGGGTGCCCGCACACTCCGGCGCGCCGGACGGGTCGCCGTGGTGGATGTGGCGCGCGCATGACATCACCCAATGGCGCGCGCCGCAGCGCTTCGTGCCGGAACAGACCCACACGGCGGCCCTGCAGGAATCGGAAGCGCGGCTGCGCGCCGTGCTCGATGCGGGCTTCGATGCCGTATGTGTGGCCCGCGCGCTGCGCGGAGGTGATGGGCGTATCGAGGACTTTGTCATCCTCGATGCCAACCTGCGGGCTGCGGCGCGCGCCGGTATGACGCGTGAACAGATGGTCGGCCAACCTGTGCTCGCCGTCTTTCCCAAGAGTCGGGCGTGGGGACTGTGGGAGGAGTGCTGTCGTGTGTTGCTCACACAGGAGCCCCTCGAGGCCACTCACGCTGCTCCCATCGACGATCAGCCTGTGCGCTGGCTGCAGCGTCAGATCGTGCCGGTTGGTGGTGACATCATTGCGATCAGCTCGCGTGATGTCACCGACCGCCAGGCGGCTCAGATGGCCATCGTGGCGAGCGAAGAGCGTCACCGTCAGCTGTTCGAGAACAACGGGGCGATGCAGCTGCTCGCGGACGCCGACACATCCCGCATTCTCGACGTCAATGCGGCGGCGGAGCTGTTCTACGGCTGGCCACGCGCCACGATGTGCGGGATGTTCGTCACCGACCTCGACGCATCGACACTGGAAAGTTGGCGAGACCTCGTGGCCGGCATCCCCGTGGGCACCGGCACGCGCGTGGCACAAGACCACCGACTGGCCACCGGCGAACGGCGGCGCGTGGAGTCCTTCCTGGGCGTCGCCCAGATCAACGGACAGCGGGCGCTGCACATCATCGTGCAGGACATCACTGACCGTGCCCTCGCCGAACGGCGGCTACGGGAGTCGGAAGCGCAGTTCCGCGCCGTCATCAACGGCATGCGCGAGGGCGTCCTGCTGTACGACGAGGCTGGCGTCATCCGCGTGTGCAACACCAGCGCCGAACGCATCCTCGATGTGGACGCCCCGCGCCTCATCGGGTGCGAGCCCGCACGCATCGACTGGCACGCTCAGCGCGAGGATGGCAGTGCCTGGCCGCAGGACGCGCCGCCGGGCATCGTGGCACTGCGCAGTGGGCAGAGTCAGCCGCCACAGCTCATGGCCATCCAGCGCAAGGACGGGGAGACAACGTGGATCAGCGTGACCGCCGATCCCATCATGCGCAGTGGCGAGGCGCGCCCGCACGGTGCAGTGACGGTGCTCAACGACGTCACCGAAACGCGTGCGTCGAGCGAACGCTTGCAGCAGATGCAAAAACTCGAAGCGGTGGCGCAGTTGGCTGGTGGCATTGCGCACGACTTCAACAATCTGCTCACGGTCATCACAGGAGCCACGAGTTTCCTGCGGGATTCCCTCGAAAAGGAATCGCCGTTGCTCGAGGACGTGGCGGCCATCGAACGGGCATCGGAACGTGCCGAGGAGCTCACACGGCGTCTTCTGGCCGTGGGGCGGCGACAGATGCTGAGCACCGAGTCGGTGGAGCTCAACCAGCATCTGCACCAGCTCGTGCCCGCCATTCGTGAGCAGGTTCCGGAGGGTGTGGAGGTTCGCTACGTGCTCTCCACCACGCCGGTGTCGGCATCACTTGATCGCTCCCGTCTGAGCGATGCCATCCTCGCGCTGGTCACCAATGCAGCGGCGGCGATGCCCACCGGCGGTGTGCTCACGCTGGGCACCCAGGATGTCATGCGCACTCACCCGCACGATGTGGCTGCCGATGCACGCCGGCGGGCCTTCGTGGTGCTGTCCGTGCAGGACAGCGGGCATGGCATGGATGAGAGCACGCGTGCGCGATTGTTCGAGCCGTTCTTCTCCACGCAGCCCTTCGGCAACAGTCGCGGTATGGGACTGGCTTCAGTGCACGGCATGGTGCATCAGAGCCGTGGCTTCATCGAGTGCGAATCGCATCCAGGCATGGGTACCACGCTCCGCCTGTTCTTCCCGAGGAGTGGCACACCGCAGACCGTACGTGCGATCGAGCCGCGGGAAGCGCCGCGCAAGTCTGCGTCAGGAGCCGTACTCGTGGTGGATGACGATCCGATGCTGCGCGAACTCGGGCGGCGCATGATCGAAAAGATCGGCGAGTCGGCGTTCACGGCAGCGTCGGGCGCCGAGGCGCTGGCGTTTCTCGAACAGCGCGCGGGCGATGTGTCGACCGTGGTCACCGATCTCACCATGCCGGACATGGGTGGCCTCGAGCTGATCGCGAAGCTGTCGGAGCGGCATCCCTCGATGCCCGTGGTGGCCATCAGTGGATTCACGGTGCAGGTGGGCGCGCGCGCCGCACTCGATGCGCGTCAGGTGCCGTTTGTGGCCAAGCCCTTTACGATGCCGGAACTGGCGCAGGCGCTCGCCGTGGCGCGGGCCCGCGCGGCGCGCTGAGCCGCGCCGCGCAACCTCAGCCACTCAGAAGAGCTGCTGCTGGGCCTCGTCGCGTCGCGGCACGATATGACAGGCGCGGCATCGCGCCTCGTACGAGTCGGCGGCACCCACCATGATCGTGGGTGATTCGTAGGGCGCCGGCTTGCCGTCGATCAGCCGCTGATTGCGACTGGCCGGTGACCCGCAGAGCACGCAGATCGCGTGCAGCTTGTCCACCATTTCGGAAACCGCCATCAACTGCGGCATGGCCCCGAAGGGTTCGCCGCGAAAATCGGTGTCCGTGCCGGCGAGGATCACTCGCCGGCCGCGGTCCGCCAGGCTCGATGCCACCTGCACCACGTTGGCATCGAGGAACTGCGCCTCGTCGATGGCAATAACCTGCGCCATCGGGTCGAGACGCAGCAGGATCTGCGCAGAGGAATCCACAGGCGTCGCCTCGAACGTGCGCCGGTCATGGCTGGAGACAGCCCACAGTCCGGCGTAGCGATCGTCGAGATGCGACTTGAACACCTGCACGCGCTTGCGCGCGATGGTCGCCCGGCGAACACGACGAAGCAGTTCTTCCGTCTTGCCGCTGAACATCACGCCGGCGATGACTTCCATCCATCCACCCGACGCCTGGAACCCTCCGCTCATCGCTTAGCCCTCGGCGTCGAAGTCGGAGCCTCGGTCAACTGGCGGACGCGACGGACGGCGCGAGTGCTTCATGCGCTCCGAACGTTCGGCCCACTCACTGCGACCCTCGGCTCGCTCACGCACCGGACGATCGCCAAACGCGCGACGCTCGTCTGCGGCGCGCGGCGGACGTCCGCCACGATCGTCACGACCCCCATCTCGGCCGCCGTCACGGCCACCACCATCGCGGCCGCCACGGAAGCCACCCTCGCGACCACCGTCCCGCCCACCACGATCATCCCGACCGAACGGCCGCGGACCGCGTGAACCAAATCCACCGCCACCGGGCCGTTCGCCCGGACGGCCTGCGGGGCGGTCCCCACGCGGCCGGTCGCCACCCGGGCGATCACCACGCGGAGGACCGAAGCTGCGTCCGCCCTCACGTCCGCCGTCACGACCACCACCACGGAAGCCACGATCGCCACCGCGGTCGCCGCCACGATCTCCACGATCGCTGCGTCCGCCACGATCAAATCCGCCACGCTCGGCACCACGCACATCGATGCGGGCACTCAGGCGACGGCCACGCAGGCTGCTGTTGGCCAGCGCCCCGACCACCTTGGCTGCGTCTTCCGCACTCAGTTCCACGATCGAGTGCGACTCGAACAGTTCCACCTGCCCGATACGATCGCCTGGGATCTCGGCTTCGTTGGCGATGGCGCCGACGATGTCGCCCACACGGACTTCATCGCGCTTACCCACGGCGAGGAACACACGCTGACGTCCGGCGGGGCTGCTGCCCTCTTCCTGACGGTCGGTGCGCTCGGCGCGCGCATCGCGGGCGGCCTTCGCACCGGCAGCGGCGTGCTTGGCCCGCAGCGCGATGCCGTCACGACGTGCGCCTTCGTACAGACGAATGGCCGCCGCGGCGATTTCGAGCGCGTCGTAGTTCTCGAGCAGCGGCGAAAGCAGCGAGAGCTCGCTCGCCGTTGCGCCGCCGTTGGACAGCGTGGAGCGAAGCGCGGTGCGCACCTGCTGCACGCGCTCTTCCGTGTTCGCCTTGCGCGGCAGCGGCGTCCAGGCTTCGGCAAGACCGCTGGTGAACAGGCGGAACGTCGGGAGTTCTTCCGGCAGCAACAACGCCACGGCTTCCACCGGGCGCATCGCGACGGCCTCGATCAATGCATCATGCGACGCAGGCGCTTCCCACAGCACCGTGAGTGCCACATGCTGTGCGGTCGGCTGGCGCACCACCTGCACGCTCACACCGTCCACAGCCACGCCGAGGCGTTCGAGGGCGGCCGTTGCCTGCTCCACGCCGGCGTCGGTGTTCGCCACGATGGAGATCGACGGCGGATCCTGCTCGTCGAGCAGGGCGCGCAGTCCATCTGCGCGGCCCGCCACCGAGGTGAGGAGGAACCGCGGTGTCACCGCCAGCGGTGTATCGCCAACGAGCACCGGCGTGAGCCGGCGCGCCCGGCGCAGCTGCGCCTCGAGGAAGGCTTCGGTCTGTTCGTTCTCCAGTTCCAGCGTGGCCACGCGCGTGACATCGCCCGGCGCGTCTCCGAGCAGAGCCTGCAGCGTTTCCGCGCCGTTCGAGGCAAGTGCTTCGTCGAGTCCGACGATGACCACCACCTGCAGCTTCTGCAGATCCAGCGCGGCGTCGCGACGCAGGGCCAGCAGGTCGCTGGCAATGCCGGTCACGACCGCGACCGGGCTCGCAGCCAGCACGCGTCGGGCGCGGGTCACGCCCGTTACGGGCACGACGCGGGCACTCTCGGTGCCCAGGAGGTGGCGGGCCTGCGTGGCTGCGGCCAGGGCCTGCTCGTGGGTTGGCGTGATCACCAGGCAAATCGGGGCGGCATGGTCGCCGGCCTCCCGACTCCGTTCAATACCGGGCCGCATGGCAGCGGCCATCATCCGCAAATCGGCGGGTCCCTGCAGCACCACGTGCTGGCTCCGCGTCGCCCCTGGCGACGTCTCTTCCCGTTCCTGCTCGCTCACGTCCCACTCCCTCAGTTGTCGGTCAGCCCGGCCGCCCAACGGCCGGTGATAGCAAAAACGCCCATCGGCGTTTCTGTGCGTGCCATCGCAATTCCCTCCACCGTCAGGCCACCTGACGGTGCGAAGTCGCACAGCGAGGAAGCCGCATGGCAAACCATGTCGGACCTCGCTTAATTGCGCTGCACGGCGCCATGCGTGCGGTGATGTCCATCGCATGGGTGGCGCATTGTTCGTCGTCGTGCCGTCCACCTGACGGCCCACGACCGGAACCCGTAAAAGGTACACGGTTCCGCCCCCGAAACCCACTCCAACCCGGCTCGTCCATGTCCCTGCTTTTCCAGCCCTCGCCGAACATCGTCCGCCTCAAGGAATCCGCCACCTTGGCGGTTGCTGCGAAAGCGCGAGCGCTGAAGGCAGCCGGTAAAGCGGTGATCGACCTGGGCGCGGGTGAGCCCGACTTCGATACGCCGGCCTTCATCCGCGAGGCGGCGGCCGAAGCCATGGCGGCCGGCCACACGCGCTATACGGCCACCGAAGGGGTGCTGCCACTCCGCGAAGCCATCGCCGCCGATGCCAACCGCATCCAGGTGCAGGGCACGCCCGTCACGCCGGCGGAGATCGTGGTATCCAACGGCTCCAAGCAGTCGCTGTACAACGCCTGCGTCTGCTGCTTTGGTCCGGGCGATGAAGTGCTGGTGCCGACTCCGTCGTGGACCAGCTATTACGAGATGATCGAGCTGGCGCGCGCGATCTCGGTTCCGGTGTTCGGCGATCCGGACAACTCGCTCAAGGTGACGGCGGCGCAGCTGGCTGCCGCAGCCACGCCGCGTACCAAGGGACTGATGCTCAATTCACCGAGCAATCCCACGGGGGCCGTGTACTCGCGTGACGAGCTCGCGGCGATTTTTGCGCTCGCGGCCGAGCGTGGCTGGTGGGTGATTGCCGACGAGATCTATCTGCGCATCGCGTACGAAGGCGGTGCACAGTCGGCGCTCGAGGTGGCTCCCACGCGCGACAATCTGATCATCATCAACGGCGTGGCGAAGGCGTACGCCATGACCGGCTGGCGCATTGGCTGGTCCATCGCGCCGGTCGCGCTCAGCAGGGCGATGAACGCCTTCCAGTCGCATACCACGTCCAATGCGTCGTCGGTGGCGCAGTACGCCGCATTGGCAGCGCTCGCGCGCCGCGAAGAAGCGGACGCGGCGGTGAACGCCATGGTGCAGTCTTTCCGCGAGCGCCGCGACGCTGTCGTGGCGGCTCTGTCGGCGTTCCCTTCGGTACGCTACGTACATCCGGCCGGCGCCTTCTACGTGTACATCAATGTGGAAGGGTTCCGCGGTGCAGCCGACCCGGGTGCGGCGTTTGCCGCCGCTGTTCTGGAGGAGTACGGCGTGGCGGTGGTGCCCGGTGGCGCCTTCCTCACGCCGGGCTGGATCCGGGCCAGCTATGCCACGGCCCAGTCGGTGGCGGTTGACGGCGTCACGCGCATCGCGCAGTGTCTCACGAGCGCCTGACGGCCTGAGTTTCGTTCCTCTTCATCGCGGTCCCATGATCACCACGATTGTGCTGGTGCAAGCCGACCCGAAATCGATCACCGCCTGTGCCACGGCATTGGCGGGCATCGATGGCGTGGCCGAGGTCTATTCGGTGTCCGGTGCATGGGACCTGGTGGCCATCGTGCGCGTTCCCGATCTCGAACAGATTGCCACGGTCGTGACACAGGAATTCGTCAACGTCCCCGGCATCGTGCGCACGCAGACGCTGACGGCGTTCAGGGCCTACAGTCGCAACGATCTCGAGCAGTCGTGGGATATCGGCGTTGAATGAAATCGTCCCGCGTGGCAGGGGGCATGCCTCGCGGGACGTCATCGGTGCGATCGTACCCACCGGAGCAGCGGGGTGGTTGTCGTAGCGGAGGTCGCTACTG
Source organism: Gemmatimonas sp. (assembly GCF_036405635.1). GTDB lineage: Bacteria > Gemmatimonadota > Gemmatimonadetes > Gemmatimonadales > Gemmatimonadaceae > Gemmatimonas. Next base: position 18,643 of record NZ_DASWXE010000161.1, on the reverse strand, counting down.
ACAGCGGCCCCGTTCGTATTTGAACGCCTCGAGCCATGCATCGCCCTCGAAGCGGTACGAGTAGGTCACCAGCGGAAACTGCGGCAACTGCACGCCGAAGTAGAGCTCCGCCTTGCCGTCGCCGTCGGCGTCGAGGGCGCCGAGAAACTTCCGGCGCGGTTGTACGCGATTGTCGGCGACGTCTGCGTACATGAGGGACGGCTTGTAGCCGTACACGCCCTTGTCCAGCACCACGGTCAGGTGGTGCGGCTGGTCGGTAAAACGCCCCATCGAATCGACCGCGATGTCAGGATTGTCGTACGTGACCACGATAGTCGGTCGAGCGGAAGCTCCGGTGGCTACCGCGTGCACGCTGCGGCGGTACCGCGCGAGCCTCGAGAGCGAGAGCCCCGTCGTGGGCGCGACCAGCAGGTTCACGTTGGACACGACGGACTGCAGTTCCGCATCACCGATGCCGGCGCTGGCCGGGCGTCGCAGCGGCGTTGCGCCGCTGGTCAGCAGCTCTACGCGCGCGTCGAACGTTGCCAGCGCGGCAGGGAGGGGCGAGGGGCAGGGCAGCGTATCGAGCGGCGGACCTTCCCACATCCCGCGCGTCGCATGCGCGGTGGGCAGTGGTTCGCCGTCACGGTAGGGCGTGAGACTGGCGCCCCCCTGCAGGTAGCTGATGTCGAACGCGCGCCATCCGCGGCTGCTCAGTGCCAGAGGGCGAGGGCCCGACGGCCCGATCGTGGCGATCGGCACAATGCGCGGCACGCGACTGCTTCGGTCGACACGGAACAACACTGTGGGGTTGCTGGCGAGGAACGTGCTGTCCGCCTGCCAGGATGCATCGGTCTGCGATGGATTCAACGCCGCCTTCACGCGTTCGCACCCTCCGACGCCCATGAGCAGGAGCGGTAGCCAGCAAGCGACATGCAGGCGGCGTGAGCGGGAGCGAATGGAGAAAGTCACATAGGCAGTTTCGGCAGCGGACTGCTGGAAGTCCACACCCGACACCCACGCGGGAGCTTCAGCTCACATGGGGGGTATGCCGGGAAGGATTCGGACTTGGCGGTCGGTGGGTGCGGAGGCCCTGATGGTGACACGCGCGACGGCATGCGCCGCGCTCTTCATGATGTGTTGGAACGGAATGGCGGGAACTCCCGTCGCTGCGGCGCAGGGAGGCGGCAAGACCGCCTCGACTGCGAGGAGCGGCGAGTCCGTTCGGCTCGTGGTGCGGCCACGCGTCGGAGACACGCTGTGGCTGCAGATCGAGCAACGCATCGAATTGCGTGCACGCAGGAGCCCGAACGGGCGTGCCGGAGCTGCGGCCACACCCGACTATGGCCCGCGGGCCGGTGTACCGCCGGCGCAATCCACGCGATTGCAGCTCTTCGCACACTCGCTGGTCGAGTCGAGCGACCTGCAGGAAACCCTGCTGCTCGCCACCAGTGATTCGATGGTCGTGTCCATGGGATCCGGTGGTGACCCGGGGACGCCCCGTCGCCAGACCATCACCGATGATGCCCGTCAGGTGCGTGTGTTGGTGCGCCCCGATGGCTCGATGCGCATGCATGACCCGCCGCCGAATGCCGCATCGCTTGGCGCGACCCTGGCGTCGGTCCCCGGACTGCTCCCCGAGACGCCCATCCACGTGGGGTCCGAATGGACACGCGAAATGACGCTGCCCACCCTGCCGGTGGGCGGGTTTCGCGCGGCTGGGGTGGTGCAGGTACGCTTGCGCCTCGACTCCCTGAGTAAAGGGGGTCGGGATGCCTGGATCTCCCTGTCCGGCGTGCTTCGGCGCAGTGGCACCTCTGCCGACTGGCCACCGGGCGCGCACGTGGTCACGGCGGGCACCATTCGCGGCAACATGCAGGTGGACCGCCAGCGTGCCTGGATCGTCAATGCGTTCACCGAAATCGAGGTGACGAGCGAGCTGGCCGCAGGCACCGGGGCCAGCGCGTCACCGCGTGGGATGGACATGCGCATCGTGCAGCAGGTGCGCGTCTGGTAGCGGTGGCAAGGCGGCCGGTACGACGCCAGCGCACCGGATCGCGCCCAATATCGTGCCGCCAGCATGAGAGTCGACGCACGCCGTTAGCTTAGGCCCATGCGCCTCGTGCACCTCGCCGACCTCCATCTGGGATTCCGCCAGTACCAGCGTCTCACCGAGACGGGCGTGAATCAGCGCGAGGCCGACGTCGAAGGCACCATCCAGCGCGCGGCCGAGCAGATCACGGCGCTCGCGCCTGATGTCATCGTGATCGGCGGCGATGTGTTTCACACCGTCCGTCCGTCCAATCCGGCCATCCTGCATGCGTTTCGCGTGTTGCTCGAATGGCGCACCCAGCTGCCTGCCACGAAGATCGTGATGGTCGCGGGTAACCACGATGCGCCTCGCACTTCGGAGACGGGCTGCATCCTTGGATTGTTTCGCGAGATCGGTGTGCATGTCGCCGACACCGCGGCTGAATACTTCACGTTTCCCGAGCAATCGCTGGCCGTGCTGGCCGTACCCGACGTGCCGGGCATCGTGCGCCCACCACTGGTGCCGCCCGAAGGATTCCGGCATCGCGTGTTGCTGATGCACGGCGAAGTGGAGGGCATGTTGCCGGCGCATATGGCGAGCCCCGAACGGGCGGCCATCGAGATCCCCGTTGACGACCTCCACGTCAGCGAGTGGAGCTACATCGCGCTCGGACACTATCACGTGTATCGCGAAGTGGCGCCACGCACGTACTACAGCGGATCGCTCGACTACACGAGCAGCAATCCCTGGGGCGAACTGCAGGAAGAGCGCGAGCATCGTGTGCCCGGCAAGGGCTTCATCGAACATGATCTCGAGACGGGGGCGCATCAGTTCCATCCGGTCATGCCGGCGCGTGCGTTGCGCGATCTCGTACCCATCGACGCCACCGGTATGGGCGCGGCAGACCTCGATGCCGCCATTCGCGCACGCGTGGACAGTGCCCCGGGTGGTATCGACCAGTGCGTGGTGCGGCTCACCGTGCACAATGCGCCGCGCCACATCGTGCGCGAACTCGATCACACAGCCCTTCGTGAGTATCGCAAACGGGCGATGCACCTTCAGCTCGACACGCATCGCCCCACGCCCATCGCGCACCGGGTGAGTGGCGGGGCGGCGGTGCGCCGCGCCACGCTCGCTGATGTCGTGGCCGATCGTCTGCGCGAACGGGTGCTCACTACGGGCATCGAACGGGAGGCGTTGGTCGCGCTGGGGCTCGAGTACCTGGCGCGGGCCGAACAGGCGGCGATGGCGGCCCTGCCCACACCGGACGCCTGATCGTGCGCCTCGACTCGCTGCACCTGGTCAACTTCCGGCAGCACGCCGACACGCGGATCGAGTTCGCGTCCGGCCTCACGGGCATCATCGGTCCGAATGGCTCCGGCAAGAGCACCATTCTCGAGGCCATCGCGTGGGCGTTGTACGGCAACAGCGCCGCCCGAGGCAACAAGGACTCCATCCGCCGACTCAGTGCCGAGGACACCCGCGCACCCGTGCGTGTGGAGTTGGTGTTCGAACTCGCCGGTCATCGCTATCGCGTGATGCGCACGCTTTCTGCCGCGGAATGTTTTCTCGATGACGCCACGCAGCCGATCGCGACCACGGTCACCGGTGTGTCCGAATTCATGCAGCGCCGTCTGGGCATGACACGCAGCGAGTTCTTTCACACCTACTTCACGGGGCAGAAAGAACTCGACGTGATGAGTGCGCTCGGGCCGGCCGAACGCGCCCGTTTCCTGTCGCGAGTCCTGGGATACGATCGCATCAGTGGCGCACAGGAGTTCGTGCGTGATCGCCGTCGTACGCTCGCCGCCGAGATCAATGGCCTTCGGCAGGGCATGGCCGATCCCGAGGCCATCTGGCGGGCGGTGAGCGACGCCGAAGCGCGCCTCGCCATGGCGGGTGTGCGGGCGAGCGAGGCAGAGATGCAGCGCGGCATCGCCGTGGCGGCGCTCGAGGCACTGGTGCCGCAGTGGCGCGATGTGCAGGCCCGCCGCGAACGCTTGCAACAGCTGCAAGCCGAACGACGCGTCACCGAAGGTGAGTTGCTCGCCCGCGTGCGCGATGTCGAGCGACTGGCCCGCGAACTCGAAGCCATTGCCAGTGCCCAGCGCACGCTGGAGCCCCTGCGTGCAGAAGCCGACGGCCTGCGCGGTGCCACGGCTTTGCTGGAGGGGATGGAGCGGCTGGCTGCCGCCGATCTGCGGCGACAGACGTGGATGGATCGGGTGCAGCAGGCCGCCGAAGAAGAGGCGCGTCTCGCCGAGCGCGCGGCCCGTCTCGAGCAGGCGCCCACACTGGAACAGGAGACGGTGGCGCAGCTGGCCGCGATGCGCGAGCAGCTCGCGGACGTCGAGCGCACGTTGGACGAACAGCGCACGGCGTGGGCGCGTGATAGACAGGAAGCGGAGACGCGCCTCGAGGCGCTGCGCACGCAGTACACGGAACTGCACGACCAGCAAACCACCCTCGAGGGGCTCGGCGCCGAAAGCCCGTGTCCCACCTGCGGACGCCCCCTCGGGGCGAGCTATGTGGGTGTGCTCGAAACGGTGCGCGACCAGCTCGAGACCGTGCGTCTGGATGGCAACTACTACCGCCAGCGGGTCGCACAACTCACCAGCATACCGGCTGCGGTGGAGACTCACGAAGCAACGCGTCGGCAGCTGCAAGTGGATGTGCAGAACGCCGATCGCCGCTTGCAACGGATTCAGGCGGCCATCGCGGAGTCGGCCACACTCACCGCACAGCGCGCCAGGCTCGAGGAACGTCTTGCGGAAGCCACACGCATGCTTGCTGAACTGCCGTCTGGGTACGAAGCGGAACAGCATGCCGCGCTCAAGCGTGATGTGGCACGCCTGCAGGAGCTCGAAACGATGATGGCGCGCGTGGGCGCACAGCTGGAGCGAGAGCCGGAGCTGCATTCCGAGCAGCGCCGATCGGCTTCCACTCAGGAACAGCTGCGCACCCGCCTGCAGGAACTCGAGCAGCAACTGGCGACGCTGGCCGCGAGCGACACGGAGTTCGCGGCGTTGCGCGACGGGTATGAGCGCGCAGAGGGCTCGGCCCGGCAGGCGGAGCTGGATGCCCTGGCGGCGCGCGGTGAATCCGAACGGGCCCGCGCCGCGCTCGACAACGCAGAGCATGGACGCAGGGAGTTGGCGAGCCGACAGGAAAAGCTCGAGACGCTGGAGCGGGACCGACGTCTGCACGACGAACTCGATCGTGCGTTCACGGACATTCGTACCGACCTGAATGTCCAGTTGCGTCCCGAACTGGCCGACATCGCGTCCGGCTTTCTGGCAGGCCTCACTGACGGTCGCTACAAGTCACTGGAGTTCGACGAAGACTATCGCCTGCTGGTTCTCGAAGACGAGGTCCGCAAGCCAGTCATTTCCGGCGGCGAGGAAGATCTCTGCAATCTCGTGCTGCGGTTGGCGATCTCGCAGATGATTGCCGATCGGGCGGGGCAGGCGTTCTCGCTGCTCATCCTCGACGAGGTGTTTGGATCGCTCGACGAGAACCGCCGCGCCAATGTGGTGGAACTGCTGAAGCACCTGCACGATCGTTTCGAGCAGGTCATCGTGATCACCCACATCGAGCAGGTGCGTGAGGGGCTCGATCGCGTGGTGCAGGTCCACTTCGACGAAGCCCGTCGCATCAGCGTGGTCACGGGCGCGAGCGAACGTTAGATTCCGGGAGCCACACGCCGGCCCATGCTTTCAGCGATCTTGCCTCACCGCTCATGACCAGCGTCAGTCCCCGATCTTCCCGTCAGGCTCGCACCATTCGCGGGCCGGATGTCGCCACGGTCGACGACGTTCCGCAGCTCAATGAAGTCTTTGCCGACGCGTTCACCGAGCGCTATCGCAAGGACGGCATGGCGGGCGTTCGCGTCCCACCGCTCAGTGGCGCAATCTGGCGTTACGCCATCGAAGACGCGGGCGAGGGCGCACTCTGCTGGCGCGACGGCGAAGGACGCATCATCGCGTTCAACATGGTGCACCAGTCCGGAACCGAAGGTTGGATGGGCCCGTTGTGCGTTGCGCCGTCCTGGCAGGGAGCAGGCCTCGGCAAAGTCATGGTGCAGACCGGCATGCAGTGGCTGCGCGAGCATGCGGCGTCGGTGATTGGCCTCGAGACGATGCCGCGCACCATGGAAAACATCGGCTTTTACTCGAACCTCGGGTTCCTGCCGGGGCATCTCACGATCACGGTGACGCTCGATGCAGTCGCCGGCGATGCCGCGCCTCAGCTTCTCTCCCGCTGCTCTTCACAGCAGAAGCAGGAGGTTGTGCAGGCGTGCCTGGGACTCACCACGCAGGTGATGCCGGGCTACGACTTCACGCGTGAGATCGAACTCACCGACTATCACGCCATCGGTGACACGGTGATCCTCGGTGCCCTGGAGGCGCCGCTGGGTTTTGCCCTCTGTCATTCCGCGCCGCTGGTGGAGGGGCGCACGCGGGATGAGCTGCGAGTACTCAAGCTGGTGTTGTCGCGGCAAGCACACTTGCCACAAATGATCGGGGCCCTCACCGATCTGGCGCGCCGCACGGGTACACGTCGCGTGGCCATTCGTTTGCAGGGCGACTACACCGAGGCGTATCGGACCCTGATGGCGCTGGGGGCGCGGGTGCGCTGGACCGATCTGCGCATGAGTGTCTTCGGCTGGAGCGAACTGCCGCCCGCCGAAGGGATGGTCCTGTCGAACTGGGAGATCTGAGCCCGGCGGTTGGTGCACGCCGGGTCACGGTCTGCCCGGTTACGACTTGCCGCTGCGCGGGCCGTTCGGCGTGTCGCGCACGACGATGCGCCAGATGATCACAAACACGCCCGCGGTCAGCAGCAGATGCACGACGCCCGGGGCGTCGGTGGCAATGGTCAGCCCGCCCCAGGCGAGCAGCATCACAATTCCGGCGGCGAGGTAGAGGTCCATGCCAAAAATCTACTCGCATTGCGCGGCGCACGCGCGGCCGGTAGCTTTTTTCGTGTATAGCGGGGCGGAGAGACTTACTTCTTGAGCCGATAAGCTCATTGAGAGGGCTCGACAAACGGTGTGAACGTCATGCCCCAGTGCGGGGAAGGCGGAAGCGCGGTGAGGGTCTCATCCTTTCTACTGGGCTTCAGGAACCCCTCTTCGTTCCCGTGTTTTTCGAGGGCCCCGTCCATGTGGCGGGGCCTTCGTTTTTAGCCCACCCCCGGACACCCTTCCGGGACATCCGTCCGGCGAACCATCCGGGAACTTCACCATCCTCCCGTCGGTTGAATCGGCATGCCCATCGTCACCGTGACACGACGCCTGCGCTTCAATGCCGCGCACCGTGTCCACAATCCGGCGCTGTCTGACGCCGACAACACCCGGCTGTTCGGCAAGTGCAACAATCCGAACTGGCACGGTCACAACTACACGCTCGATGTCTCCGTCCGTGGCCCCATCGATGCGGAGACGGGCTATGTGATCGACCTCGGCGCGTTGCGCGAGATCGTCGAGCGCGAAGTGGTCGAGCAGACCGACCATCGCAACTTCAACATCGACGTGCCCTACATGCAGGGCATCAATCCGACGACCGAAAACATCATCGTCGGCATGTGGCGAGTGCTGCAACCGGCCATTGCACCGGCCACGCTGCAGCGCCTCCGTCTCTGGGAGACGGAGAACAACTATGTCGACTACTCGGGGGAGTAACCACCTGATGCGGCGTGAACTCAACGTGGGCGCTGGTGCGCCCGGCACCGATCCCGACGATCTGCCGGTCACCGGCGAGCGCACTGCCGAATACGCAGCCATGGTGCGGCGGCAGCTCGAACTGATCGGTGAAGATCCCGATCGTGATGGTCTGCTCAAGACGCCCGACCGCGTGGCGCGGTCGATGGCCTGGCTGACACGCGGCTACGATCTCGATCCGCGCACCGTGATCGGTGACGCGCTCTTCGAAGAAGATCACGAGAACATGGTCATGGTGCGCGACATCGAGATGTATTCGATGTGTGAACACCACATGCTGCCGTTCTTCGGGAAGGTGCACATCGCCTACATCCCCAACGGCAAGATCGTGGGGCTCAGCAAGCTGCCCCGTGTCGTTGAGGTGTACGCGCGGCGCCTGCAGGTACAGGAGCGCCTTGGCGAACAGATCGCCAACGCCATCGTCGACGTGCTGCAACCCAAGGGTGTGGGCGTTGTCATCGAGGCCGTGCATCTCTGCATGATGATGCGTGGCGTGGAGAAGCAGAACTCGCGCACCATCACCTCGTCGCTGCGCGGTCTGTTCCGCGACGACGCCAAGACGCGCAGTGAATTCCTGCGTCTGGCGTACGCGGCGCCGGGCGCCTGAGCGCAGGCCGATGTCCACCACACCTGCGTCGACCCGTCCACTGCATGGACGTCGCGCTCTCGTCACGGGCGCGTCCCGCGGCATCGGGCGCGCGGTCTCCGTCGCACTTGGCAACGCGGGAGCCACGGTTCACCTGCTCGCGCGCACCGCGTCGGCGCTCGATGCGGTGGCCGCTGAGATTCGCGCGACGAATGCCGATGCCCGGGTGCATGTCTGCGATTTGACCGACGCTGTGGCGGTTGCGGCCTTGGTGCGCGGATTCACCGATGACGCGCCCGACATACTGGTGAGCAATGCGGGGATCTTCCCGCTCTCACCCGTACAGGACACTTCGCCCGAGCTGTTCGAGGACACCTTGCGGGCCAATCTCGGGGCGCCGTTCCGGCTGGTGCATGCGTTGTTGCCGCACCTGCGCTCACGCGATGTGGCCGATATCGTCACCATCGGCTCCATCTCCGATCGGCGCATCTTCGGCGGCAATGGTGCCTACGCGGCGTCCAAGTTTGGTGCGCGCGCATTGCACGAGGTGCTGCGCACCGAGCTTACGGGCACCGGAGTGCGGTGCACGCTCATTTCCCCCGCCGCCACCGATACGCCGATCTGGGATCCCATCGATCCCGACAACACCCCGGGCTTTCCGCCACGCGCAGCCATGCTGCGCCCTGAAGACGTCGCCGATGCGGTGCTCTGGGCGGTGACGCGTCCCGCGCATGTGAACATCGACGAGCTGCGTCTCAGTCGGTCCTGAGCAGAAAGCACGCATGCAACGCGATCTGCTCGATGCGCTTCGCTGTCCGGCACCCCACGAAGAATCGTGGCTGGTGGCCATGGTGCATCGCGCCGATGGGGCCACGTTGCTGGACGCCGAGATGGCGTGCCCGCTGTGTGGCGCCGAATACGCAGTGGCGCAGGGCGAGGCCTGGTTCAACGGGAAGCCCGCCGCGGTGATTGAGCCGGCGCCGCGCAGCAAGGAAGTCCTGGCACCTGATGTCGAACGCCTGGCCGCCCAGTTGGGTGTGATGGGTGGAATGGCGCCGGTGTTGCTGGCGGGGCGCTACGGGGCCGTGGCGGCGGACTACGCTGCGCTCACGGGGGCACCGGTGGTTGTGATCACGGAATCACCCGTTGTACTGGCAATGGCGCACCCGGGAGTGTCGGTGCTGCACATTGGGCCGCGTGTACCGCTGGGCGCGGGCACGTTGGCTGCAGCCGCGTTCGATGCGATGCCCACCGACGCCCCCACGCTCATGGCGAGTGTCGCGCGGGCCGTGCGTGGGCGTGGACGACTGCTGGCGCCGGTGGAGCATGTGGTGCCCGCCGCACTGATAGGCTCCCTGCGCGAACTGGCCCGCGACGAGACGGAATGGGTGGCTGAACTCACGGCTGCCTCCAGCGGTCTCGTGGCGCTGCGACGCTCGCCCCCGCCCGTATGACAGAAGGCGCCCACGATGTTCCGTGGGCGCCTTCTGCGTCGTGCGGCAACCGTCGATCCGTCGATCAGTGCGCTTCGACGTACAGACTGTCGATCAGATCCTTGTAGGTCTTGTCGATGACACGCCGCTTCACGCTGAGCTTGGGCGTGAGCTCGCCCCGCTCGATGGTGAAGTCGTGCTCCAGCAACGCGATCTTCTTGGGCGTTTCGAAGCTGGCCAGGCCGGAGAGCTGCGCCTTGACCTCCTTCTCCATCTTCGCGTTGATGGTGGGCATCTTCAGCAGTTCGGCGCGCGACGTCCACACGATGTTCTGGCTGCCGGCCCACTTCTCGAGCTGATCCCAGTCCGGCACGATCAGCACCACCAGGAACTTGCGCTTGTCGCCAATCATGACGGCTTGCGACACGTACTTGTTGGTCTTGATCATGTTCTCGATCGGCTGCGGCGCCACATTCTTGCCGCCTGCCGTCACGATGATGTCCTTTTTGCGGTCGGTGATGCTGAGGTAGTCCTCGTTCAGCACCCCGATGTCGCCGGTGTGGAACCAGCCGTCGCTGTCGATGGCTTCTTCGGTGGCAGCAGGGTTGTTGTAGTACCCCTTCATGATGTGCGGACCGCGCGAGAGAATCTCGCCGTCCGGGGCGATCATCACTTCCACACCAGCCAGCGGCTTGCCCACCGTGCCCAGTCGGTAGGCGGTGAGCGTGTTGCACGCGATCACCGGTGACGTCTCGGTGAGGCCGTAGCCCTCGAGAATGACCAATCCCGCCGCGTAGAAGAACTTCGCGATCTCCGGTGAGAGGGGCGCGCCCCCCGATACGAAATAGCGCAGGTTTCCACCGGTGCGCTCACGCAGCTTGGAAAAGACAAGCTTCTGCGCGATGCCATACTGCAGCGCAAGCAGTCCACCCGGTTCGCGGCCTGACAGTTTTTCGTCGGCCCAGCGTTCACCCGTGCGTCGAGCCCAGAAAAAGATCTGCTTCTTGAGGCCGCCCCCACTGACGGCGTTCTCCAGCACGCGGGCGTAGATCTTTTCGTACAGTCGCGGCACGGACATCATGAGCGACGGTTTCATCTCGCTCATGTTGACCGGCACCGTGTCGATCGATTCGGCGTATGCGATGCGGCAGCCGCTCGCGAACAGGTAGTAGTCGCCGGTGCGCTCGAAGATGTGGCTGAGTGGCAGGAAACTCAGCGCCAGATCGGAGGTGCCGACGTTGAGCACCTTCTTCACGCCTTCGACGTTCGAATGAATGTTGTCATGTGTGAGCATGACCCCCTTCGGATTGCCCGTCGTGCCCGACGTGTAGATCAGCGTGAGGAGCTTGTCGGGCGCAACGGCGAGTGCCGTTTCCTTGAACGTCGTCGCCCGTTCCGGCGAGTCGGCGGCCGCGCCCATGGCCTCCAGTTCGGCCAGCGTGAGATCGCAGCCGTGTTCCTTCGTGGCCGCGAAACCAATCACCCATTTCACGCCGGGAATTTGGGCGCGGATGGACTGGATCTTCTTCGCTTGCTCCGGCGTGGACACGAACAGCACGCGCGCACCCGAATCGTTGATCAGATATGGAATCTGCTCGGCGGGCAGCGTCGCGTAGATCGGGACGTCGGTGAACGAGCTGCACGAGCAGGCGTAGTCGACGATCAGCCACTCGGGGCGATTCTCCGAGAGCAGCGCTACACGCTCGTCGGCGACAACCCCAAGATGCGTGAGCCCGAGCGCGGTGCGTCTGACGCGTTCGAGGATGGCACGATGGCTCAGCGGTTCCCAGACGCCATTGACCTTGTACAGGACGGCGTCAGTACGATCAAATCGCTCGACCGCATCGAAGAACAGGCGGTTGATCGTGCCGGGGGCAGGGCGGGGACCCCCCGAAGCGAGTTGGGTGGGTGAGGTCATACTTGAGAAACTGGCCCCGGGATTCCGGCGGCGGGAGCCCCCGCGGCGATTTCGTCTACGGTGTAACGGTCACACGGCGAACAATGTGCGCTCGCAGGCGCAGCGGGCTGCCCTTCACCGGCTGGCCGCGATACCGCACCGTTACCTGCACGACCACCGAGTCGGGCGCGGTGCCCGCAGGGAAACGATCCCCGCGAACCCGCACTCGCAAGCCGGCATTTCCCGAAGCGTCGGTGGTGTCGACCGTGGCGGGCCGATTGCTGCTGTTCACGAGGTATGCGACGGCCGACGTGTCATTCGTTGCATTCGCCGGATACACCAACTGATATCGCACGAGCCAGCCGTTCACCCCGGAGAATCCCACCGTGTCCCGATGACGCACGGATGCTACAAACTCTCCCGTGGTGTTTCGCACGGAGTCGGGCACGGAAACCGACAGTGTGTCAGGTGAGGATCCGCTCGCCGTGTCGGGAGCGGTGGTGACCACCAGATTGGCAAGGATCTGCAGGTTCGATCCGATGCGAGCCGCCAAGCGACCCGTGCCAAGCGCGATGGCCTTGTGCGCCACCACGAAGCCGCGCGACGAATCCACCAACAGCGCAGAATCGCGGTTGTAGTCGGCGTAGAGATACTGCACTGCCGCGCCGGTGATCTCTTCACCCGACGAATTCCGGACGATCGCACGAATCGGCGTGACCACGCCGTCTTCGTTGCGCAGGGAGTCCTTGATCACCACCGACGGATACGGCAAGCGCGCGAACTCGATGGCGGCCGGCACATCGGGGGCTGAACCCACTTCGGCGCATGCTGTGCCTACCATCGCCGTGAGCGCCATCAGACCGCCCAGAATCCTGCGGCGGCGCGTGGTGTCGAGTGGAGCCGTGTCCTGCATCACTTCACGTCCTCGTGACCCGAAAGGGCAACCGTCACGCGAACCGTTCAGCGAGTCGCGTGGCAATGTTGATGTACGCCTGACTGGCCGGATCAGCGGGCGTACGCAGCACCACAGGCTGACCGGCGGCAAATGCGTCAGCCGTGGCCGGCGTGCGTGGCACCGGCACGTCGAAGATCAGGTGCTGAGGCAGATGCTCGCGCACATAGTGTACGACGCGTTCGGTCGCCGGGTTCCCCTCTTCGTGCATCGTGAGGAGAATGCCCTCGAGTGTGAGCTCGTCGTTTTCGGCGATCACGTCCTGAATGGCCCGCAGGATCTGCGGGGTGGTCTGCAGGGCCAGCGGTTCGCACTGCAGCGGTACCACCACGTGCTGACTGGCGGCGAGTACCCGGCGCGTGATGGCGCCCAGCCCAGGCGGCGTGTCCACCACCACCACGTGGCAACGTTCCCGCGCCATGGCCAGGAGGTCGCCGAGCAGGCTGGTCTCACCCACCGCGCGCTGGAAGGCGGTGTGATCGGCGGTGTCGCTCACCGAACCGGCCAGGATTACGCGCAGCCAGGGCATGGCCGTGGGCAGGATGACCTCGCGCAGGGAGCGCTCACCACGCAGGTAGTCGTCGAAGCCCACCGTGGGGTGTCCACGACGCAGCCCCACGCCATACCGCACCGCGCCCTGCGGGTCCGCATCGACCAGCAAGGTCTTGAGGCCACGTCGTGCGAAGGCCACGGCGAGGTTCACCGCCGTGGTCGTCTTACCGACGCCGCCCTTCTGGCTCACGATGGAGAGGACACGCCCCATGGTCAGTACTGGTCCCGCTGCGTGTCGTCAGGGGAGGCGGGCCATGCGTCGCCATGGCCATGGTCATGCTCACGCTGCGCATCGTCCGGCGCGGCGAAGGACCCATCGTGCTCGCCTTCATATCCCGCGTGCTGCGACGCCGCTCCCTGAAGCTCCAGCAGTGTGCGCTCAGCGTGGGCGCGGAACTTGGTGGCCTGCGGATCGTCCGCTTTGCTGGTGCGCAGATACGCTTCGAGGTGCATGCCGGCATGCACCGTGTCACTGCGCTTGAGCAGCAGGAATGCGAGACCGTAGTGCGCGCCCGCGAGATCCGGATCGAGCTGCAGCGCGCGACGGTACGTACGGATCGCTTCCTCGGGCTGTCCGGTCTTGGAGAACGCGATGGCGATGTTCTGCAGTACACCGAGGTCATCGGGACGCTCGCGCAAAGCCAGGCGATAGGACGTCAGCGCGTTGCCGTAGTCCCCACGCGCTTCGAGATCGAGCGCCTCGGCGAGGAAGTCGGTTCTACCCTTACCGCGGGCCGACGAACCGCCCACGAGGCGGCGCCACCAAGTCATGCGCTCGCAGAGTTTCGTGAGGGAAAAGGAGGCAACCACCGCATGCTGGCCATCGTTGCCGATCACGTGCCAAGCTATAGCCCCGCAGGCATCGCTACAAGTTGGTGATGGTACGTTGTTGCCAGTGCGCACTCGCGGGGGCTACACTGCAACGATCCCCACCGGAGCCGCCGATGCCTGAACCACAGCCGTACGCCCCAGATCCCACGAAGGGTGTACTGATCGTCGATTGGCCGCTCTTCGGTGAGTTGGCCCGCGCCCTGGCCGTGCGTGTCGCCCGTGAATGGATGCCCGATCTGGTGGTGGGGGTGGCCACAGCGGGTGTGGTGCCGGGTGCCGCGGTGGCTGCCATTCTCGATCGGCCATTCCATTCCATCCTGATCTCGCGTCGTTACAGTGCGGAGCAGGTACGCGAGACACCGGCGGTGTTTGGCGCGGCGCCCGCGGAGGTGCGGGGCAAGCGGGTCCTGGTGGTCGATGAAACCTGTGATTCGGGGCAGACGCTGCGGCTTGCCGTGGGGGCCGTGGTCAATGCGGGTGCACGCGAAGTGCGATCCGCCGTGAGTTTTCGCACGGGCAATCATGCGCCCGACTATCACGCGTTGGCGACGCAGGCGATGATCGTGCTGCCCTGGGACCGGGAAATCCTGATCGACGGGGAGCTGCGCCCCAACCCGAAATACGAAGGGCTGCTTCAGCAGCCCGTGGTGTAACGATCAGTCTCGCGCGCCTGGCGAATCGCTCAGGCGCTGGCGGCGGCCCGCTCGTAGGGGATGCCGCGCTCCATCGCTTCCCAGACGTACTCCAGCACGTCCACGGAACCGAGCAGGAATCGGCTGCGTCCGGGCGCAACTTCCGGCGCTTCCACTTCGAGCACCGAGATCGGTGCGGCGGCGAGTCGGCCAAAGAAACCGGCAAAGAGTCCGGTGGTGACGAGGCAGCCACCCTGCAGGTCGCCCGCTTCGCTCCAGTCGGAGACATCGAGCGCCATCACGGCGTCGCTCATCGGCACGAGCTCCGCCCGTCCCCATCCCTGCGCATGGAAGAAGGCTTCCAGCAGCCACGGAAATCGTTCGTCGGCAAGATCCGCCGGGCTCACCTCTCCCTGCTGCTCGAGCCACGCGGCGAAGTGATCGAACAGCGCCTGGCCAGCCGCGTATCCCGCATCGCGAATGGTGTCGACTGAGGCGGCCGCGCCCGATGCCTGCGCATCCTGCGGGTGGCGCACAGCCTGCTGAAGACCCGTGAAAAACTCCACGGGAACGGTCACGGTGCGCGAGGCCACCGGCAACGGAGCGGAGAACGAGAGGCTCATACTCCGGTGACGCTCGCGCACGGGCCCCGTCACGTCAAGCGGGGCGGGGCGACCGGCGGTGTGACGGAGCTGGCCAATAGCGTGTGGGGCATTGTGACGTTCAACCCGCCGCTCCGGCCAGCTTCTCGAGCAGTTCGGCCTCGGTGAGCACCGTAACGCCCAGCTCCCTGGCCTTGTCGAGCTTGCTCCCGGCTTCCTCGCCGGCCACGACGAAGGTGGTCTTCTTGGAGACGCTGCTCGTGACCCGGCCCCCGGCCTTTTCGATGAGGGCGGTGGCGTCCCCGCGAGACAGTGTGGGCAGCGAGCCGGTGAGCACGACGGTCGAGCCGGTGAGCACCCCGTCCGCCTGCACCGCGTTGGGCTCTTCGAAGTTGAGCCCGCGGGCGCGCAAGCGCTCCATCAGGGCTCGCGTGGTGTCATCGGCGAAATAAGTGGCCACCGACTGGGCAATGATGGTGCCGATACCTCGTACGGCACCGAGTTGTTCGGCTGAGGCATTCATGATCGCATCGAGCGAGCCATACTGGCGCGCGAGCAGCTGCCCGGCCTGCGCACCCACATGACGGATGCCAAGCCCGAACATCAGTCGTGACAGTGGTTGCTTTTTCGCGGCGGCAATGGCGGCTACGAGATTCTCGGCACTCTTCTTCGCGAATCGTTCAAGCGCCGTGAGTTGTTCGGCGGTCACATCGAACAGATCGGCCACGTCGCGCACCAGGCCAGCATCAAGCAGTTGCTGAATGCGCGCGTAGCTCAGGCCGTCGATATCGAGTGCATCCTTGCTGGCAAAGTGCACGAGCCCTTCCAGCAGCCGGCCTGGGCACGCCACATTCGGGCAGTAAATCGCGACGTCGTCCCCATAGCGCACCACCGCCGTGTTGCAGCGCGGGCAGTGCGTGGGCATGGACCACGGCTGCTGCGTGCCGTCTCGCTTCTCGGGCACGGGGCCCAGGACATAGGGGATCACATCACCCGCGCGCACCACCTGCACCGTGTCGCCATCGCGCAGGTCCTTTGCCGCGATCTGATCGGCGTTGTGCAGCGATGCGAATGTCACCGTGGCGCCGCCCACATCCACCGGTTCGAGCACGGCAAACGGCGTGAGCACACCGGTACGACCCACGTTGACATCGATGCGACGCAACGTGGTGAGTGCCATATCGGGCGCGAACTTGCGCGCCACACCCCAGCGCGGCGTGCGGTCGGCACGAATGCCCAGTTCGTCCTGCAGGGCCATGTCATTCACCTTCACCACACCGCCGTCGATCGCGAAGCCCAGTGTGCCGCGCGTTTCGTGCTCCACCACGCTGGCCCAGGCTTCGGCCTCCTGAATGGTCTGGCAACGCTGACGGTGCGGGGCGACGGGAATGCCCCAGGCGGTCAGCTGTTCGAGCAGATCCCACTGCGCGCGCGCTGGCGCGGTGCCGTCGGGCAGTACGGCCGCGTAGCCGAAGAAACGGAGAGGACGCGCGGCGGTGTTGGCCGGATCGAGCTGCCGCATGGAGCCCGCAGCCGCGTTGCGCGGATTGACATACACCGGCTCTCCGGCGGCCACCCGCGCTTCGTTCATGCGCTCGAAGCCGGCAAAGGGCAGATACACCTCGCCACGTACTTCCATGAGCGGAGGATGACCCGTGCCGAGCAGTCTCAGCGGTACACCGCGAATGGTGCGCACGTTGGCGGTGACGTCTTCGCCCTCGGTGCCATCGCCTCGTGTGGCTGCGGTGACGAGGACGCCTTCGCGATACGTGAGCGCGACGGCCGCCCCGTCGATCTTGAGCTCGACGGTATAGCCCGATGTGTGTATGGCGTCACCAACAACCCGCTTCAGTGACTGCTCGAACTCTTCCAGCTCGGCCAGATCGAACGCATTGTCCAGAGACAGCATGCGCACGAGATGACGGTGCGTGCGGAACGCAGACTGCACCGGCGCACCAACACGCCGCGTCGGTGAATCTTCTGTGCACAACGCGGGGTATTGCGCCTCGAGGCCCTGCAGCTCCCTGAACAGCCGATCGTATTCCTGATCGGGAAGCGTGGGGTTATCGAGGACGTAGTATTCGTGCTGGGCGGTACTGAGTTGGTCGCGCAGTTCGCGAGCCCGCTCGACCGTCTGCTGTGGTGGAGTTCCCGATGACGCGGTCATGTCGGGAATCTACCATTCCCAGTGTGGAAACCCATCATCGACCGAGGAGGATCACGAGATGGATCATTCAAGAGACGACGACTCGCGCCGCGATGCGCGCTCATTTGGGCTGGGGCTTTTGCTCGGTGCGGCACTTGGTGCCGGCGCCGCCCTGCTGCTGGCTCCGGCCAGTGGGGAAGCCACCCGCCGCCAGCTGCGCCGCGGTGCGCGAAAGCTTTATGAGCGGGGCGAGGATTCGCTCCACGACCTGGTGGAAGACACGGATCGTTCGGCCCGTCGCTTCGCGCGCCGTGGACTCAAGCGCGGGCGCAAGCTCGTGGCCGACGCCCGCGACACGGTGGGTTGGTAACCGCGCACCGTGACACGCTTCGCCCCGAAGGGCGGCTCAATCATCACTCCTACTTGAGTGCTTTGAGCTCGTCCTCGGCGGCGCGGCGGTACCGGTCGTCATTGGCATCCATCAGCGGTGCGCGCAGGGCCGCCTGATACGCCGCGCGTGCGTTTGCCGCGCGCCCCATATCCCGATAAATGCGCGCCTGATCAAGGCGATGAATCAGGCGATTCGGCTCGAGCGCGACCGTTTCGTCCATGTAACGGGCAGCCTCGGCCCAACTGGCGGTGCTCATGACCTTGCCGCCCAGGAAAGTCTTGGCCACCACGCGCGCGATCCCGCTCAGTCGCATCACCTCGGCATTCCACACGCCCATGACGTGTAGCGCGCCGGCATGTTTGGGGTCACGCTCCAGTGCTTCGAGCGCGTGGTCGCGCACATGTACCGCGTACTTCACGCGATCACGCGGACTGACGGACATCGCCATACGGCCAATCGCACGGGAGACATGGAAGTGCACGTCGGCCTTCTCCGGATGCATCGCCAGTGCCTGTTGCGCATAGCGATCGGCCTTCTCGTAACGTGCCGTCTGTGTCTTGCGGTCGGTTTCGAACTCGCCCAGGTCCACCAGTTCGCGTGACGCACGCCAGAGCGCGTCGAACGACAGCGAATCGCGCTGCAGTGCCTGTTCATACAGCGCGAGCGCCTGTGCGGGATTCCGCGCCGCGCTGGCCTTGTCGCCACGCGCAATGAGGTCGGCCACTTCGCTGTTCACAGATGTTGCCACGCGTGTCGGTACGGCATACGGTGTTGCCTGCGCCGCGCTCGTACCGGGTGCGAAGGCGATGACCAGCACCAGCGTCACGCACCAGCACAACAGGGGCGATGTGGCAGTCCCGACCGCACGTCGTGCAGTCACCAGCGATA
>NZ_DASWXE010000160.1:0-4480 GCF_036405635.1 Gemmatimonas sp. | reverse complement strand
TGGGCCGCGCTCTCACGAACGGCGGCAACTGGTTCGAGCACGCAATCCGGATGGACGGTTACCGATTTTGGATTCGGCATGCTCAACACCGCATGGGCTTTGCGCCCGGCAACAGGCGGCAGTGAATCACCACTCCGTCACTATTTCTTCTAATTGCAAGGAGCTTCACAATGGCATTCACTTCGCGACCGATCACGGTCAATGAAAGCACGGCTGGCCTGCGCACGATCATGTTCGCCGTGTTCAATACGGAAGATGGCACAGCCAAGACGGACCTCAGCGCCGCGACGGCACTGATCCACACCAACGGTGGCAGCAGCACCGACAGCACGAATAACTTCGTGCATCGCTCCAATGGACGGTATGCGCTCGAGCTCACCCAGAGCGAAGTGAACCTGGCACCGTACTCTCACCTGACGATCGGTCCGGCCAATGCGTCCGGCTACTATGTCTGCCCCGCCGAGGTGGTCATCACGGCCGCCGCGGTGAGTGCAGACGTGATCTCCATCAGCGGCGACAGCGCCGCTGCCGACAACCTCGAAGCAGCCTTCGACGGTACGGGCTACGCTGGTGGCACGATCAAGGCGCAGGTGAACACGGTGCAGATCAACAGCGCCGCCGTCACCGGAAACGGCACCTCCGGCAACAAGTGGAGGGGCTGATCCATGGCGACCTTCGACAACAGCGCGTTCGACGTGAACGCGCTCTCGACGGATGCGTTTGACCTGGATGATGCACCACCCTCGCCCTCCACGATCGTCTTCGATCCGTTCTACGAGATCGTGGTGCCGGCGCAGGAATACACGATTCTGCATGGAGAATGATCATGAGAGCGCCTGAATACCTCGACATCTACAAAGCGTGGCGGTTCGTTGGCACTGAGACCGAGTTCGGTGCGGACAAGACCCTGCGCATCCGATGGTCGGTGCAGCCCGGTGGCGATCCGGAAACGGTTCCGCTCATCGGGACGATGGAAAAGACCGCCACACTCAGCGGCGGCGAGTACACCATCGACTTCCTCCCGGAAGATTTCGCACAGCTCGAAACAGCCGGCCGACTCTTCCGGCCCGTGTACGCGCACATCAGCGACGGCGCTTCGTGGCGTGATGCACGGCACTACGTTGCTGTCGACACCGATCCGGATGTGCTGCCGTTGCTACCTGCGTGATTAACACGCCGCAGTAGTCGGCTCTGAGCAAATCACCCCATGTCACGCGAGTGCGATCAACTCCGTGACATGGCGTGAAGTGCACGGGCCGCACAGAATCTCGACTTTGCGCGGATCGCCAAAGACCCTTCAAAGCGTGGCACTTTTCTCTGTCTCTGGAGTAGTAGCCGCCCATGCGACACCTACTCGACCTCCAGGACGGCGGCGCTATCGTCGAGTGCCGCGATGCAAACCAGGTGCGAGCGTTCAGCCGCCTGTGGCAATCCGCGCGCAACTTGTGCGATCCCACACTGCTCAAGCAGATCGCCGAAAAGATCAGGGCCGTGGCCGCGGCCAGCAGATCCGCGATGGATCTCGCCTACTCGCAGAACTGACCGTAGGTGGTCAAGCAACAACCACGTACCAAGGTTGTGCTGCGTAGCACCGGATAGCCCCGCATACTCGAAGGGAGCCTCGCAAATACCCCTTCCGGGCAATGGCCGCGATTCACGCACCCGGCTCTTTTACGTCCAAGTGAAACGGCGAAGGGATGTCTCCCCTGAACCATTCCGACGACGGGATTCGCGTGGAGGTGGGCGGTGCAACGAAAAGAGATGCTCTCGCAGATTCGGCTCCTGCAGGAACAGGCCTTGCCCGCAGTGCGAAAGTTTCTCGGTACGCATCGCCCCTCTCCCACCTATGCGATGCAGCTGCACGCGGATGCACCCGATCAGTCCATCCGCCTGGCATTCCAGCCGAGTGGGCTTCCGGCGTCCACCAATGGTGGTACGCTCATGATCGATGTGGCGCCGGAGACCCTCGCGTTTCGCGCGCAATTCGCTGGAGGGCCGGGACAGATGCCGTATTCGTACTTCCTGCCGCCAATCAAGCGCACGGAAGTCGAACACACTGCGATCATTGACCGCATTCAATGTTTCGTTGAAGATGGCATCGACTATTTTCGTCTGCTGCCGGCCGAGCCAGACTTCAATAGCCCGGCCAGCGTCCGATACATGTAGTCCGGCCGGCGACGATCACTTACGCAGCCGCAGGCCGTGGGGTGAATCGTCCGCGTACCGCGAGCAGAGCCACCACAGTCAGTGCCGCGAATCCGGCGCCCGCCAGAAATGTGCCCTCGGGACCGTGGCGGTCCCACAGAAAGCCGGCCAGTGCACTTGCCGCCAGCAGCACCACCCCTGTCACGAGATTGTACACACCGAACGCGGTGCCGCGCAGCGACGCCGGGGCCGCATCGGCAATCATCGTGGAGAGCAAGCCCTGGGTGAATCCCATGTACAGCCCCCAGAGCACCAGGCCCACACCAAGCGCCGTGATCGTTGATGCATACGCCAGCACCACGTCGGCAACGATCAGCAACACCAGCCCCACCAGCAGCAGTGTGATGCGATCCATGTGATCGGCCAGTACGCCCACGGGATATGCCGACAGCGAATACGCGATACTCATCACCACCAGCACGGCGGGGATCATCATCGTTGGCACGCCGAGCGATTGCGCACGCAAGATGAGAAACGCCTCGCTGAATCGGGCGAACGTGAATGCCGTGGCGATGGTAACCACCCACCAGTACGCCCCACCTAACTGCTTCATTTCTGCGGAGCGCAGGGGCATGCGCGCGGTACGCTGAGTTTTGGTACGCTCCGGCTCCCGCACGAACACCAGCAAGACCACCACCGAGAGCATGGCGGGCACCACCGCTAGCCAGAACACCGTGCGGAACGCATTCGCGGTGAACCACATCAGCCCAATGGCGAGCAATGGACCGAGAAACGCCCCAATCGTGTCCAGCGATTGCCGCAAACCAAAGGCTGCGCCGCGCATCTCTGGTGGCGTGATGTCGGCAACGAGCGCATCACGCGGCGCCCCGCGAATGCCTTTGCCCACACGATCGATGAAACGGGCGGCCACCAGCCAACCCAGGGTCGACGCCAACGGAAAGATCGGCTTGGTCGCAGCGGCCAGTCCATAGCCCAGTGCCGCCAGCAGCTTGCGCCGCCCCAGCCAGTCGCTGAGCGCGCCCGAAAACACTTTGGTCACCGACGCGATGGCCTCGGCCATCCCCTCGATCAGCCCCACAGCGATCGCCGATGTGCCCAGTACCGTGACCATGTAAACCGGCAGCAATGCGTGGATCATCTCCGACGAGATGTCCATCAGCATCGAGACAAATCCCAGGGCCCACACGCCGCGCGGGATACGTGAACTCATGCCGGGACCGACTCCGTGTTCGACTCTGCACCCGAGTCACCCATCCGCTCCGGCGGCCAATGCGCGGCGATCTGGGGCAGGTTCACCTCGATCCAGTCGGCCAGCACACGCACATGCTCCGCTGCCTCGATGCCCAACGGTGTGAGCGAATACTCCACGTGCGGGGGCACCACATCGAACGCCTCCCGGTGCACAATGCCGTCCTGCTCGAGCGCGTGCAGGGTCTGGGCCAGCATCCGCTCACTCACGCCGCCCACACGCCGTCTGAGCGCGCTGAACCGCATGGTGCCATGCTGCAGCGCAATGAGCACCAGCACCCCCCAGCGGCTCGTGAGGTGCATCAGCACGGCCCGCGAAGGGCAGTTGGCCGCGAGCAGGTCTCCGCGCCCGATTTTTTCCGACAACGACTCCGGCACCGCGGTCTGAACGTCCATGACACTTACCTTTGTGTGCGTACTTACGAAAAGTCTGTTAGTCGGCAATCTATCGCCCTCACCTCACAAACAGGAGTAGGGCATGTCCATTGCCATCACGGCCGCCACCGGCCAGCTCGGCCGCCTCATTGTCGGGAAACTCGTCGCTCGTGGCCGCGCCGCCGATGTCGTCGCGGTCGTTCGCAATCCGGCCAAGGCCGCCGATCTTGAGGTGGCCGTGCGGGCCGCCGATTACACCGACGTGCCGGCGCTCGAAAAGGCTTTCCAGGGCGTCGAGACGCTGCTGCTCATCTCGTCCAGCGAGCTCGGGCAGCGCGCCGTGCAGCACCAGAATGCCATCGACGCCGCCAAGCGGGCCGGCGTACGGCACATCATCTACACGAGCATCCTGAACGCCGAGCATTCCACGCTGAGCCTGGCCGCAGAGCATTGGCAGACAGAGCAGGCGCTCGCGGCATCCGGTATTCCAACCACCGTGCTGCGGAACGGCTGGTATACGGAGAACTACACGGGCTCCATCGCAGGGGCGTTGGCGGGAGGTGCGTTCCTGGGCAGCGCGGGGCAGGGCAAGCTCTCGCTCGCCACCAGAGACGACTACGCTGATGCGGCCGTCGCGGTGCTCACGTCGACGGGTCACCAGGACAAAGTGTACGAGCTTGCTGGCGACGAG
>NZ_DASWXE010000159.1:0-25803 GCF_036405635.1 Gemmatimonas sp. | reverse complement strand
GCGCTTCTCCGACGGAGAAGCGCCGCGATTCTCTTGGCCCGTTGTCTACTTGAGATTCTTGCGCAGGAACGCAATCGTGCGCGGCCAGCCGTCCTTCGTCGCGGCCATGTTGGCCGCTTCTTCGGCTTCATCGCGTGTGGCCTTGGGATCGGCCTGCGCACGCAGGAAGCCGTGCACGGCGCCCTCGTAGTTCTTCTGCTCGTAATTCTTGCCCTTCATCGCTTCCTCGAGCGCCGGCATCAGCGCACCGATGCGCGCATCCTTGCTGCCGTTGAGCAGCATCACCGGCTTCGAAATCTTCTTGAGCGAATCCGTGTCCACCGACGCCGGCACGGCAGCCGTCGTGGCGGTCGCCGGCGTGCCGCCCTTGGTATACGGCGCGCCGTAGAACGCCACACCACCCGAGAAGCCCTTCACGCCGCCGTTCACGGCGTGCGCGAAGACCGTCTGTCCGCCCCAGCAGTAACCAATCACCGCGTACTTCTGCTGCGCACTCGGCAGCATCATGGCGTAGTTGGCTGCCGCGCTGATAATCTGGTTGCGCTCGGTCGTGTTCACGCCGGCAATGATGCGACGGGCCGTGTCGGCGTTGAGCTCCACCGAGCTCGGACCACCACGGGCGCGTGACAGGAAGTCAGGGGCAATGGCGATGAAGCCATCGGCCGCGACCTGGTCCGCCACACCGCGCACCCATGTGGACAGGCCGAAGATTTCGTGCACCACGACCACCACCGAGGCCTTCTGGCGGCTGTCCTTGGCGAACGGATACACCACCCACGCCATCAGCGTGTCGGGGGTGCCGGCCATGGGGATCTTCACCCATTCGGCGTGACGCGGAGAATTCTTGACCCGTTCCGCGGCCGCGTTGGCCGACGCAGGCAGGCTCAGGTCCTGCGGCGTGGTCACCGCGTTGATCTGTGGCGCGGCGAGATCGGCCGCGTTCATGTGTGCCATGTGATCGTCCATGGCAGACGGACCTCTCGTGTGACGTCCGGACTCCGAAACGATCGGAGCCTGACGCTGCATCGCGAGGCTTTGGGACGGGGTCGGGGCGGTACGCTGCACGGTGCACGCACCGATGGACAGCAACAGCAGTGGCACAATGGGCCGACGGGACATCAACGGAGTCCTCGCAAAGGGTGGGAACAGCCGACCAAATCTAACACGGCCCATCCCACCTACAGGAGGCACTTCCGGCTGCCCTGCAAGGCACCCCCAGCCCGACACGGATCAGCCACGGGTCGACCCCCACGGCGGACACTTTTGTGTCCGCCGGCAGCCAACGTCTGGCCGGACCGCACACCGTAGGGAGCATCACGTCTTCGGTGTCTTCATTGCACGGACGCGATCGTTGCGAGGGGCACGACGCGGTCCGGCAACATCAAGATCCGCTGTGCATGCACTGCACGCCGGAAGGGAGGAGTCATGCAGATATCCGGATATCGCGCGGCGGTCGTGAATGCGATTGCTGCAGCGTTGATGGTCGCTGTTGCCACACCTGCACGCGCGCAGATTGCCGACGTCACTCGCAGCCCGGTTGCTGACATCACCAGGCTCACCTTCGGCTATCTCTGCGACGACGAGTTCGTCGTGCGCAACGATGGCGATCGCGAAGTCAACGTGGAGCTGGCCGTGGAGAAGGCCACCGACAAGACCCGCATCACGCTCGCCGCACACGAGCAGGTGTCGTTCACGTCGAAGTCGAAGGAAGACATCGCGCTGTGGGTGAACGACAAGCTTGTGGCGAAGGCCGAGAAGGACAAGCGCAACTGCAAGGACATTCAGGGCAACGCATCGGTGGCGGTTGCACCACTCGATGTGCAGCAGGATGAGCGCGGTGGGCGCTCGCGGTACTCCAACTATCCGTACTTCGACCCGTGGATGTTTGGTGCCTACGGGCCGTGGGGATACGGCTACGGCGGCTTCGGCACGCTGGGATACCGTCCGTTCTATACCGGGTACGTGGGTGTACCGATCGTCGTGAGCCCGCGTGGTGGTGGTCGGCGCCGCTGACGCCGAACGCCTCGTAACTAGAACGCTTCGCGAAGTGCGTCGGTCAGTTCGCTGCTGGTGAACGGCTTGGGTAGCACCGCCACGATGCGATAGCGATCATCGGGTTGCAGTTCGTGATCGAGGTAGCCCGTGGTGAGAATGACGGGCATGTCCGGATGCAATTGTTCGGCTACGCCGGCCAGTTGCACTCCGGACATGCCAGGCATCGCGAGATCGGTCATCAGGCAATCGAAGTGCACGCCGGGTTCGGCGAGCAGGCTGGCCGCTTCTGCGGGATCCGTGAGCGCCGTGACATGCCAGCCGAGCCGTTCGAGCTGGCGTCGGGTGGCCATCAGCACGGTGGCTTCATCGTCAACGACCAGCATGCGGTGCGCGCTCGGCACCCGGGCGGGCTTTTCGACGCGGGCGGGTTCGGGCGCTGACGCCGCAGCGAGCGGAAGATAGATCAGCATGGTCGTGCCCAAACCCGGTCGGGATGTCGGCACGATCACGCCGCCCAGCGCGGTGACGGTGGAGTGCACCATGGCCAGTCCAAGCCCCGTGCCGCGGCCCAAGGATTTGGTGGTGAAGAACGGCTCGAAGGCACGCAGGATGGTGTCTTCATCCATGCCGGCGCCGGTGTCCTGTACTTGCAGGCACGCCACAAACCGCTGCCCACGGAACGCGCTCGTGAGCACGGCGTCATCGCGCACCGGGGCGCCTCTGGCAGAAACGCGCAGGGTGCCGCCATTGGGCATCGCATGCGCCGCGTTGGTGGCGAGGTTGAGCAGGATCTGCTGAATCTCGCCGGCCTCCGCACGCACGATCACACCCGGCTCGCTCACACAGTGCAGGTGCACCGACTGTGGCAGTGTGGCGCGCAACAATCGGTCGGTTTCGGTGAGCAGCTCACCCAGGTCAATCGACTTGCGTTCGGCCGCTTCGGCGCGCGTGTAGCTGAGGATGCGGCGTACCAGTGTGCGCGCCCGTTCCGCAGACTGGCGGATGTCGTCGAGATAGGTGGCCGCCTCGCTGTGATCGTCGATCTGCGCGCGCGCGGCTTCGGTGTTGCTGAGAATGGGGTGCAGCAGGTTGTTGAAATCGTGCGCGATGCCGCCGGCCAGCGTACCAATGGCGGCCAGTCGCTGTCCCTGTTCGAGACGCGTCTCCAGGAAACGTTCACGGCCCACGTCGCGCAGCGTGGCCAGATACTGCGTGACATCACCGTGGTCGTCGCGCACCAGGGAGATCATGCCGGAGAGTCGGAGGACCGACCCATCCTTCAGCGGCCAGTCGCAGGTCCCGGCCCAGGGTTCGCCCTGCCGCACCTGCGTCCACGGAGATTCATCCCATGGCACGGTCTCGGAGGCCAGCAACTTGTGCGCGGCCGCGTTGGCGTTGGCGATCGAGCCGTCCACATTGAGGAGCAGCACCAGGCCATCACTCTGGTTCACCGCGCGTGCAAAGCGTACCGCGGATTCCTCAGCGGCAGCGCGGGCAATGGCCTCGTGCGCGAGACCATCAAAGATGGCGGTGATGGCCAGGGAAAGCGCCGCCGCGAGCAGCACACTGCTGCCGCCGCTCACCACCACCATGCCAAAGGCGTCTGGCTGCCCCAGCGCCCACGGCAACAGGCCGCGAGATATCGCTGCGGCACACACGACGTACACCAGGGCGACGAAGCCCGTGGCCACGATGGCCGACCGTCGGCTGATGAGCGTGGCGCAGAAAATCGGGAAAGTCAGCAGCCACACCGGTCCTGCGGCATTCAGGCCGTACATCAGCACGAAGTACGCACCAAGGACGGCGGGGAGCAGTGCCAGCATACCGGCCCGCACCTTGAACGACCAGCGACGCGCGAGCAGCGCGACGATCACCAGGCCATAGACGACCGTGTCGAGTACCACCACGTCGTAGTCGCCAAAGCGCACGGCGAACAGCGTACCGGGGATGTACGCCACCATGCCCAGGGCCACGACGCCCAATAGGAGCGCCGAGAAGATGCGGCGGCGCCATATCTCCACCGGCGAGCCTGCTGGTGGAGCGATCCAGCTCAGCAGCGCGGGTAGGAGCTTTTCTGGTGGCCGACTTTGCATCTGGGCATTCAGAGGGATCAGCCGCCGATCGGCACCCCCGGATTTCTGGCGAGGCCCAGCGTCTGCAGAACCTGGGTAATTTCGCCAAGAATGGCCGGATCGTCGATAGTGGCCGGTGTGGTCCACGGATCGCCGTCGGCGATGGCGCGCATGGTCTTGCGCAACACCTTGCCTGATCGCGTCTTGGGAAGACGTGGCACGATGGCCACCATGCGGAAGTTGGCGACCGGGCCGACCTGGTCACGCACCCGCTGAACAAGCTCGGCCGTAACGGTCGCCTGCTCACGTGCGACGCCACTTTTCAGCACGACCAGGCCGACCGGCAACTGGGTCTTGAGCGCGTCGCGCACTCCGATCACGGCACACTCTGCGACATCTGGGTGACCAGCCAGCGCCTGTTCCATCGCGCCCGACGAGAGGTTGTGGCCGGCCACGATGATGATGTCATCGACGCGCCCCATGATGAACAGGTAGCCATCTTCGTCGATGTAGCCGCCGTCGCCGGTGAGGTAGTAGCCGGGATAGCGTGTGAGGTACGTGTCGATGTAGCGCGCGTCGTCACGCCACAGAGTGGGCAGCGTGCCCGGCGGCAGCGGGAGACGGATGGTGACCGCGCCCTCGCGGTTGGGCGGCAACGCGTGGCCGTCGTCGTCGAGGATTTCCACGACGTAGCCCGGCACGGGCTTGGTGGGTGATCCGGGCTTCACTGGAAACACGGTGAGGCCCATGCAGTTGGCCGCCACAGGCCACCCGGTCTCGGTCTGCCACCAGTTGTCGACAACGGGCGTTTGCAACAGCGCGCGTGCCCAGTGATACGTGTCGGGATCGAGACGTTCGCCGGCGAGAAACAGGGTGCGCAGGCAGGAGGTGTCGTAGCGCGTGTGGTGCGTGCCGTCGGGATCGTCGCGCTTGATGGCGCGAAACGCCGTGGGGGCGGTGAAGAGCACGCGGACGTTGTGCTCCTGGATCACGCGCCAGAATTCCCCGGCGTCGGGCGTGCCCACGGGTTTACCTTCATGCACCACGGTGGTGCAGCCGGCGAGCAGCGGTGCGTACACGATGTACGAATGGCCCACTGCCCAGCCGAAGTCGGAGGCGGCCCAGAACACCTCACCGGGCGACATGCCAAACACATGGCGGATGGACCAGTGCAGCGCGACCGCATGTCCGCCGTGATCACGCACCACACCTTTGGGCTTTCCGGTGGTGCCTGATGTGTAGAGGATGTACAGCGGATCGGTGGCGGCAACGGACACGCATGGTACCGCATCGGCCGCACCAACCGTGACATGCCAGTCGTGATCACGACCCGCGGTCAGTTCGCAGGGGTGCACCTCGCGCTGCAGGACGATGCAATGGTCGGGCTGGTGCGTGGCAATGGCCAGCGCCTGGTCGAGCAGCGGCTTGTACGGCACGATGCGCTGCACCTCGATGCCGCAGCTCGCGGTGAGGATCACCTTGGGTTCGGCGTCATCGATGCGCACGGCGAGCTCGTTGGGGGCGAACCCGCCGAATACCACCGAATGCACGGCGCCGATGCGGGCGCAGGCGTACATGCCGATGAGTGTTTCAGGGGTCATCGGCATGTAGATGATCACACGATCGCCGCGTTCCACCCCCAGCGCGCGCAAGGCACCAGCGCAGCGCGCCACTTCGTCCTGCAGCTCGGCGTAGGTGATGACGCGCTTCGTGGCCGTGACCGGGCTATCGTAGATCACGGCCGCCTGGGCACCACGACCCGCGATCACATGGCGGTCGATGGCGTTGAAACAGGTATTGAGCATGCCACCTTCGAACCACCGATAGAGCGGCGCAGCCCGGTCATCGAGCACACGATCCCACGGCCGATCCCAGTGCAGGGCCGATGCTGCTTCCGCCCAGAACGCCGAGGGATCGGTAAGGGCTTGCTGGTAGGCGACGTCGTATGCGACGCCGTGGGCGGTGGGATCGGACATGCGGCAGCTCGTGATTGGGGGTGACGATCACAAGTTCGGAAGCGTGCCGAGGTGTGTCGAGGGCTGCGACAGATGACGCGCCGTGGGCGCAGGGTGA
This sequence comes from Gemmatimonas sp., assembly GCF_036405635.1. GTDB lineage: Bacteria > Gemmatimonadota > Gemmatimonadetes > Gemmatimonadales > Gemmatimonadaceae > Gemmatimonas. The sequence goes on along the minus strand of NZ_DASWXE010000159.1, from coordinate 19,663 downwards.
CGCGGCGACGCGCGCGGGGTTTCGGGTTGGGTGGGTGTTGGACAGTTTTCATCATGATCGCGAACCTGTTCCTCCCCGCGGTGCTCATTCCCGCACTTGGCCCCCTGCTCGTGTCGCAGCCCCCCGCGCGCACGGCGGCGGCACAGCCGTTGTGCGTGGCGGCCGATGCCTTTCTGCGCACGGACCGGAACATGAAGACCGTGATCGAACCCGATACCGTGAATGACTGGCGCACGCGCAAGCGAGTGCAGGGATGCAAGATCTCGGCGGCGGGTGGCAGCACCCGCGGTGTGCAGCCGGAAGCGGTGTTCTTCTTCGAACGCATCCGCGCCGAAGGATGGGTACGCACGCCCGACCCACGCGATGCGCCCACCGAAGCGTCACTGCGCTTCCGCAAGGACAATGCGGACTGCCTGTTCAACTTCTACGGGCCCGAGATGATGATGACCGATGGCGAGGAGCAGGCCGGTCAGGCACGTCCGCTCGCGGCCGGCGAAGTGCGCTACCACGTGTATGCCATGTGTTTGCCCGTCATGCCAGCGGCGCCGCGGGATACGAGCGAACGCTAGGGGACAGCGGGGGGAACACAGATCACGCAGATTGGGAACAACAAACGCACAGATACAAAACAACATTCAAGATGTTGCTGTATCTGTGCGCTTATTTCTTTGGATCTGTGTAATCTGTGTTCCCCCCGCTGTTCAACGGCGCCGGCTACAAGCCACTGTGCGTCGTCGCGCCGCGATGTGCGGGTCCCACCAGCTTCACGTACTTCTGCAGCAGTCCGCCACGTGCATGCGCCGGCACCTGATGCGCCGGCAGTGCGGCCAGTCGCTCGATCAGCTCGGCATCACTGAGTTCCACGACAATGCTGCGCATCTCTGGCCGCGCATCGATGGCGATGATGTCTCCGTCACGCAGCACGGCAATTGGGCCACCGTCGGCCGCTTCGGGGCCGGCATGGCCGATGCACAGCCCGCGCGTGGCACCACTGAAACGCCCGTCGGTGAGCAGTGCCACCTTCGCGCCCATGCCCTGACCGTACAGCAGGGCGGTGATGCCCAACATTTCGCGCATGCCGGGGCCGCCACGCGGCCCCTCGTTGCGGATCACCAGTACATCGCCGGCTGAATACAGACGGTCGCGCACCGACACCAGCGCCTCTTCTTCGCTTTCGAATACGCGAGCCGGGCCTCGGTGCACCAGCGTGCTCAGACCGGCTGTCTTGAGCAGTGCGCCATCGGGGCAGAGGTTGCCGTGCAAGACGGTCACCCCACCATCTGGAGAGATGGCCTGCTCCACGGCATGCACCACACGACCGTCCACCGGCGCTGCATGCTCGAGTTCTTCGGCCAGCGTACGACCCGTGAACGTGATGCAATCGCCGTGCAGCGCACCCGCTTCCAGCAGCGCCCGCAACACCACCCCAGCACCGCCCGCGTAGTGCAGGTCGCGCGCCAGGTACTTTCCGCCCGGCTGCAGGTCGGCGATGAGCGGTGTGCGGCGAAACACCGCGGCCAAATCGTCCAGCGTGAACACGATCCCCGCTTCGTGTGCCATGGCCGGGATGTGCAGGGCGGCATTGGTGGAGCCACCAGTGGCCGACACCACCGCGCAGGCATTCTCCAGCGCTTCACGCGTCACGATGTCGCGTGGGCGTGGCGCGTCGGCCATCACGGCACGCATCAGGGACGCGGCCGCACGGCGCATCAACGGCGCCCGTTCACTGAACACTGCCGGCACCATGCTCGATCCGATCGGCGCGAGCCCGATGGCTTCCGATACCATGCCCATGGTGTTGGCTGTGAACTGCCCGGCACACGAGCCGGCCGTGGGCAGGCACGCATGCGCGATGGCCTCGAGCTGCTCCGTGGTGGCTTCGCCCGCATACACCTTGCCGATGGTCTCGTACGTTTCGGCCACATTGGTATCGCGCCCCTGCCAATGACCGGGCAGCGCCGCGCCACCATGCACGAACACCGACGGCACATTGCAGCGCAGCATGCCCATCATGAGGCCGGGCAGATTCTTGTCGCAGCCACCGATGGCAAAGATGCCGTCCCACTGGTGCCCCTCGGTGCTCGCTTCCACGCTGTCGGCAATCAGTTCGCGTGACACCAGCGAGTAGCGCATGCCGCTGTGGGCGATGGACAGACCATCCGACACCGACACCACCGGACACTCGTGCGGCATGCCGCCGCCGGCGTAGATACCCGTCTTCGCATGCTGCGCCTGGTCGCGCAGGTTCATGTTGCACGGGCTCATCTCACCACCGGTGTGAAACACACCGATGTGCGGACGACGAATCTCCTCCGCGCTTTGACCCAGCGCCTCGAGAAACGCGTGGGTCGTGGCGCGGACCGTGCCTTCGTAGATCGTGGCCGAACGGAAGCGGCGCGTCACGACACGCCGCGCGTCAGGCGAATCAGGCGCGAGGCATCCCCGTCGGCGCCAATGTCGGCATGGACGAGTGCCTCGCGGTACCGCTCGATTGCCGCGCGCGTGACCGGGATGAGGGCGCCCACTTCGTGCGCCAGGCGGCCCACCTGCTCGATGTCCTTGCGAAAGGTCCCCACTGCGCCGAGGCGCGGCGTGTCGATGCCGGCCGCCATGCGCGGGCCGAAGATCTGCAGCGGCAGCGAGTCCGCAAACCCGCCAGCGAGTGCCGCCGGCAACTTGGATGCATCCACACCCGACTTCTCGGCGAACGCCAGCATCTCCGCGATCACCATGAGATTGCACGCCACGATCTGCTGATTGCAGCTCTTCGCGAGCTGCCCCGCGCCATTACCGCCCATGTGCGTGACACGCTGCGAGAGTGCATCGAAGACTGGCGCCGCGCGGGCAATGTCGTCGGCATCACCGCCGGCAAAGATGATGAGTCGACCCGCACGGGCCGCCGGCACGCCACCAGAGACCGGCGCGTCGATCCACCGGGCGCCCGACTCCGCGGCGAGACGCTCCGCCATGCGCTGTGTCGCATCCGGCGCGATGCTGGAGAGATCGACCAACAACTGACCGGTGCGCATCACGCGCGCAATCCCGTTGTCGGCGAACAGCACATCTTCCACGGCGCCCGTGTCCGTGAGACAGGTGCAGACGATGTCCACCTGCTGCGCGAGTTCCTGCATGCTGCCCGCGGCCGTCGCGCCAGCCGCCAACAGTGGCGCCAGCTTCTCGGGCGAACGGTTCCATACTACCACTGAGCGGCCGCTTTCAAGCAGCCGCTCCACCATCGGGGCGCCAATGAGCCCCGTGCCGATGAATCCGATGGTGGCCGACATCAACCGTTGAGGTGCAGGCCGTTGTCCATGCGGATGATCTCACCCGTGATGCCCGGCGGGCCGGCAATCAGGAAGATCGTGAGTTCGGCGACTTCGACCGGCGTGAGCAGGCGCTTGAGTGGCTGCGTTTCGAGATACTTGGCCTCGACCGCTGCCAGTGCCTCAGTCTCGAGCACGCGGCTCGGCAATCCACCGGCCACGTAGCCCGGCGCGATGGCGTTCACGCGGATGTGCGGTGCCAGGGCGCGGGCCATGGAAATGGTGAGCGTGCTCACCGCACCCTTGCTGGCCGCATACGCCACCGACGACCCCACACCGGAGATACCGGCGATGGACGAGTAGTTCACGATCGCACCACGGCTGCTGCGTTCGAGACCCGCGCGGCAGGCGCGGATCATCTGAAACGTGCCAAGCACGTTGACGTTGTTGGTGCGACCAAACTCGCTGGACGGCAGGGCTTCAAGGTCGCCGTGCGGAATGAATCGCGTGGTGCCCGCGCAATTCACCAAGCCATCGAGCTGGCCCATGTGCGTTTCGAACTTGGTGGCCGCTGCGCGGCAGGAGTCGTCATCGGTGACATCGACTTCGACGACCAGCGCGTCCTGGCCGATTGCCTTGCACTCGGCCACCACCGCGTCGGCCTCGGCGCGGGTGTCGGGGAGCGTGCACACACCGACACGCCATCCGGCGCGGGCGAAGGCCGTGGCGCAGGCCGCGCCGATACCGGTGGCTGCACCGGTGATGAGGACTGCGGGGGAGGGCATGGTCATGGAGCGATCAGGGGATGCGCGTCGACACGAAATCCCAGACACGCGCCGCACCGAAGTGCATGGCGGTCACACGGCCTTTCGCATCACGGGTGAACCAGACGGCATTGGACGAGCCGTCGAAGGCATCACGGAAGGTGGGAGAGAGGGTGTCGCTGAGACCGGCCCGTGGGCTCACGGTGAGCGCGCCATTTTCGACGGCCACCGTGAACGTCGTGCCGATTTCGTCACTGCGATACCGACCGGCATACGCGGCCAGCTCGGTGGGCGTTGGCTTCGCGCTCGTCTCGGTGCGCCACGTATACACCACGGAATCACCGTCGCTGGTGACGGTGCGGATGGTGCGGGTGCGCCCGTCCTTGTCCATGGCCAGGCGGATGCGCTGGTTGCCCATCATCCATGTCCCGTCGCGCAGAGCGCGGATGGCATTGTTTCCCTGGCGTAGCATGCCGCCGGCGGTGTCGAGCACCGTGACGGCGTGCCAGCGGCCGTCTTCGTACAAACCACGCCAGGCGCGAAGGGCATTCTGGTCAGTGGTCACCGTGTCAGGGGCTGCACCGCGCGGCAGCTCTGGGTGCAGTGCGTCCACCAGTTGGCGCGTGAATCCGGTGGGGTTGGCACCGGCCACGTTGCACAGCACGGCGATGGAGAGATCGCCGAGTTCCGGGAAGCGCGCGAGGTACGTGGAATAGCCCGCCGTGGAGCCCGAGTGGGCCACCTCGCGGGTGCCACGATACTGACCCACCGTCAGCCCGAGCGCGTAGGCGATCTCGAGGCCGTTGTTGAGACGCATCTGCCGAGTGAGTGAATCGACCACCCCGGCGCCAAGGGTCTTCTTGGTAAGGGCGTTGTTCCAGCGGAGCCAGTCGCCCACGGTCGTGAGCAGTCCACCCGCCGCGATGATGTTGTCGGTGGGCATGTCAATGCTGAATCCGGCGCCATCGCGTGCGTACGCCTGTGCGAGCCCGGGCACGATGCGCGTGAAGTCGTCACGCCACTGCGTGTGGGTGAGTCCCAGCGGCGTGAAGATGCGCGCCTTGCTGAACTCGCTGAACGTCTGTCCGCTGACGCGCTCGACCAGCGTGCGCAGCAGGAGGAAGCCGGAGTTGGTGTACGAGTAGTGCTCGCCCACCGGGTAGTTGAGTGCCTTCTGTGCGGTGATGACGCTGTACACGTAGGGCTGCGTGTGCACGCGGGTGCCGCGCGGCCAGCCCTGCCACGCCATCAGGTTGCTCCACTCGCGCAGCCCGCTGGTGTGCGTGAGCAGATTGCGCACGGTGATGGGCTTACCGTACAGCGGCAACTCGGGCAGGTATTTCCGCGCGTCATCCTCCAGCGCGAGCTTCCCGTCTGCCACGAGCAGCATCACTGCCGCTGCCGTGAATTGCTTGGCCACCGAGCCCGATTCCAGAATCGTGGCCGGTGTGATGGGTCGCTCGCCAGCCAGATCAGCCATGCCGTAGCCACGTTCGAGCAGCGTGACGCCACCGCGCGCCACACCCACGGCACAACCGGGCGTGTGCGTGGTGTTCCACGCGGCAAAGATCCGGTCAGCCGTCGTCACCAGGCTGGGCGACTGGGCATGGAGCGACGCAGCGGTCGCGGTCAGGGCCGCAAGCAGTGCAGGGACGGTGAAGCGGGCGGGCGCGGGAACGCGCGGAGGAAGGGGGCGCATGACGCGAATGTATCGCGTATCTTTCAGGCATGCCCATCTACGTCTATGAAACACTCCCCGAGACGCAGGGTGAAACGCCTGAGCGTTTCGAAGTGCGTCAGTCCATGTCGGAAGCGCCCCTTACGGCTCATCCCGAATCGGGACGACCGGTGCGTCGTGTCCTCTCCGGCGGTCTGGTGACCTTCACCAATGGCGCGAGTGGTGATACCTGCGCCCCATCGGGACGCGGCATGCCTACCATGGGGTGCGGTGCCTCCAGCTGCTGCATGAACTGACGATGCCGGCCAAAAAGGCCGCGGCCGGCAAGGTCGCTGCAAAGAAAGCGGCAGCGAAGCAGCCGGCCGCGAAGAAGGCACCGGCCAAGAAGGCGCCGCAGTCCGCGCCTTACGAGCAGGGGGCGTGGGCGTCGGTGTTTGCGCCCCGCGCCAAGGGTGAACGTCGGTACTGGCTCATCAAGTCCGAACCCGATGTGTTCTCGTTCGACGACCTGATGGCGGCGCCGGACCGCACGACTTGCTGGGACAGCATCCGCAACTCGGGTGCGCGCAACTTCCTGCGGGATGGCATGAAGACCGGCGACCGCTGCTTCTACTACCACTCCAACGCCGAGCCTTCGGCGATTGCCGGTGTGTGCGAAGTGGTGCGCGAGGGATATCCCGACCATACGGCGTTCGACCCGTCGCACGAGTACTACGACGAGAAGTCCGACCCGGAAACGCCCACCTGGTTCATGGTCGATGTGAAGGCGGTCGCGGCATTCAAGACGCCGGTGACGTTGCCGCAGATCAAGGCCGATCCGGCGCTGGCCGAGATGGCCCTGCTGCGTGTGAGTCGGCTGTCCGTGGTGCCCGTCACGCCTGACGAGTGGGCGCATGTGTGCGCACTGGGCGGCGTGAAAGCGTAGCCTCGTTGAGGTGTACGCGTTTTGTAGCGGTGCAAGGCGAGGGAAACCCTCCGGGGGGCAATCCGTGACTGACCCGACGCAACCAGTGGTTTCGGTCGGGTCACTCACTTGAAGGAATTTCTCCATGCCTCGGATGTTCGCCCCCCTCACGGCACTGCTTCTTGTCGCGGCACCTCTTGGTGCCCAGTCCGCTTCCCCCATCGTCGGCAAGTGGACCGTCGAATGGGAGATTGGTCGACGCGTTGAAAACGGCGTGCCCTCGCCCATTCGCGCCACCGGTCTGATGACCGTGGTGGCCTCCGGTGACTCCCTGCTCGCCACGGTCGAGGTCACCAAGCGTTCCGACGAGCAGCCGCTCAACAAGCCGGTGACCATTCCCGGACGCACGACGGCAGCCGGTGCGTCGTTTGTACAGCGCTCCGAAGCGCGCCTCAACATGAACGGTGAGTCGATGGTGCGCGAAGCCATCCAGACCTGGACCGTGCGCGCGAATGGCGATCAGCTCGAAGGTTCGCTGGCGCGCGAGATCGTGGGTCTGCAGATCAACGCCGAACCCACGCCGATCACGGGCAAGCGCGTCACTGGCTGATCGCGCTGCCCCTCGCCTTCGCTGATGTCGTCTATCGTGGCCGTGCGCGCAGGTACTGCGACGGCCACGAACCGGCATCACCCAACTCGTGTGCCGCCAGCAGCGGCCAGTGCGGATTACGCAGCACTTCACGCGCCAGCAGTACCATGTCGGCGTCACCGTTGGCGATGATGGCCTCGGCCTGCTGTGCTTCGGTGATAAGACCCACGGCCGCCGTGGGAATGTCTCCCTCGTGGCGGACGCGGCGCGCAAACGGCACCTGGTAACCCGGCCCCACCGTGATCTGCTGGTGTGCCGCCAGCCCGCCCGACGACACGTCGATCAGGTCGACGCCCAGCGTCTTGAGACGTGCGGCGAGTTGCACTGACTCTTCGACATCCCAGCCGCCCTCGGCCCAGTCGGTGGCCGAAATGCGCACGATCACCGGCAGGTCGTCGGGCCACACGGCGCGTACGGCGGCGGACACTTCGCAGGTGAGCCGGATGCGGTTTTCGAATGAGCCGCCGTATTGGTCGGTGCGCTGGTTGGCCAGCGGCGACAGGAACTGGTGCATGAGATAACCGTGCGCCGCGTGCACCTCGGCCACCTTGAAGCCCGCCTGCAGAGCACGTCGGGCTGCCGCCGTGAACGCTTCCACCACCTGCGCGATCCCGTCGAGCGTGAGCGCGTGCGGCTGCGGATAGTCCGGTGCGAACGCGACCGCGCTGGGCGCCATCACATTTTCCCAGCCACCTTCGGACAGGGGCGCTGCGCCATGCCCCGACCACGGACGGCGCGTACTGGCCTTGCGACCGGCATGTGCCAACTGGATACCGGCCACGCTGCCCTGGTCGTGAATGAAATCAGTGATGCGGCGCAGCATGGGCACATGCTCGTCCGACCAGATGCCGAGGTCCTGCGGTGAGATGCGCCCTTCGGGCACCACGGCCGTCGCCTCACTGATCACCAGTCCGGCGCCGCCGGTGGCAAACGCGCCCAGGTGCACGAGATGCCAGTCGGTGGCCATGCCGTCGGTGGAAGAGTACTGGCACATCGGCGAGACCCCGACGCGATTGCGCAGGGTGAGGCTGCGGAGCGTGATCGGCGAAAAGAGCGCGGACATGATGGCGTGGCTGAGGAAAGACACGAGCGTCGGACGGAGTGCAAATGTCCGCACGGGTCGACAGATTCGGGCAGAGATCGCACCTCCACTCCGGCGCCCCTCGCGTGAACTCGCACTCTCCCATTCTAATCGGCATCGCCTTCGCGGCGTTGGTGGTTGCCCTCACCGCATTCGGACGCCGGTTGCCGGTGCCACCACCGGTGCTGCAAGTGCTGGCCGGTCTTGCGCTGGGGTTCATCCCCAGCGTCACGGTGCCCGAGCTGGAGCCGGACCTCGTCTTCTTCGTGTTCCTGCCACCCATTCTCTGGGCGGCGGCGTACTTCACGTCTCTGCGCGAGTTCAAGGCCAATCGGCGCCCCATTGCCCTGCTGGCTATCGGGTTGGTGGTGGTCACCACCGTTGGGGTGGCGATCGTGGCGCGCGCGCTGTTTCCGGGGATGCCGTGGGCCGTGGCGGTCGCCCTTGGAGCGATCGTATCACCACCCGATGCCGTGGCTGCCGCGGCGGTGGTGTCGCGCCTTCCGGTACCGCGTCGGGTGATCGTGATTCTCGAGGGCGAAAGCCTGGTGAACGATGCTTCGGCGCTGGTGCTCTATCGCTCCGCCGTCGTGGCCGCGGTGACCGGGGTGTTCAGCTTCGGTGAGTCCATTGTGCGTTTCTTCGTGGACGCGGGTATCGGGACGCTGATTGGCCTGCTGGTGGGTTGGCTCATCATTCGTGGTGCGCGGAAGACCCGCGATGAACTGGCCGAGACGCTGCTCATTCTCGCCGCGCCGTACGCGGCCTGGATGGCGGCAGAGACGCTGCATGTGTCGGCCGTGCTGGCCTGCGTCGCCGGCGGGCTGTACACGCGGCAGCATCTCTCCACGGCGATCGGCCCCAAGTCCCGTCTGCAGTCGAACGCCGTGTGGGACGTGCTGGTGTTCGTGCTGAACGCAATGATCTTCGTCTTGCTCGGCATGCAATTCGCGATGCTGCTGCGCACCAGCGAAGCCGGTGAACTGCCCACGCTGCTCATGCCCGGGCTGGTCATCTCGGTGGTGGTGATTCTGGTGCGCCTGCTATGGGTGCCGATTGCCACATACCTGCCGCGTTGGCTCGATCGTTCATTGGCCAAACGCGATCCGGCGCCGCCACTGCGCTCGGTGGTGCTGGTATCGTGGACCAGCATGCGTGGCATTGTCTCACTGGCCACCGCACTGGCACTGCCGCTCACGCTCGACAACGGCAGTGCTTTCCCGTTCCGTGAGCAGCTGCTTTACGTGACGATGGTCGTCATCCTCGTCACGCTGGTGGTGCAGGGGTGCTCGCTGGCTCCGATCATCCGGCGGTTCAATTTCGCGCCCGAAACGCGTCAGCACGAAGAGGAGCGCTTTGCGCGACTGGAGGCACTGCGCCGCGCCGCCGAAGAGCTGGAAGATGCGGCGCGCGAGGGTTCACTCAGTGAAGCCGACGTGACATGGCTGCGCAACGAACTGCGCGAGCGGAAGGAACATCATCGCGATCCCGGCGCGGCCCATGCCCGTCACGGTGTGCGGACACGCATGCGGGAAGCGGAGCGGCGCCTGCTGGTGCGCCTGCGCAATGAAGGCGCCATCTCCGACGAGGTCTTGCGGGAGCTCGAGCGTGAGCTCGACTTCGACGCGCTGCGCGGGGAGCAGGCCGACGCGAGCACACACGTCGTGGCCCACGCCGGCGCGCGATAGCGTCACGCCAGCGTGGTGTCTGCAGGTCTGTTTTTCAGGTGCTGATCGGTGCGCCTTCCGAGGGCGCGGGAATACGCGTGGCGCCTTCCGGCAGACGATCGAAGCGGCTGAGACGGTCGACGTCGATGGCCAGCACATCATCACCGGCCGTGGTGAAGATGTTGGCGAACTTGGCATCCCAGCTCACTTCATCCCAGCGATACGACGCCCGCGCCGAGATGCGGGTGGAGAAGGTCTCTTCGTGGGCCGAGATCAGCACCAGAATTTCGGTTTCGCCGCTGCAGAGTCGTTCCGGTGTCACACCACGCATCGGGCTGTCGGCCGTGATGGGGTGCACGACGGTCCAGTGCAACGGGAAGAAGGCCACGTGCTCCCGCTCGAGGCTGAGCACATGGAAGTTGCGCTCACGCTTGCCGTCGATGTCCTCGTACCAGAACAGGTTCACTGACACCGACACGTCGGTGAGCTCACTGGGCAGTTCGTTCACGAACCGGAACATGAACCCGCGGCCACCTTCGTACGGCGCGATGACGGCCGATTCACTGAAGCGCAGGCGGGCCCGTGGGCGCGTGAGCCGGGCGATGACGAGACCGGCGATGATCATGCCGGTGAGCGGTCCCAGCAACGACTGCGTGATGGTGAGCAGGTGCGCCGTGCTGCCCATGGCATGCAGGCCGTCCGTGCCCGTGGTGGTGAAAGCGCCCACGCTGTACACGAACGCCCGCATGAACGGGTCTTCGAGACCCAACGTGCCGGCACCGGCGATGGCACCGCTGCCCAGAGAGCCGTAGCCCAGCGCGAAGACGCCGTTCATGAGCAGCACGGCGCCCACCGTCCACAGCAGGAACGTGCCCCAGGGCACATTCAGCGCCTGCAGGTACAGATGCTCGGTGCGCTGCCCGCCCAGGCCGAACTTGCGGGCCGTGGCGCGTCCATCCTTCGAAAGGAATCGTCCCCGGGTTTGCTGGGCCACGACCCGACCGAAGCCGAGATCGGAGTCGGCCGGTGCGGCGGGCGCCGACATGTCGGCGGCGTCAGTGTCGTTCAGGTGATCGGTCGCGGGCGCGGTCATCGGGCGTCGACAGGGTTGCAACAGCGGGTGGCTGCTGCAAAGTGCGCCATTTCGCCTCGGAAGGCCATCGGTGGATCTCGACCGTGACACCGTTCGCCCCAACCCCCGCGCCAAGAGCGGCGCTGCGTGCTAGCGTTGCTGTATGACCATCCAACACGCCTCCGAACTCGACGCCATGCAGCGCGTGGGCAGGCTCGTGGCCAGAACGCTCGACACGATGACGCAGGCTGTGCGGCCTGGTGTCACCACGGCTGACCTCGACCGGATCGCAGCGCAGTGCGCCGGCGCCGAAGGAGCGCGGTCGGCGCCGCAACTCACCTACGACTTTCCCGGGTTCACCTGTATCAGTGTGAACGACGAGATCGTGCATGGCGTGCCGGGGCCACGCGCGTTGCGGGATGGCGACGTGGTCACGCTCGACGTGACGCTCGAACTGGACGGGTTCATGGCCGACAGCGCGCGGACCGTGATTGTCGGGACCGCGCCACGTGGCGCCAAACAACTGGTGGGCACGGCGCGGCTGGCACTGGAAGCGGGGTTGACCGCCGCACGCCCCGGTAAGCGGGTGCGCGATGTGGGCGCCGCCATCGAGCGTACCGTACGCAGTCATGGCGGCCGGGTATTCAAGGAGCTGGCCGGGCACGGCATCGGGCGCAAGCTGCATGAAGAGCCGTCCGTGCCAAACTGGGACGACCCCTCGGCCGACATGATCCTGCACGAAGGCCTCGTGATTGCTGTGGAGCCCATGATCAGCGGACGGGTGGCCCGCGTGGTGGAAGACCGTGACGGGTGGACGTATCGCACCCACAACGGCACACTCGCGGTGCATGAAGAGCACACCATCATGATCCGCAACGGTGAACCGTTGATCCTCACGCAGGTCTGACCGCTACCAGACGCCATTCATGCTTCGTCGCACCTTCCTGCAACAGGCCGCCGCACTGGCTGCGGTTCCGGCCATGGGCACCGGGCTCTCCCGCGTGGTGATGGGGCAGTCTGCTCCGCTCCGTGTGAACGCCGAGCGCCTGAATGGTGCGCTGGCGCAGTTCGATCGCATCGGGCGCACGGCCGGTGGCATCAACCGCGTGGCGTACAGTGATGCGGACCTGAAGGGACGCCGCTTCGCCCTCGATCTCTTCCACCAGGCCGGACTCACGCCGCGGCTCGACACCTTGGGCAACATCATTGCGCGCGTGCCGGGCACGGATGCCCGCATGGCGCCCATCATGATCGGGTCGCACATCGACTCGGTGACGGACGGCGGCAATTACGACGGCCCAGTGGGATCGTTCAGTGCCATCGAAGTAGCGCGGTCACTGGCCGAGCAGCGGGTGCGCCTGCGTCATCCACTCGACGTGGTGGTGTGGCAGAACGAGGAGGGGGGCACGGTGGGCAGTCAGGGATTCATCGGACTGCTCAAGCCGGAAGACCTTTCACGAGTGGCCCGTTCCGGCAAGACGTTGCGCGAGGGCATCAAGATCATTGGCGGCGATCCGGATCGCATCGCCGAGAGTGTGAAGCGCAAGGGCGATGTGGCGTGTTATATCGAACTGCATATCGAGCAGGGTGGGTTGCTCGAACGCGGCAGCCGCCAGATCGGTGTGGTGGAAGGCATCGTGGGTCTCCGGTGGTTCGAGGTCACCATCAAGGGCTTCTCGAATCATGCCGGCACCACGCCTATGGACCAGCGGCAGGATGCCATGCTGGCCGCCGCACGATTCACGGTGGCGGTGAACGAGGCCATTCGCAGCGAGCCGGGACGCCAGGTCGCCACCGTCGGGCGCATGAATGTCACGCCGAACACCACCAACGTGATCCCCGGGCAGGTCGTCATGACCATCGATCTGCGGGACATCGACGGAGCCAAGCTGGACCGCTTCGATGCGCGCTTCCGTCAAATGGCCAAGGAGATCGGCGAGGCCACCCGCACGGAGTTCAGCTTTGCGTACAATGCCAACAGCCAGCCGGCGTTGTCCGATCCGCGTGTGATGGACATCGTGCAGGCCAGTGCGACGTCGCTGCAGCTCACGCATCAGCGCATGCCCAGCGGTGCGGGCCATGATGCACAGGAAGTGGCGCACATCGCCCCGATGGGGATGATCTTCGTGCCCAGCGTGGGCGGCATCAGTCATTCGCCGCGTGAGTTCACCAAGGCGGACGACATCACGAACGGTGCGAACGTTCTGCTCAATGCCGTGATCGCGGCCGACCGCACGCTCGGCTGAACCACGCGCGTGTACGCCGGCAACCATCGATGAGCGACCACGTCTTGTCGCCGGGGCTGCAGGTGATCACGGGCGACTCGCCGTACGCCCTGCTTGCCGAGCTGGACGCGACGCTCACGGCCGCACCGCTGTCGCCCTTCGAGGATGACCTCGTCGTGGTGCAAAGCCTTGGCATGGAGCGCTGGGTCCGTCAGCAACTGGCGCGCCGGCGTGGGTGTGCTGCGTCGATGCGCTTGCCGTTTCCGGCGGCGTTCTGCCGCACGCTGGCCGAGAAACTGGCCGGACCGGATGCGTCAGCGATCGATCCGCTGTTCGAGGAGGAAGCGCTGCGATGGCGGGTCTTTGCCATGCTGGGCGACGACGCGTTGCTGGCCAACCCCGTCTACGATCCGTTGCGTGCGTTTCTCGTCGATGCCGACCCCGCCAAGCGGTACGGACTCGCACGGCGCATCAGCGCACGCTTCGACGAGTATCGTCTCTACCGGCCCGCGATGCTGCTGGCGTGGGAGCGAGGCGAACGGACGCAGGACGACACGGGCGACAATCCGCACGCGGCCTGGCAGGCAGCGCTCTGGCATCACCTGGTGCAGTCGCACCTGGGTGGGGCGGTGAACCCGCCGATGCACTTTGCACGGTGGTTCTTGCAGACGATCGAGCGGCTTGAAGGCGCAGTCGTCACGCCACCGGGCTTGCCCTCGCGCTTGTCTGTATTCGGCATCTCCACACTGCCGCCCCTGTTTGTTCGCCTGCTGCGTGCCGTGTCGCGGTTTGTGCCGGTGCACTTCTATGTGCTCGTGCCGCACGATGTGCAGGGCGCCGAGTCCGCGCGGGAACACCCGCTCTTCGCGCAGTTTGGCCATGCCTCGCGGGAGCTCGTAGCGTTGTTGCGGGAGCAGGATGCGTCTCCAGTTACACCCTCCCGTCACGTACGGGCGTCTATGCCGGCCGACGACTCGTTGCTGCATCACGTGCAACGCGGCTTGCGCGCTCCTGGTTCTGGCGAGCCCACCTATCTCGTAGATCGCAGTGACCGGTCGTTCAGTGTGCATGTGTGCCATGCACCGCTTCGCGAGATGGAAGTGCTGCGCGATCAACTGCTCGATGCGATGGCGAGCGATCCATCGCTGCGTCCCCACGATATTCTCGTGATGGTGCCGGATGTGGAGCTGTACGCGCCGCTGGCTGAGGCTGTGTTTGGCGGTGCGGAAACAGAGTCGCGTCCCCGCATTCCGCATCGCGTGGCAGACCGGGCCCTGGCGCGTGAGTCGGCGCCGCTGCAGGCATTCGAGTTGCTGCTGCAGCTGGTCACGTCGCGCGTGACGGCCAGTGATGTGCTGCGCCTGCTGGGCGTGCCAGCGGTGCGCCGCCGTGTGGGTCTGACCGCCGCACAAGTCGAGCAGGTGGCCGTGTGGGTGCAGGACGCGGGGATACGATGGGGTTGGGACGCCGATGATCGTGCATCCCGCTTTGGCTTGCCGCCGTTTGGCGAGAACAGTTGGCGTCTCGGGCTCGACCGCATGATGGCCGGTTATGCGGCCGGTCCGGTCGATGCGCTGGTGGATGGCGTGCTGCCGGTAGCGGGTGATCTCGTCGGCGATGTGGAGCTGTTGGGAGTGTTCGTGCAATGGATGCATGAGCTCGAGCAGCACGTCGCGCAGTTGCAGTTGGACCGCTCACTCGCGACATGGGCCACTGTCCTGACGGAGGTGTTCACCTGGGCTGTGGAGCCCGACGGCAACGCGGAACGTGGGACGTACGAGCAGGTGCTGGCCAGCATTCATGCCCTGCAGCAACCGGTCGGAGGACGCGCCGTTCGTGCGCTCTCGCAATCGACGGATATGGGCAGTGGACCCGTGGCGTTCGAGGTGGTGCGCGACTGGCTCATGGCCACGTTGCAAAACGACGAGCATGCAGCCGGTTTCCTCACGGGTGGGCTGACGATTTGCGCGATGAAGCCGATGCGAGCCATTCCCCATCGTGTCATCGCCATGCTTGGACTCGACGACCGCAGCTATCCGCGGCGTGAGCGCCGGCCGGCATTCGATCTGATCGGCAGTGTCCGGCAACTGGGTGACCGTGATCCGCGCGCCGACGACCGGCAACTTGTGCTCGATACGCTGCTGTGCGCCGAGCAGCGGTTGCATCTGTCATACGTGGGTCGGTCACAGACCAACAATGCCGAGATCGCGCCGTCCATCGTGGTGGCCGAGTTGCTGCAGTATTTCCAGCAGGTGGCGCGCACGGGTGACGATCGTGGCCATCCGTTGCTGCGTGTGGAGCATCGCCTGCAGCCGTTCAGTCGTGCGTACTTCACGTCTCAGGCGGACGTGTCCACGCCGCTCTTCAGCTTTGACGCCGCACTGGCCGCCAGCGTGGGCGACTCCGCTCGGCGTGAGGTGGAACAGCCATTCGTTCTGACGGCGTCACGGGCCGCCGAGCCGGTTACTGCCGGGGCGCGGTTGATGATCACCCTCGACGACTTGATGGCCGCGTGGGTGAACCCATCGCAGTTCCACGCCGAACGCGCCCTGAGCTTGTCACTACGGGCTGCGCGTGAGGTGGTGGAAGACGATGAGCCGTCCACCGTGGATGCCCTGCTGCGCACGCGTCTGCAGCAACGACTGTTGCACGGGGCGCTGCAGGAAACGCCGCGGGACGCGATGACGGCATTGCTCATTGCGTCGGGCGATCTGCCCCCCGGTCCACTGGGGCATGCGTGGCACGAGCGACTGGCGCGGCATGTAGCGCCGTTGCTCGATCGGGTGGGGCATCCGGCGTTTCTCGAACCGCTCACCATCGACGTGCAGGGGAGCGATTGGCAGCTGGTTGGCCGCCTCGATCATCAACTGCCCGGTGGACAGTGGCGCGTACGGGCGGCCACGCTCAAACCGCACGATCTGGTGCGTGCCTGGATTGCGCATCTCGCACGACTCGCGGCGGGCGTGGCTGGGGAGACGCGTGTGCTGGCGCTGGATGACGACCAACGGTTCGGTGATGTACCGAATGCCCACGCACTGCTCGAAGTACTGGTGCAGGGCTATCGTCGCATGCTGCTCTCACCCGCACCCTATTTCCTCGGCGCAGCTGCGGCCTATCGCAAGGCGCTGACCGGTGCGGGGGCCGCGCGTGGCACCAGCAAGTCTCCGCTCGAAGCGGCACGCGCGGCGTTTGCCCCCGGCGGTGACTTCGCGGCGGGAGATATGGACGATCCCTATGTCGCCTTGCTTTGGAGAGGTCGGGATCCGTTTGAAGGACACGCCGAAGCCTTCGTGGAACTCGTCACGGCATTCTGGGAGCCGTTGGACGCGGCCATGGCAGTGGTGGAACCGGAGACCACCTCGTGAGCCAGACTCCGCACGCCGGCCAGCGTCCGTTTGTCGTGGAGGCATCGCCGTTTCCGCCGGGCCTTTCGTTGATCGAAGCCAGTGCGGGCACCGGCAAGACGTTCAACATCGCGATGAGCGTGGTGCGGTTGCTGCTGGAGACCGACGCGTCGGGACAACCGATCGTGGATGGCCTGGGCAATATCCTCGTGGTGACGTTCACCAACGCCGCCACCGAGGAACTGGTTACGCGCATTCGACATACGCTGCAACTGGCGCATGATGTGTGGGCGAACACGCTCTTTTCCGAGAGCCGTCCGCAAATCGAGATGCTGCGGCGCATGGCGGACGGCCGCGAACGCTGGGCGTCGCAGCGGGCTCAGGAAGCACTGGGTGCGCTAGACACGTTGTCGGTGTTCACCATTCATGGCTTCTGCAAGCGCGTGCTGGACGAGTTCGCGCTGGAGAGTGGTGCGCCGTTCGGCGTGAAGTTGCTGGAGGATCCGGCAGCGCTCATCGAAGAAGCCATGCATGACTGGTGGCGGCGCACGTTCTATGTCGACGATGCGCTTGCGGCTTGGGCGGTGAATCGCAACTGGACGCCGCTGAGCTTTCTGACCGACTACAGCACCTGGCGGCGCTGGCCCGATGCGACCATCGAGCCGGCCGTCCCCGTCGCTGCGGCACGCGTGGCGGTGGACCTCGCACTCGGCGCCTTCACCGTGTCATGGTCGGTGGATGCGCTGCGACAGGCGGCTGCCGGTGTGAAGTGGAACAAGGGCGCGCTGTTGGCGGCAGACGAAGGCGTGCACGAGTGTGATGCGCTTGCCGCGCGGGCCGCAGGCGGGGACCTCGCGGCTGCGCAAACGTTGGCCGATGCGCTGTGTGTGGAAGCTCTGTATGCCAAGGCCAACAAGGTCGGCAAGCAAAACCGCACTGCCGCCGATGCCATTGCCGACTGGCCTATCGCCATGGCTGCCACGGTGCTGCAGACAGCGCTCCGCGAGCTCGAGATGGCAGTGCGCGCGGATTGCCTGCAGGCAGCCGATGCGCGGGTGCGCGCGCTCAAACGCGAACGGGCCGTCATCGGGTTCGACGATCTGCTGGAGCAGCTCCATCGGGTGCTTGCCGCGCAGGGTGCCGATGGGCTGCTCGCCCGCGCCATTCGGCAGCAGTTCCAGGCTGCCCTGATCGACGAGTTTCAGGATACCGACAGCCACCAGTTCCACGTCTTTCGCATCGCCTTTACCGGGCGGCCGCTGTTCCTGATCGGTGACCCCAAGCAGGCCATCTACGCCTTTCGTGGCGCTGATGTGCGCGCCTACCTGGAGGCGTCTCGGCAGGCCGCGCAGCGCTACACGCTCGACTACAACTTCCGCAGCACGCCGCCGATGGTACAGGCGGTGAACGCGCTCTTCTCCCGCTCCCCGTCGCCGTTCGTCGAGGAGGAGATTGCTTTTCATCCGGCCATCGCGCGACAGCACCCAGCGCCGGATGCAAGGCTCGATGGGACGCATGCGCTGCAATGGCTGTTCGTGCCCCCCGAGGAGCGCAACGGCAAGCCGGTGTACACGCCCGCAGTACAGGCGCGTGCCCTGGTACTGCAGGCGTGCGCGCAATCCATCGTCCAGCATGTCCGCGATGGCTGGAAACCCAGCCGCATCGCCGTGTTGGTGCGCAAGGGATTCGAAGGCGTGGAAATGGTGCAGCTCCTGGCGGCCGCGGGCGTGCCGTCCGTGGTCTCGGGATTGGGCGACGTCATGCAGTCGCGCGAGATGGAAGAGCTGCAGCGTGTGCTGGAGGCCATTGCCACGCCGCGCGATATGCCTCGTATCCGGGCGGCGCTTGCGACCACACTGTGGGGGATGTCGCACCACGACCTGTTGCGTCTCGCCACGCCCGCTGGCGAACGGGAATGGGATCAGATCCTGGGCGAGATTGCGGCCTTGCGTGAGCGGTGGGTGACGCACGGGACGCTGCAGCTACTGGAGCATCTCTTCGAGGCCCGCGGTGTGGTCCGTCGGTTCCTGGCGCAGGCTGATGGCGATCGTCGACTGACGAACCTGCGTCATGCCCAGGAGCTGCTGCATGCTGCCGCGGAGAATGACGCGCTGAGTATCGATGGCACGCTCCGCTGGCTCGATGCGGCCCGCCGCGAACCAGCCGAGGCGCGTGGTGTGCGTGAGCTCCGTCTCGAGAGCGATGACGATGCCGTACAGATCGTCACGGTGCATCGCAGCAAGGGACTCGAGTACGACATCGTGTATTGTCCCACGCTATGGGGAGTGCGACGTATCGGGGACACGGAGCCTGTGCTCGTGCACGAAGGCGAGCGCGTGATCTTCGATCACGGGTCCGTGCAGCGTGACATCAGGGCCGCACAGGCGGAGCGTGAACGATTGGCCGAAGACAGTCGCCTGGCCTATGTCGCTCTCACGCGGGCACGGTTTCGCACCTATGTGGCATGGGGGCCGATTGGGCGGGCGCCAAACGGCTCTGAGCACTCGGCGCTTTCCTGGCTGCTGTTCGATGATACGGCGACGGCACGAACCGGCGGCGCCACGGCGGTCGCCGACGCGCTGGTACAGGATCCCGCGGGATGGTTGCCCATGTTGCAGTCACTCGTGGCGGAACATCCGTCGCTCATGACCATCGAGCAGGTGGACGCATGGCAACCAGTGGCTCCGTTTACGCAGCCGGGCGAGACACCGTCGACTGCTGCCATGGCCCGTGTGCTGCCGGGTGTTCCGTCCATTCGCGAGCGGCTGTCCACATTCTCCATTGCCAGCTTTACCTCCCTCACCGCCGGTGCGTACGCGGCGCTGCGAGCGGAGGCCAGCGAGCAGGTGGCGCGAGACCGCGATGACGTGACAGATGGCGCTCCGGTGCCGCTGTTGATGCCCGACGCGAGCGACTTCCGGACCTTTCCGGCAGGCGCCGAGCCGGGCACCGTACTGCACGCCATTCTCGAGCACGCCCCATTCGATGGGGCAGAGGAGCAGCTTCGGCCACTGGT
>NZ_DASWXE010000158.1:0-13436 GCF_036405635.1 Gemmatimonas sp. | reverse complement strand
CGGAGCTCACCGGTAGCGGTCGGGATGCCAAGGTGCGTATCGATTTTGATGACGAAGAGATCGGGCGCAAGACGCTCGTACTCGCACAGGCCAAGCTCGAACGAGGGTGGGAGTGATGTCGGTAACACCGGAAGACGTGCGACACGTGGCCACGCTGGCCAGACTCGGGCTGAGCGAAGGGCAGATTCCTGCGCTCGTACAGCAGCTCAACGGCATTCTCGGGCATATGGACGTGCTCCAGCAGGTGGATGTCTCGGGCGTGCCACTAACACCACCAGACCAGGCCGCACCGCTGCGTCCGGATGCGCGCCCCGCCGATGTCCTGTTGCGCAGCCGCGAAGCATTTGCCCCCGCGATGCGCGATGGGTTCTTCCTCGTGCCTCGTCTCACCACGCATGGAGCGCAGGGTGCCTCGGCCGACGAGGGAGACGCCGCATGAGTCAGCCCGATGTGAAGACGCCGCTGGCGCAGCATACCGTCGCCCACGCGTGGTCGCGTTTCGACGAGGCCGACGTGCAGGGCCTGAACGCCTTCCTCGCACTCGATCGTGATGCGGCGGCCTCTGGAGTCGAGGGCACGCTCGCCGGTATCCCCGTCGCCATCAAGGACAACCTCGCGACGCTGACGCTGCCCACGACCTGCGCATCGCGTGTGCTCGAGGGCTACGTGAGCCCGTTCGAGGCGACCGCCGTGCGCAAATTGCGCGACGCCGGGGCCGTGGTGATCGGCAAGACCAACATGGACGAATTTGCCATGGGGTCGTCCACCGAAAACAGCGCCTACGGTCCGACCCTCAATCCACTCGATCGTTCACGCGTCCCGGGCGGTTCGTCGGGGGGGTCTGCCGCGGCGGTGGCGTCTGGTGTGGTACGCCTCGCGCTGGGCTCCGAAACCGGTGGCTCTGTGCGTCAGCCGGCGGCGTTCTGTGGCATCGTGGGTGTGAAGCCTACCTATGGCCGCGTGAGCCGCTATGGTCTCGTCGCCTACGCGTCGTCGCTCGACAACGTCGGGGTGTTCGGGGCCACGGTGGCCGAGGCCGCACTGGGCCTCGAGACGATCTCGGGGCACGACCACTTCGATTCCACGAGTGCCGATCTTCCGGTGCCATCGATGGTGCCGGCAGCGGCATCCGGTGAGCGCCCGCTCGCCGGTCTGGTGGTGGGTAAGCCGCGCGAGTATTTCCCCGACAATCTCGACCCACGCATCGCCGCGCACTGTGAACGCGCGCTGCAGCAGTTGATCGCACTGGGTGCCGAGGTGCGTGATGTCTCGCTGCCAAGCACGGACCTCGCGGTCCCCGTGTACTACATCATCGCGCCGGCTGAAGCGTCGAGCAATCTCGCGCGGTATGACGGTGTGCGGTATGGTGCGCGGGTGGAAGCCGACAACCTGCGCAGCATGTACGAAGGCTCGCGTTCGAAGGGATTCGGTGAAGAGGTGACGCGGCGCATCCTCCTGGGCACCTACGTGCTCAGTGCCGGCTACTACGATGCGTATTACAAGCGCGCACAGGCCGTGCGTACGCTCATCACGCAGGAGTTCGCGAGCGTGTTCGCGAGCGGCGTGCACCTGCTGTTCACGCCCACCACGCCCACCCCCGCATTTCGGTTGGGTGAACTGAGCGATCCCTACGAGATGTACTTGAGCGACATCTTCACCGTCACGGCAAACCTGGCGGGCGTGCCGGCCATGTCGCAGCCGATCGGTTTGGTGGATGGACTGCCGGTTGGCGGACAGTTCATGGCGCCACATTTCGACGAACCCACCATGTTCCGCGCTGCCGCTGCGCTCGAAGCATCGCTGTCCATCGAGGAGGCCACGGCATGAGCACGAACTGGGAACTGGTCATCGGGCTCGAAGTCCACTGTCAGCTCAAGACCCGCAGCAAGATCTTCTGCGGCTGCGCCACATCGTTTGGAGAAGCGCCCAACACGAACACCTGTCCGGTGTGCCTCGGTCTCCCGGGTGCGCTGCCGGTACTCAATGCCGAGGCCGTGCAGCTGGCCACCCGTGCATCGTTGGCCCTGGGCTGCACCGTGCATGACGCGTCGGTCTTTGCGCGCAAGAACTACTTCTATCCCGATCTGCCCAAGGGATATCAGATCTCGCAGTTCGATCGTCCCCTGGCCACCGAAGGTGCCGTCGTCATCGGTGTACAGGCCGATGGCACGCCGCGGGTGATTCGGGTGCACCGTGTGCACATGGAAGAAGACGCCGGCAAGTCGGTGCACGATCGCTTTCGCGACGTGTCGGCCATCGACCTCAATCGCGCGGGCACGCCGCTCGTCGAGATCGTCTCGGAGCCGGACATCCGTACCGGCGCGGAAGCCGGCGCGTATGCGCGTCGCATGAAGCAGATCCTCGAGTACGCCGATGTGTCGGACGCGAACATGGAGGAAGGCTCCCTCCGCGTCGATGTGAACATCTCGATTCGGCCGTCGAGCACGAGTCCTTTCGGCACCAAGACCGAAATCAAGAACCTCAATTCGTTCTCGGCCATTGAACGTGCGGTCGAGATCGAGTTTGCGCGGCAGGTCCGTGTGCTCGAAAGCGGCGGCACCATCGAGCAGCAGACGATGCTGTACGATGACAAGCGCAACGAAGTCCGGCCGGCGCGTAGCAAGGAAGGCAGTCATGACTATCGCTACTTTCCCGAGCCCGACCTGCCACCGCTGCGCCTGAACGCGGAGTACATCGATCGTCAGCGTGCGGCGTTGCCCGAGCTTCCCGAGGCCAAGCGTCGACGGTTTGCTGCCGACTACGCACTCGGCGAAGTGGAAGTGGAGCAGCTCATCGTCGAGCAGGCGCTGGCCGCGCATTTCGAGGCGGTGGCCCGGGCGTCCGGAGATGCGCGCCGTGCCGCTAACTGGATGTTGGGTACGGTACTCGCCTCGGTGAATGCCTCAGGCCGGTCGCTGGCTGAGCATCCGGTGACGGCAGAGCGCCTCGGCGCGCTGATCAAGCTGGAGGCCGGCGGCGAGGTGTCCAACACTGCCGCGCGTCAGCTCTTCACGATGATGGAGCAGGAGGCGGGCGAGCCCCTCGACCTCGCGAAGCGTGAAGGGCTACTGCAGGTGCGCGACGACTCAGCGCTGGTCGGCTGGATCGATGAAGTCTTCGCCGAGAACCCGGCTGAAGCGGCGCGATTCGCCGGCGGCGAGAAGAAGCTGCAAGGCGTGCTGGTCGGGCTGGTGATGAAGAAGTCCAAGGGGTCAGCTGACCCCAAGAAGGTCAACCAGCTGCTTGGCGCACGCGCGGGGTAAAGAGCGGGGCAGGCAGGTCGGCGGCGTGATGCAACGGCGTCGCCGGCATGCCAAACATGCGATCCGCTTCGAGGGCTGCACGAATGTCACCACCCTGACGACGGGCCAGGCGACGCACCTTCTTGGCTTCACGCAGCGGCTTGTCACCGGAGGGATCGAAGCGGAACGGCTCGCTGCGGTCCCACGCCTGGAACAGGTCGACGATGTAGTCGAAGGAGCGCGACAGATAGCGACCCACCTCTGCGTCGCCGAGATCCCAGCGGCTCTTCTCGGATACGAGCTGGAAGATGCGCTGCCAGGAATCCGTGTCGGTCACATACACCATGCCGCGAAAGATTCGACGATTGGTTGGTGTGCCGAAGAGCGTCGGGCTCAGGATGCGGTCGAGATGCTGGTCGGAGCGGCCGTGATCGAGATGCAGTAGTTCTCGGGCGCGCCGTGGCCATGGGTCACCGATATGCGTATCGATGCGACTTTCCCAATAACTGTGCCCCAGCGCGGTGGTGCTGGACGTGACCGCGAGTTGACGCGGCACGAAGAAATTGTGCGCGACCACATCGGCCGCGAGATGTGCCAGGTAGCCCAGCGCGAATGACTGCAGCGCCGGGCTGTCTGCCTCATCGTGGATTTCGAGACCCACATGCCACGAATGACAGTGCCGGCCTACTTCGGCGTACTTCTTGGCGATGCTCGTGTCGGCCGCGATGGAGCCGTACAGAAAGTCCGCCGGATGCGCAGCGAGCAACGCGGCAATGTGCGATGGCACAAGTGACAGGTTGCCCAGCACCGCGTCGCCCAGAAACACGTGGGTGCCCGGAGTCCAGGCCCATGCGGCTGATGGTGTGACCAGTAGCAGCGCCACGACAGCGATCGCCACCCCTGCCCACGGCACAGTCCCGGAAGTCAGTGCGCGCCAGGCCGACATGGAGATGCGTGGCATCCACATCCGGTTACTGGTCTTCCCAATCAGGGTGTCGGCCGTCGGCTGTCTTTCGGTCCAGATCTCGATCCCTCTCGCGGGCACGGAACGGGCGTGCGTTGGGCCGGCGTCCTCCGTTCGATGCCAGGCGAGCCGCGGCCTCGGCGGCGCCAACGCGCACGCCCCGTACTGCTGACACCGCTGAAATTGCGGAGTCCTCGAACTCGGCCTGCAGCACATCGAGTACCGCATTGACGCTGTCTACCCGGCGGCCCGCAGACTCTGCGGCGTTGAGCAACTCGTCGGAGATGGCGGCGGCGGCATCGGTCACGCGCTCCACATCCTCGCGCAGCATGGTGACCGTCTCACGGGCATCACCCACCAGCGCCGTGGCTTTCTCCACCAGTGGCCGGGTGTCGTTGGCGAGACGGTCGACCGTACCGGTCACGTTCTTCACCGCCTCGCGCACCGTCAGCATGAGCATGATGAAGACGACCAATGCGCCCACGGCCAGGAGCAGCACGATCAGCTGCAACACCCCGTTGGTCCAGTCCAGAAGACCCCGGTCGGGGATCGTCCGGGCCACGATGGTATCCGGCAGCGTGATGGCCTGCAGGAAGTACGGAATCCAAGGGGTCGGCATCGACATGAAACGGGATCTAAGGGTTCACGAGCGGAGCGGGAAGGGGTTTGTGACATTCACGCCCCATTCCATGGGCAGGCCGGGGAGGCAAGGTGCGGCGCCTGCGGCTATGCTTCCGGGAGCATCGTTCATGAGCGACCCGCGTCTGCTTCAACCCCACTGGTATGGCTGCTGTTCAATTCATCGTCGAAGGTGGTCATCGGCTCGAGGGCAGCATTCGCCCTGCCGGTAACAAGAACGCGGCGCTGCCCATCGTGGCGGCCGCCCTGCTTACCGATCAGCCGGTGCAGCTGCTCAATGTGCCGCGCATTCGCGATATCGAAACGCTGGTGGAACTCATCCGCACCACGGGTGCCGCGTGCGAGTGGACCGGAGAAAATGCGCTCCGCATTCACGCGAAGGAGGTCGCAGCCGGTGACCTCGATCCCACGATGTGCGCCCGTATTCGCGCGTCCATCCTGCTGGCCGCGCCATTGCTTGCGCGCTGCGGATCCGTGACGCTTTCGCCGCCGGGTGGCGATGTGATCGGTCGGCGTCGCCTCGATACACACTTCCATGTGTTGCAGGCGCTCGGCGCGTCGTACGAGCTTGGCGAGCGGTTTCGTTTCACCACCGCGGGGCTGGTGGGTGCCGATGTCTTTCTCGACGAACCAAGCGTCACGGCCACCGAGAACGCGTTGATGGCTGCCGTGGCAGCCAAGGGGCGCACCGTGTTGCGGAACGCCGCCAGTGAACCGCACGTGCAGGATCTCGCGCAGTTCCTCGTCGGACTGGGCGCGCGCATCGAAGGCATCGGTTCCAATGTCTACACCATCGAAGGCGGGCTTCCGCTCGGCAGCGCCACGCACACGATCGGCCCCGATCATATCGAGGTTGGTTCGTTCATCGGTCTTGCGGCGGTCACCCGATCCACGTTGCGCATCGAGCGAGCTGGTGTCGAACACCTGCGCAGCACGTTGATGGGCTTCGAGCGCCTTGGTATTCGCTGCGAGGTGGAGGGCGATGATCTCATTGTGCCGGCCGATCAGGAACGGCGCATTCAGAACGATCTCGGTGGCCATGTCGCCAAGTTGGAAGACCAACCGTGGCCGGCATTTCCCGCGGACACCATGTCGATCGCCATCGTGGCGGCGACACAGTGCGAGGGCATGATCCTCTTCCACGAGAAGATGTTCGAGTCGCGCCTCTATTTCACCGACAAGCTCGTGGGCATGGGCGCGCGCATCGTGCTGTGCGACCCGCACCGCGCGATTGTATCAGGTCCAACGCAGTTGCGCGGCGGTACCGTGGAGTCACCGGACATTCGCGCCGGCATGGCGATGTTGTTGGCGGCGATGTGTGCGGAAGGCACCAGTGTCATCAACAACGCACAGCAGATCGAGCGCGGGTATGAGCGCATCGAAGCTCGACTCGGTGCCCTTGGGGCGCGTATTCGCCGCGTGGAACTCAGTGCCCGCTGAGATGACCGATGTCTTGGCCGAATGCTGGCCGGCGACCGGCTTGCCAGTCGGCATCCTCGGCTGGACGAGCACGCGCCAGGTGGGCTCGTTTGGGCTCGGTGGCGAGGAAGCGGTGGGGACGGTTTTGGGGCGGTGGGCCGCCTTGCAGGACGCGTTGGAGATCCGGGGCATTGGTCGACTCGCGGCCGCCCATCAGGTACACGGCGCTCAGGTCTCTGTACACGCGGACGGCTGGCGAGGCTGGCTCCGTGAGCGCGGTGTGGACGGCCACGTCACCACCGTGCCCGGAACAGCGCTGGCGGTGACCATCGCCGATTGCACACCCGTGCTGATCGGTCACCCGCGTGGGGCCGTGGCGGCATTGCACGCGGGGTGGCGGGGAACCGCCGCCCGTATTCTTGATGTGGGACTCGACCTGCTGGAATCGCTGGGGTTCCCCGCTGCGGAATGCGAGGTGTATCTGGGGCCGGCGATCTGTGGTCAGTGCTACGAGGTCGGACCGGAGGTGCTCGAAGCCGTCACCGGGACAGCAGCGACAGCGAAGGGGTATCTCGATGTGCGCGCCGTTCTGGCAGAGCAGGCAACTGCCAGAAACGTGGCCCGTTTGACCACCGACCCCGCATGCACAAGATGCGATCAGTCCCGATTCTTCAGCCATCGCGGTGGGGATGTCGGTCGGCAGCTCGGGATCGTGGCACTGACATCATCTTGACCACGTCTCGAGCGCCTAATAGGTTGCAAATCTCAAGAAGTACTCCTTCGTGACCGCACCCGCCCCGCGCGGGTGATGAAGTGTGGGGATGGCCCCCACACTTTTTTGTTCTCCGGACCTTCGGAAACCGGCCCACGATCGAGGATCCGTGGGATGGACGATTCGGAGGTCGACAGATGGGCGAGGCGATCGAACCCATTGTCACGCAGGAACTTGCCGGTCTCGGGTTCGACCTGGTCGAGTTACGGCGTGGGGGCTCGCGGGCCCGTCCGGTGTTGGAGATCCGGATCGATCGGCGGGACGAAGAAAAAGTGACCATCGACGACTGTGCGCGCGTGTCGCGGGCGTTGGAAGCCCGGCTCGAGTCCGCGGCGCTGGTCGGAGAACAGTATGTACTCGAAGTGTCCTCACCCGGTGCTGATCGACCGCTGCGTCATGCGGCCGACTGGCGCCGGTTTGTCGGACGCCGGGCAACGGTGACCAGTGGGTTGCTGGCCGGAGGCAAGCAGGAAGTCGAAATCGTCGCCGTGACGGGCGAAGGCGGCGCCGAGGTGGCGTTGGTGCGGGATCCGAAGGGGCGGGAAGCATCCCTGCTCATTCGCGAGGTCTCGCAGGCGCGCTTGGCGTTCAACTGGAAACGATAGGGGAGACGGATGGCCGGATCGGCGGACATTCTCACGGCGCTGCGAGAGCTGTCGAATCTGAAGCAGATCACGCGCGAGGAACTGCACGGGCTTCTGCAGGACGGCATTCATGCCGCCCTCGCCAAGAAGCACGGCGCCAACGTCCAGGCAGAAGTCGAGATCGACGAAGCCCGGGGCGAGATCCGCATCGTGCTGCTCAAGACTGTCGTGGACGAAGTCACGGACGAGTCGCGTGAAGTGACGGTCGAAGAGGCCCGCTTCATGGATCCGGAATTCCAGGTCGGCGACGTCATGGAAATCCCGGTCGACTTCATGGAGTTCGGTCGCACCGCAGTGCAGGCTGCCAAGCAGCGCATCATTCAGCGGGTGCGCGAAGGGGAACGCACGCGTATCCGCGACGAGTTCGCCGGACGCGTGGGTGACCTTCTTTCGGGTGAAGTGCAGCAGATCGAGCGGGGCAAGCTGGTGGTCATGCTCAACAAGTTCCGTGAAGCGGAGGCGATCATCCCCTACCGCGAGCAGAACCACCGTGAGCACTACCATCAGGGTGAACCGGTGCGCGCCGTCCTCAAGCGTGTCGAAGACACGCCCAAGGGGCCGCGCCTCATCCTGAGCCGTTCCGATGCGCTGTTTGTGCAGGCGCTCTTCAAGCTCGAAGTGCCGGAAATCCAGCAAAGCATCGTGGAGATCAAGGCAGCGGCGCGTGAAGTCGGCAGCCGCACCAAGATCGCCGTGACCTCGCGTGATGAGGCGGTCGATCCCGTGGGCGCATGCGTGGGCCTCAAGGGTGCCCGCGTGCAGGCCGTGGTGAACGAACTGGGTGGCGAACGTATCGATATCGTGCCGTGGTCGCCCGATCCGGAGCGGTTCGCGAAGCTCGCGCTTGCGCCGGCCCGTGTGGCCCGCGTGTTCAGCGATGCGGCCTCGCGCACCATTCAGGCCGTAGTGGATGAAGATCAGCTGTCACTCGCCATTGGTCGCAACGGACAGAACGTGCGCCTGGCGTCGGAGCTGACCGGTTGGAAGATCGACCTCTATTCGAGCCGCGAGTGGCTGGAGAAGGGCGGAGAAGCCCCGCTCTTCGCGCCGCTGCCCGATGATACCGAGGCCGATGTGCCGCTCAACGAGATCGAGGGTCTGGAAACCGCCACGGTGGCGGTGCTGGCGGAGGCGGGCTATCGCACGCTCAACGACATCCTGGACCTTGATCGTGATGACCTGCTTCGTCTCCCCGGCATCGCGCCGGAAGAGGCGGATCGCATCATGGCCATCATCGATGAGCTCACCACTGAGGACGACGGCGACGGAAGCCGCAGCGCGTGAGTGACACCGCCGGCGAGCCCCTGCCTCTCGACGATGCCCAGCGCCGCAAGGTGCTCGGGTTGGTCGGGCTGGGTGCGCGCGGGCGGTTGGTGGTGATCGGGGTGGAGCAGGTACGCATCGCGGCGCAGAAAGGCACGGTGCAGATGGCGTTGGTCGCGACTGACGTGTCCCGTCATTCGCTGGAGAAAGTGGTGCCGGTCCTCAAAGCCCGGCGTATCGAGATGGTGGAGTGGCCGAGTGCGGCCGAGCTGGGTGGCGCTGTGGGTCGAGAGACCACGGCGGCAATCGGGATAGTAGATCAGGCGCTGGCGCGCGGAATCCGTGGCGCCGTGGCCGGGGCAACCCCGGCGGGCGACGCGACGCGCGTTTCGCGGTAGGAGGACGGGTTGAGCAAGCTTCGTGTGCATGACATGGCGGGTGAGTTCGGCATCTCGGCTGACGAGGTGATCGCGCTGCTGCGCCAGATGGACGTGCCGGTTCGCAGCCATTTGTCGCTGTTGACCGACGATCAGGTATCCCGTATTCGCGCCCGCTGGGAGCGCGAAAAGCGCGTGCGCGCCGAAAAGGCGCAGCCGGCACCTGCGGCTGCGCCGCGTCGTCGGCGCACGGGCGCCGCTGAAGCCGCTGCCGCTCCGGAGCCCGAAGC
Organism: Gemmatimonas sp.; assembly: GCF_036405635.1. Taxonomy (GTDB): domain Bacteria; phylum Gemmatimonadota; class Gemmatimonadetes; order Gemmatimonadales; family Gemmatimonadaceae; genus Gemmatimonas. Next base: position 3,826 of record NZ_DASWXE010000158.1, on the reverse strand, counting down.
GGCCACGCCGGCGCCGGTGGTGCGTCGCCGTCGCGCGGCAGATCTCCCCGATTCGCATGACGGTGCACACGACGACGGCCATGAGCATGTCGCCGAGTCCGCACCAGAGACACCGGCCACGGCGCCGGTGATCCCGAAGCCGGTTCCCGAACCGGCTCCTGTGGAGGTCAAACCGATTGCCGAGCCTGTGGTCCAGGCGAAGCCGGCCGCGGTTGATGCGCCTGTCGCGCCCGCTCCGATCGCCGAGCCGAAGCCTGTGGCCCCGGTCGCCGAAGTGACCCCGGTGGCGAAGGCCCCCGAGGTCGCGGCTCCGGCCAGCACGCCCGTGGTACAGGCGAACAACAACACTCCGGCGGCTGCTCCAGTGCGCACGGAGTCGGCGCCCCGTCCTGCCGCACCGGCGCAGCCGGTGAGCGTGTCGGCCGCGCCCGTACCGCCGGTCGTCTCCGCGCCGCCGGCGGCGGTTGCGACCCCAGCAGCACCTGCCGCGGCAGCACCCACCAGTGCTCCCGCCGCGGTCAGCACGTCCGCCGCTCCGGCCGGCGACGCGCCAGCACCGGCCGCACCGTCACCCACGTCGTCGCTGCCGCCTGATCGTCCGCGTCCGCGGCCGGTCGTGCCTGGCGCACCGCGTCCGCGTCCGGTCGCCAGTGCCTCGCCAAACTTCGGTTCAGCCCGGCCCATCGCCTCGGCAGCCCCGGGCGGTGGTCTCAATCAGGGCCAGCGTCGCGATGATCGTCGTGGCCCCGGCGGCCCAGGAACGTCCGGTCCAGGTGGACAGGGCGGTCAGGGTGGCCAGGGTGGTGGTCAGCAGCAGGGTGGCGCCGGTGTTGGTCAGGCTGGCGGCCAGAACCAGCAGCGCCGTGGCAAGAAGGGCAAGCGTGGTGCGGTGGATCAGGAAGCGGTGTCGGCGAACATCACCAAGACGATGACCGCCCTGCGCGGCGCGCCGCAGCGCGGCCGCGCTGGCCGCCGCTTCGGTGCGGAAATGCGCGCCGAGGCGGAGGAGCAGCGTCAGGCAGCCGCCGAGCGCGAACGGAAGACCGTTCGCGTCAACGAGTTCATCACGGTGTCCGAACTCGCGCAGATCCTCAGCATTTCCGCCACGCAGATCGTGGGCTTTGCGTTCAAGACGCTCGGCCTCATGGTCACCATCAATCAGCGTCTCGACTTCGACCAGATCGAACTGATCGCCGGCGAATTTGGCTTCCAGGCCGTCAAGGAAAGCGACTACGCGGCCGATCTGCCCGATTCGGGTGGAGAGGACGATCCGGAAGACCTGCGTCCGCGTCCGCCGGTCGTGACCATCATGGGTCACGTCGACCACGGTAAGACGTCACTGCTCGACTACATCCGTAAGGCCAACGTGGTCGCGGGTGAAGCGGGTGGTATCACGCAGCACATCGGCGCCTACCATGTGGAAGTCGCTGGTGGACGCACGATCACGTTCCTCGATACGCCGGGTCACGAAGCGTTCACCGCCATGCGTGCCCGCGGTGCGCAGGTCACGGATATCGTCGTCATCGTCATCGCGGCCGACGACCAGGTCATGCCGCAGACCGTGGAAGCGATCTCGCACGCCAAGAGCGCCGGCGTACCGATCATCATCGCGGTCAACAAGGTCGACCTGCCGACGGCGAACATCCCGAAGGTGAAGCAGGACCTGCTGCAGCACGAAGTCGTACTCGAAGAGTTCGGCGGTACGGTGCTGCACTCCGAGATCTCGGCCAAGAAGGGCACGGGCGTCAACGACCTGCTCGACCAGATCCTGCTGCAGGCCGACATCCTCGAGCTCAAGGCCAATCCGAATCGCCGCGCCATGGGTTCGGTGGTCGAAGCCCAGCTCGACCAGGGCAAGGGCCCCGTTGCTACCGTGCTCGTACAGAACGGCACACTCAAGGTCGGCGACGACTACATTTGCGGCATTCACTCCGGTCGTGTGCGTGCCCTGCTCGATGAGCGTGGCAAGCAGGTGAAGTCCGCTGGGCCCGCCATCCCGGTGCAGATCCTCGGTCTGACCGGTGTGCCCATGGCTGGTGACCAGCTGTTGGTGGTGGAAGATGCCACGGCCGCGCGTGAAATCGCGCAGCGACGTGAGCGTCTCGATCGTGAAGCGAAGAGCCGTCGCACCACGCGTGGTGTGGTGTCCCTCGAGGACTTCATGTCGCAGGCATCGGCTGGCCAGAAGCGCCAGTTGCGCCTCGTCATCAAGGCCGACCAGGGCGGTCCGGCGGAAGCGCTCGCCGACGCGCTCGGTCAGCTGTCCAATCCGGAAGTGCAGGTGGATATCCTCCACCGTGGTGTGGGTGCGATTGCCGAAAGCGACATCCTGCTCGCGAAGGCATCGGGTGCCATCATCATCGGCTTCCACGTGCGCCCCGACAACAACGCGCGCGCAGCAGCCGAGCGCGAAGGCGTCGAGATCAAGCTGTATCGCATCATCTACGAGGCGGTCGCTGACGTGAAGGCGGCGCTCGAAGGCATGCTGCGTCCGGAAGAGCGCGAAGTGGTCTTCGGTGAAGCGGAAGTGCGCGAAACCTTCAAGGTGCCGCGTATCGGCACCATTGCCGGTTGCATCGTCCGCTCGGGTATCATCAATCGTCGTGGCCGGGTGCGTGTCATCCGCGATGGCGTCGAGATGTACGATGGCGCCATCTCCTCGCTGCGTCGTTTCAAGGACGACGTCAACGAGGTCAAGGAAGGCTACGAATGCGGTATCGGCATCGAGAACTTCAACGATCTCAAGATCGGCGATGTGTTCGAGTGCTACCGCACCGAGGAAATCGCGCGTACCCTCGACCAGGCTGCGAAGTCCTGAGGAGGCCCTATGGGCGAAGCGCGGCGACCTGACCGCGTTGCCGAGGCGATCCGCGAACAAGTCGCGACCTTCCTGGCGGAAGGCGCGAAAGATCCGCGGATCCGCGCCTTCGTCACCGTGACAGCGGTGGAAGTGACGCGGGACCTCCGGCATGCAACGGTCTTCGTCTCCCTCATGGGCGACGAAGCCGACAAGAAGTCCACGACTGCGGGACTGGCCAGCGTGGCCAGTCACCTGCGGTCGCAGCTTGGCAAGACCCTGCGTTTGCGCTCCGCGCCGGAGATTCACTTCCGGGCGGACGAGAGCGTCGCGCGCGCATCGCGTATCGAGCATCTGCTCTCCAAGATCCGCGACGAACGGGAAGCGCAGGATGCATCGGCCGAGACGCCCGATGCTCCCGATCAGGCGGAGTAAGTGGCGACCGGAGCGCATGCCGTGATCGGCGCTCCGGTGCAATCGGGCGTGCTGTATGTCGACAAGCCGGTCGGGCGTTCCTCGCACGATATCGTCGGTGTGGTGCGCCGCGCGGCCCGGACAAAACGCGTCGGTCATGCCGGCACACTCGATCCCTTCGCCACCGGGCTGCTCGTCGTCGCCATTGGTCCGTCCACGCGGCTGTTGCCGTACATCGTGGGCGAACCCAAGGTCTACGACGCCACGATCCGGTTCGGTGCTGAAACCGACACCGACGACAGCACCGGTACTGTCGTGCGTGAAGCAGATCTGCTTCACCCGGATCTGCTGGCCGATGCCATGCATCCTCTGCTGACCGCAGCGCAGGCGGCTTTGACGGGTCGTATCGCCCAGGTGCCGCCGCAGTATTCGGCCAAGCATGTGGATGGGACTCGTGCGTACGACCTCGCGCGACGTGGGCACACCGTGGAGCTCGCGCCCGTCACCGTGCATGTGCATCGCTGGGAGTGGCGTGGAGCGGGAGACAACACGCTCGATGTGCGTATCACTTGCGGTGGCGGCACCTACATTCGCGCGCTCGCCCGTGATCTCGGG
>NZ_DASWXE010000157.1:0-5285 GCF_036405635.1 Gemmatimonas sp. | reverse complement strand
GCCAGAAGACTGCTGGAGGGATTTGTGCACCTCGACGGTACCGCTGATGTGGATGCCTTCAGGACATTCTCCATGGCACTGCGGCAATCGCGCGTTTCACGAGCGGGCGGCGCTTTGCAGTACCACATGGAGACATTGCTCAGGGAATGGGCAATCCCGTATGTCATGGAACCGACGATCGACGGCGGTGAGTCGCCGGACTTCCTGTTCCCGTCAGCGAAGGCCTACACAGACGCGTCGTTTCCAGCGGCCAATCTCCGTATGCTGGCTGCCAAATACACTGCGAAGGATCGCTGGCGTCAGGTGCTGAATGAAGCGGAGCGGATTCCCCAAAAGCATCTACTCACGCTGGAGCCGGCAATCTCCAAAGGTCAGCTCTCGCTGATGCAACGTGCTTCGCTGACGCCGGTGATTCCTGCGCCGATACGGAACAAGTATGCGGATGACGCGCGGGGCGGCATTCTGACAGTTCAGGGCTTCATCGATGAACTCAGGTCGGTTCAGACTCAATGGAGTTAAAGCGAGGGGTTGGGCGACGTATGCGTCGCGCCATAGCGCGTCGGAGCGCGATTCAATCCATCCAAAGCGCTGGCAGTAGTCTGAAGCGTCGATTGTATGCGAAGGTTGAAAGGGCCCTTCATACATTCGATGTGATTGCCCGCTGTAAACCAGCAGTGGAGTACCCCTATGCCAACGCGCACCGAGGCACTGCCTCAATTGAGCTGGTGTAGCGACTTCAGGATAGGGAAGAGATGACCTCATCAAGCGCCTGGCGATAGCTCTCCGGATCGACCGCGGGGTAGCGGTAGAGATCAGCCTCGGCTTCGGTGAAGGCGGCCCGCAGTCCCTCGACGGTTATGAGACCGGCGTTCAGCATGGCCCGCACGTCGGCGAGGTCGCGCACATGGCTTCGTTCGATCTTGGCGAGGGCCTGTGCCGTAAGATCGTAATGACGCACGGTCAACAGGCCGATGCGTTTCACGATGGGGCTGCGCTCCTCCCAGTGCGGTGGCACCGGGATGAAATGGTCAGGCGCCGCGAACTCCACGTTGATCGCGAGTTGATCTTTCAGCCGAGGTATGGCGCGCAGTAGCGAATCGGATTCGGGACGGATGATGAGATCGATGTCACGGGTACCATCGCGCCAGCCCGTGAGAACCGCCGTGGCCCCGCCGACCAGGTACACGGTGGTTGGTACGGTGGCAGCCTGAGCGAGCGCCGCGAGAAATCGATCAATCCGTTCGCTGGTAGCGATCTCACGCATGCTGCCGACCCATTGTCGCCGCAGCGCGCGAGAAGCTCACCATGCGCCGCACGAGTGCGTTGTAGCGCGAGTGGGCTGCTTGGCCATGCTGCTGCTCGAGCAGGACGAAGAGCGCGTCCTCAGGGTGCGGAACCCCGACAGGCACGCGAATACCGAGCCGGCGCAGTCGCGGGGCTGCCATGGACACGAGCAATGCATCGACGGAATGCTGCTGACCAGCGAGATCACGCAGCCCTGCGCGCACGATCTCGACCCCGGGCAGATCGGACGTGGGTGTGCCAATGGCGGACTGCTCGAACTCCCGCACGGCGCGCTTTGCCTCGCGACTGGCCACCATGGCCTGCGCCTGCTCGGGAGTAAGGGTGCGCCGACTGCGTATTCCGCCGCGCCGCCCGATATCCGCCAGGTATCGCCGCACCGATTCTTTCATCTTCTTAGCATATACAGCTTATGATAGTAAGTCAATATATGAACGATATTTACGCATTTCTGATCCTGCGATTGAACCGCATCATGGCCAGTGTGTACCAATGCCCGATCAGTGCGAGTGCGCCGCCAACATCAATTCCCTTCCTGGAGTCACCATGTCCGATGCCACGGCCCGTCGTATTCTCATCGCCAGCTTCAACACGCTCAGCGGCGCCGAGGGCGGCGAGGCGCTGCTCAAGTCCGCGTCGATTGGGCTGGGGAACGTCGCCATCATCACGCGCGATGGCAGCGGTGAGGTGAAGTTCACCGAATCGCAGGATTGGGGGGTGGGCAAGAGCGCACTCATTGGCGCGGTGGCCGGTCTCATTCTGCCGGGCGTTGGCACCATCACCCTGGCCGCCGGCGGTGCACTGGCCGCCTACTTTCTCGACCTGGGCTTTCCGGACAGTCTGTTGAAGCAGATGGGCGAAGGGCTCACCAACAACTCCTCGATGCTGGTGGCGTTGGTCGATGCGACGAGCACCTCGCAGGCAAGCAGCGTGTTGACGCAGGCCGGTGCCGTGGTCGCCAGCACCGCAGAGACCGATCTGGCCCGGGCGATGGCGTCGATGTAGTCGATGTGGTAGATCAGCGCCTGCGGACCTGACCGCGTCCTCCCCATCAATCTCTCATGGCCAAGCGCGCACGCGTCGCCGGACACATCCCCTCGGCGGCGCCGACGGACTTCGTGCTCCGAGTTCACCTGGAGTCGATAACCCCGGAGATCTGGCGTGCGCTCCGCGTGCCCGGTGAGTACACGCTCGCGCAACTGCATCGCACGTTGCAACTGGTCTTTGGTTGGCAGGACTATCATCTGCACGAGTTCACCATCGGCACGCGGCGCTTTGAGGCTCCAGGTGAGGAAGCGGAGGGAGAGTCCACGGCGATTCGTCTGGCTGATCTCGCCCTCGTGGCCGGCGATCGGTTCCTGTATCGCTACGATTTCGGCGATGACTGGGCGCATGTCATCGAAGTCGAGGCCCTGGAGTCGCCAGTGGACCTTGCTGAGCCCCGATGGCCGCTGCTACTGGGTGGCGCCCGCGCGGGGCCACCGGAGGACTGTGGTGGGGTTGTCGGTTACGCGGAGCTCGTGACGGCACTCGCGCGCCCGCGCACCAAAGCCGGGCAGACGCACCGGGATTGGGTTGGACCGACGTACGATCCGGCCGTATTCGACGAGTGGCACGTCGGGCGCATGCTCACCCTGGCGGCCGCGTATGGCGCTCTCTAACGGCCAGACGCTCCCGCGCACCACGCCTTTGAGTGACGCCAGCGGGCCAACACCGCGGTGAGAGGCCGCTTCCTCGCGCTTGCCGGTGGCGAGTCGCTGCCCGATCTTGCGGCATGCGAGTACGGGATGTGCTTCGGCCCTTGACGCACGATGGGTGGTTTCTCGTGAGAACCCGGGGCAGCCAACAGCAGTCCAAGCATTCCGACAAGGCGGAACTCGTGACCGTTGCAGGCCATCCGAGCGACGAGCTTGCGTCCGGACCTGCCGGGATGCGTGGCGACGGGCACGACGACTCCTGATGGACCGCGCTTACCTCGCCCCGCATTCCATCCGTGGCTGAAGACTGGTCCCAGGCTGAAGTCGCTGCGACCGTGGCGGACTATTTTGCGATGCTCGGGCACGAGCTGCGCGGCGAGCCGTTCAGCAAGCGCGAGCACAATCGTCGATTGCAGGAACTGCTGAATGGACGCTCGGCAGGCGCCATCGAATTCAAGCATCAGAACATCAGCGCGGTCCTGATCGAGGAAGGCTTCCCCTACATCGACGGCTACAAGCCGCGCGCCAACTACCAGGATCGCCTGCGCACCGAGGTCATTCTCCGGTTGTCGATGGATGCGCCTGTTGTTGCGGCAGCTGAAACGGCGGTGATGGCCGTCGCTTCCGTGACAACGTCACGGCGCGATCTTGAAGACATTCTCGTGCCACCGCCGGTTCGTGAACCGCGAGCGGGGCGTACCTACGAGCGCCCCGTACCGGTGCCAGCTCCACGGCTTGGCATCAACTTTCTCGAGCGCGAGGCACGCAATACGTCACTGGGCGAAGCGGGGGAGCAGTTCGTGCTCGAGATCGAGCATCGACGTCTTTGGGAAGCAGGCGCCAAGCACCTCGCCGAACGCATCGAACACGTGGCGAAGACGAAGGGAGATGGACTCGGCTACGATATCGCATCGTTTGACCCAGACGGGTCCGAACGCTTGATCGAAGTGAAGACCACTACCTTCGGTGCCATGACGCCCTTCTTTGCGACGGCGCGGGAAGTTGCGGTATCCAATGATCAGCCGCACCAGTATCGCTTGTATCGGCTGTTCAAGTTCCGCACCGAGCCCAAGGTATTCGTTTTGCCAGGCTCACTTCGGCAGTCGTGTGTGCTCGATCCCGTACAGTTTCGAGCCACGCTCGCCTGATGATGGGTCGCCTTCTCGCGCTTGCGACCTCGCTATCTGTGAGCCTCGTGCTCTCAGCACCCGGCCCAACGGAGCCTCCCGTCGACCGCCGAGTGGTGGACACGGTCATCGCCGGCAACGCCGAGAGCGAGCTGGCCCACGGCTACGCGGGGCACGACGACTGGGCCGGCGTACAGAACGACATGACCTTCCGGCAGGCCAATGGCTGGATGCGCTATGCCCTGACGACCTTTGACGACACCGAGGTCACCATTGCCTGCGTCTTTGCCGGGAGCCGCGATTCCACGCGGCATTTCGACCTGATCGTCGAAGACAGCGTCGTCGCCCGGGCGACCCTCGCGCCCACCGATTCGGCCAGCCGTACGCTCGAGTTGCGCGTACCTTTTGGCGTGACCAGGGGGCGCACCAATATTGCCGTGGTCCTGCGTGGTCGGGACGGCCGTACACCGGCGCTGCGCTCGCTCAGTGTTCTGCAGGACCACCACGAACTGGCTACCACCGTTCACCAACCGGTCGCGATGCCTGCATCACGACTGACACAATCACACCATCCGTTTGGAGCTGTTCGATGATGTCGTCACGCATGGTCCGCGGCGCTGGTACCGCGCTCGCAGTTGCTGCTCTCACGCTGACGACCGGCGGCACTGCGGAAGCGCAGGCCGCGAAAACAGCACCAAGTGCCAACGCCACCGGCAGCGCCAGGTTCCCGCTCACGCGCCCCGAGCGCACGGACTACGCGGAAACGAGCCGCTACGATGATGTCATCGCCTACATGAAGCTGATGGCGGCGGCCAATCCACAGATCCATCTCACCACGTACGGCTACACGTACGAGGGACGCCCGCTGCCGCTCGCGGTCATCGGGGCGCCCGGCGCCACGGCCGCGCAGGTGCTCGCGACGGGCAAGACCCGCGTCTACATCCAGGGCAACATCCACGCCGGTGAAGTGGAAGGCAAAGAGGCGCTGCTCTGGTTGCTGCGCTCCATCGCCAAGGGTGAGCGCAACGCGTGGCTGCGCAACACGGTGCTGCTCATCAATCCCATCTACAACGCCGATGGCAACGAGCGCGTGAGCGTGGCCAATCGTGGCAGTCAGGCGGGCCCGGTGGGTGGCATGGGCACGCGCGAAAATGCGCTG
>NZ_DASWXE010000156.1:0-15213 GCF_036405635.1 Gemmatimonas sp. | reverse complement strand
GATGGGCGCGGCGCGCACGATGCGATACTCCGGCGGCTGACCTTCCAGTTCGGCGATGGCCAGCCACGGTGCGTCATGCAATCCGTCGCGCTTTTCCAGCACCGCACCACTGCCATTGCGCATGAGGTAGCGCGGCTCGGTACCCGCGCGTCGCTGCGCGACACGGTCGGGAAAGGCCAGCGCCAGCAGCGCGCCGATATCGTCGTCGTTCCATGGCGCGTTGGCGTTTACGGCGCCAAAATCGCCACGCCGCAGCAGGTCCTGCATGATCTGCCGCACGCGTCGCGTGGCATCGCGGTCGACACTGGCTCCGAACATGCCGGCCGCCGTGCCACCGTCTCCATCACGGCGAAGCAGCTCGGTGCGCAATCGCAGATCTGCCGGTGGACGTCCGAATTCAGCACGCAACACATCGCGCTCCTCGAGCAATGCTGCAATGGCGGCGCCAGCCACCGCTTCACCGCGCGACGCCGCCGTCAGCAGGAGATGGGCCACACGCGGCGCGAGTGGCAACGCGGCCATGCGCTTGCCATGGGGCGTGATACGACCCTGCGCATCGAGTGCCGCCAATTGCGTGAGCAGTGCCCGCGCGGCACCAAAGGCCGCAGCCCTCGGTGCATCCAGCCAACGCAACTGCGATGGATCGTGAATACCGGCATCGGCCAACTCGAGCGCGAGCGAGGAGAGATCGGCATCGAGGATCTCAGGCCGTGTGGCGGCGAGCATGGTGTGCTCCTCGTGCACGTCCCACAACCGGTAGCATACGCCCGGTGCCGTACGGCCGGCGCGGCCGCGTCGCTGGTCGGCCGACGCGCGACTCACCCGCACCGTGTGCAATCGCGTGAGCCCGGCCGCGCTGTCGAAACGCGGAATACGCGACAGACCGGCATCGATCACCACGCGCACGCCTTCCACGGTGAGGCTGGTTTCGGCGATGCTCGTGCTCAGCACCACCTTGCGCCACCCGGCTGGCGCTGGCGCGAGAGCCGCATCCTGCTCGCTCAGCGGCATACTGCCATGTAACACATGCACGTGCACGCGAGAGAGCTCCGCGCTGCCGGTCAGCCGTTCGGCCACTCGACGCTGTTCGCCCGCGCCCGGCAAAAACACCAGCAGGTCACCCTCGGTATCCTGCAGCGCTTCGCGAATCACCCGACTGGTACTGGCTTCGAGGCGTTCGTCAGCGCGCGGCGCGCGATGATGTGTGGTGACCGGAAACATGCGCCCCTCGCTCCGCACCACCGGTGCGGCGCCGCCTTCATCGGCAATCAGCGCCGCGACCGCATCTCCCTCGAGCGTGGCTGACATCACCAGCACCCGCAGCTCGGGGCGCAGTTGCTGCTGGGTCTCCAGTACCAGCGCGAGCCCGAGGTCGGCGTGCAGCGAACGCTCGTGAAACTCGTCGAAGATCACTGCGCCGTACCCCTCGAGCGTGGCATCGGCGGAAAGCAATCGCGCGAGCACACCCTCGGTCACCACCTCGATGCGCGTACGGGCCGAGATGCGTGTGTCACCGCGCACCCGGTAGCCAACCGTCTCACCGACGGAATCACCGCACTGCCGCGCCATATAGGTGGCGGCCGCGCGTGCGGCGAGCCGCCGTGGTTCGAGCATCACGATGCGTTGCCCATCGAGCCACGGCGCATCGAGCAACGCCAGTGGCACGCGCGTGGTCTTGCCGGCACCGGGCGGCGCCTCGAGTACGGCGACGGCGCGCTGCTGCAGCGCGTCCTGCAATGCCGGAAGCGCACTGTCGATCGGCAGTGGCGTGAGCGAACGGGGCATGCGGCGCTGCGTCAGGTCACGACTCAGCGTCGGCGCCGCGCAGCGCCATCGAGCTGCTGCAGCAACCACTGCTGCGCGCGCTCCACCACATCATCAGCACCCGTACGAAATGCCCGCGCCGTCATGCGGGCGTCCACCACGGGCGTAATGCCCACGCGCTGCCACTGCGCACCATCGGCGCGACGCAGTTCGGCGGCCGGAATGCCCACGGAGAGTTGGCCGGGGAGTGCGAGCCGCACGGTTTCCACCGGAGAGCCCGCCGTGGTGCTGCCCACGAAGGTGACATCGGTGGTGGCTTCCAGCGCCATGGCCAGACGTTCCATGGTGCCTGACGTGCGCTCGTCGAGCAGTGCCACCAGGCGGCCCGCGTAGTGACCAGTGGTGTCCCCACGACTCACGCGCGCCCGCAGCTCGCGCTCATCCGCGCACTGCTGCGTGGCCTCGCGCAACGACGCCACGAGACATGGGGCACTCTGGTAGCGATGCAGCTCGCGCGCGGTCACCGCCACTGAGCGCGCCCGCACGGCCGACAGGATCTGGGCAAACACGGCGCTCGTATCGGGCAGGGCCCCGCGCAGATCGAGAATCCAGGCGCGCGCATTGCGATGCTGCGCGAGTTCCGGTCCCACGGTCTGTTCGGTAAGGCGATTCACGTCGATGTACGCGACACCCGAAGTCAGCGCACGCGACGGCGTTTGCCACGGCCGCTCCACCGTAGCAAGCAGCGGCACATTGGCTTCCAGTCGCGGTACGTCCACCTGCCGCTCTCGGCCAGCCGTGTCGCGCAGACGGAACAGCGCACGTCCCGGCGGACCGTAGGGCATCAACTGCATGAGCTGGTGCATACGATTCCAGTCGTTGGGCGCCGACACCTGGCCGCGGTGCTCCATGATCCACGCCGCCATCGGAAACCCATCCGCTGCAGTGACTTCGAGACCGGGTTCGATGCCCAGGGCCTTCGTATCATCATTGCGAACCACGTCGGTGATGATCGCCCGCCCATCCACCCAGCGCACGCGGAACGGGACAGTGGCCAGCCCTCGCGCCGAGTCGGCGGAAACACCGGTCAACTGCACCTGCGCATCGTCGAAGGCCGACACAAATCCGCGCAGCGCCGCGGCATACTGATGCGCGTATCGCGCGGACTCGAGCCTGGGGATCACGCGCTCGAACGCCAAATCGATGTCATCGTCGTACAGGTCGCGGTGTGCATGACGTGCCCGCATGGCACTCCACACGCGCGCGGCCGCCAGCACCCGTGCTCCCATGTACGGATAGGGGTCCGTATCGTAGTAGGTGGGCAGCACGGCCGGCGATCGCACCAGCGGCATGCGGGACACGCGTACACCACGGCCCGTGCGCAGCAGCTGCAATGCCGTACGCAGCGCAGGCACGCTGTCGGATGCCGTGCCAGTGGGCGCCGCCGTGACCGTGGTATCGGCCAGCACACCGCTGCTGCCGTCCACGTGCACCACTTCACCAGTGCGAATACGCACCGCGAATCCCTGACCAATGCTCACCTGCACGCTGGGCACGAGGGCATCGTCGTGCAACGGGCCTTCACCGATCAGTGTGCCACGGCCCGTGGCGATGAGGCCGAGCACGGCGCGCGGCAGCACGGTGCGTTCGTTGGCCAGCACCATCACCCGCCGCGGCATCGGGCTCCGCGCTGCGACCAGCACACCATCGCGGCCCAGCCAGGAGTCGTCGTATGTCCATGTGCCCTGCACATCGCGCGCACCGCCCACACGTCGCACACGCACCGTGCTGCGGGAGAACGGCACGCTGGCCAGACGCTCGCCCAGTTCCATGCGCGCGACGAACGCATCGAGGCTGTCGGGATCTGCCGCGGCACCAGCCGTGCGCAGATCCAGCACGACACGAGGCGGCGCATTGGTGAGCGCCTCACGCAACGCCACTTCGGCGCGCGACGAATAGCGTGTAGCCGTGGGCATCTTCACCACGAGGATGCTGTCCGCGGTGCGTTCCACGGCGATCTCGCCGGCAGGTCCATCAACGGTCGCCTGCCCTGCCTGACCTGAAGCCTGCAGCGGCTCGACGCGCGTGAGCGGATCGTTGAGTGCTGCCAGAAATCGCGCGTACGCGATCTGCAGCGACGCCGCATCCTGCGCGCGACGCACCAACGTCACCGCACGGATGTACGCCGAGTCGAGCGGAGCGCCTCGCACCACCACAGCGGGGTGATGCATGGAGATCAGGTGCCACACCTGCGTGAGCTGCACCAGCCGCGCCACACCGGCCGAATCCGACGCCGCCGGTTCGGGCTCTGGATCGGCTGGGGCTTCGGGCATCACCACGCGCGGCTGTTCGGCCTGACGCTCGACAGGTGCGGTGATGGGGACGGCAGGCGCGGGTGCTTTGCCCAGCGCGCCGCCGAGCGGCTGACAGCCGGCAAGCGCGAGGATGGCCGTGACACCAAGGGCTGGTCGCAGATCGCGGAGTGGCATATTGCCTAAGATACCCCGCTGCCTGATTCGCCACCCGCCTCCGCCCATGTCCGAATCGTCTACCGCTGCGTCCGATGCGTCGTCCGCCACCGTGCGCCTCTACTACGACGACGCCACACTGTCCCGTTTCAGTGCCATCGTGACCGGCGTCGCTGACGAGGGGCGCGTCGTCTACCTCGATCGCTCGGCGTTCTACCCCACGTCCGGTGGACAGCCGCACGACCTGGGCTGGTTGGCCGACATTCCAGTGGTCGATGTGGTGGATGAAGACGAGCGGGTGGCGCATCGCCTGGCCGAGCCCTTGGGATTGCCGACGGGCGCGATGGTGGTGGGTCAGGTGGACATGACCCGTCGCTTCGATCACATGCAGCAGCACACCGGCCAGCACCTGTTGTCGGCGCTGCTCGCTGATCGGTATGGGTGGCCCACAGTGAGTGTGCACTTCGGTGACGTGACATCGACCGTGGACGTCGCCGCGACGGAGGTCACGCCTGAGCAGTTGGTGGAGATCGAGCAGCGTGCCAATGCGTTGGCGCTCGACAATCTCGAAGTCTCGGTGAGCTATGAGGACGCCGAATCCGCTTCGGGGCTGCGCAAAGCGAGTGAACGCACGGGCACGCTGCGCATCGTGACGATCGATGGACTGGATCGCAGCGCGTGTGGTGGAACACACGTCGCGCGCACGGGGGAGATTGGCGCGGTGTTGTTGCGCCGTGCGGAGCGCACGCGTGGACATACCCGCATCGAGTTCGTGTGCGGACATCGTGCGGTGCAGCGCGCGCGTCTCGATGCGGAGTTGCTCACACGTGCCGCGCGTCCACTGTCGGCCGCGCCGCAGGATGTGCCCGTGCTGGTGGAGCAGATGCAGCAGCGGTTGCAGGAGCTCGAGCGTGACCTCAAGCGCACGGCACTGGCACTCGCCGGTCATGAAGCGCTGGCGTTGTGGAACGCGGCCACGCCGGGCGCCGATGGCGTGCGCCGCGTGCGACTGACGGTGGCGGGCGCGGTGAAGGAATCGGAAGCGCTTGCGCAGCAGCTCACGGCACGAGGCGGGTGCGCCGTGTTGGTGACAAGCGACACGGTGGGTGGAGTACTGCTCGCATCGGCCGCCGATGTGTCCATCGACGCGGGGCAGCAGCTCCGCGCCGCATTGCAATCCGTTGGCGGCCGTGGTGGTGGTTCTCCGCGCGTGGCGCAGGGCGCTGTCACCGGCGGCGGCGAAGGGTCGGCGAATCTGCGCGAAACCCTGGACGCCGTGGCCCGTATGCTCGGGTTCTAGCCGACGCGCGCCGTCCTCCATGGCGAAGTGTCGGACCTATTCACCGTGGAGTCATAGATGCCAGTCACCATCGCTCGTTCCATGCGCGGCGCCGTCGCGTCGCCCCTCTTTGCAGCCGCAGTGGCAACCATTGCCACAGCACTTTTTGCTTCGCCTGTCGCCGCGCAGGGCATGCGCTTCGGGACGCTGGCCGGCCCGGCGTTCACGTCCATCACCGATCTCGACAAGTCCGCCGATCTGGGCATGGACCTGCTCACCAGCAAGAGCCGTATCGGCCTGCAGGGTGGTCTGTTCGCGACCATTCCGGTGAAGGGCGCACTCTCGCTGCAGCCCGAAGTGCACTACTCGCAGAAGGGTGGCAAGCTTGAGACGTCCATGGAGTTGCCCGAGTCTGCGGGCGAAGAGACGGCCAAGTTGGGCTTCCGACTGGCATACGTGGAGATCCCGGTGCTGGCGCGCATCGATCTGGGCAACCGCAGTGGCTGGCATCCGTTCGTATCGTTCGGCCCCGCGTTTTCGATGCGGGCGGCATGCAAGGTGAGCCTGGAGGTGGCCGGCAGCGGCTCACTGAGCACGAGCTGCGACGAGGGGGACCTGGGTGAGGGCGAGGCTGCATCGCGCGACCCGTTCTCCAAGACCGACATCAGCGGAATCGCCGGCGCCGGCTTGACGGGATCGCTCCTGGGCCGCTCCGTATTTGTGCAGGCGCGATACAGCCAGGGCTTCTCGTCGATCGCGAAGGAGTCGTCGGCCGATATCTCGCCGAAAAACCGGGGCTTTTCAGTGGTGTTCGGCCTCGGGTTCTAATCGACCTTCAGGCCACGCCCATGCCGATCCGCCGTCCAGCCAGCACCGAGCACGCCCCATGGGCACAGACATACATCGACTCCACTGAGTCTATGCTGTCCCAGGAAGGGCTCAATGATGTTGCAGAATTGCTCGACAGTCAGCCAACGAAGCTGAGATCGCTGCTGGCCGGTGCACCGGCCGACATCGGCGGGTTTTCCTACGCCGCCGACAAATGGACACTGGGTGAGTCGCTACTGCATGTGGCCGACACGGAGCGGGTGTTTGCCTATCGCGTGCTCCGGGTCGCCCGCAACGACGCTACCCCGCTGCCCGGCTTCGACCAGGACGCCTGGGTGCCGGAAAGCCGCTCCACCCAGCGTCCCCTGGACAGCATCCTGACCGAGCTCGAGTCGGTCCGGGCAGCCACTCTGGCCTTGGTCCGTTCGCTGGACGACACGGCGCTGGCCCGCGTGGGCACCGCGTCCAATCACCCGGTGTCCGCCAATGCCCTCATCTGGATGATTGCCGGGCATATGGCCCACCATCACGCCATCACCCGCGACCGGTATCTGACGGCGCGCTGATGTGACAAGGGCCTCGGCCGGAGGCCTTGAGGTGGGCCAGCGGCGGGTCGGTTTCCGGAACCGACTGTGGCTAGATTTGGGGGCTGTGCGCGTGGGGTTCGATGGAGAGCCCCGCGAGCTCACCCTGAATCAGGTCCCTCCACGGGGCCTTCTGCCTGATCCCTCCGGAGCGCTTTCGTGTCCGCGTCACCTTCGTCTGCTGGTTCGTCCGTCCCGTCTGCACTCGCCGCTGCATCGCCCGAGACCGTGCGTCTGGCGATCGACACCGTCCGCACACTGGCCATGGACGCTGTCCAGGCGGCCGAGTCCGGACATCCCGGCACCCCGATGGCGCTGGCCCCGCTGGCCTATGCGCTGTACGCCAAGCACCTGCGGCATGACCCGACGGCGCCCGATTGGGCCGATCGTGATCGCTTCGTGCTATCGGTGGGCCATGCCTCGATGCTGCTGTATGGCACGCTGCACCTGGCCGGCTACGACCTGTCGCTCGACGAGATCAAGCACTTCCGTCAGTGGGAGAGCCTGACGCCGGGTCACCCCGAAGTGCATCACACGAAGGGTGTGGAGACCACCACCGGCCCGCTGGGTCAGGGTGTCGCCAACGCGGTGGGTTTTGCCGTCGCCGAAGCACATCTCGCCGCGACGTTCAATCGTGAAGGGCACGCGGTCGTCGATCACTACACGTACTTCATCGCCGGCGATGGCTGCCTCATGGAAGGCATCTCGCACGAAGCCGCGAGCTTCGCGGGCCACATGCAGCTCGGCAAACTGATTGGTTTCTTCGACGACAACGGCATCACGATCGACGGCAGCACGTCGCTCACGTGCAGCGATGATGCGGCCAAGCGTTTCGAATCGTATGGCTGGCAAGTGCTGCACATCGCCGACGTGAATGACCTCGCGTCCATCGATGCCGCGATCGCCGCCGCGAAGGCCGATACGCAACGTCCGTCGATGATCATCACGAAGACGCACATCGGTTTCGGCTCGCCGAATCGCCAGGACACCGCGAAGGCGCATGGCGAACCGTTGGGCAAGGACGAGATCACGCTGACCAAGCAGGCGTACGCGTGGCCCGGCACCGAGCCGTTCTTCGTGCCCGATGCCGCCCTCGCGCACTGGCGTGACGCGGCCGCTGCTCGCGCCGCCACGCACGCCGACTGGAAGCAGACGTGGAGCGCGTACGAAGCGGCGCACCCCGAACTGGCCGCCGAGCTTTCGCGCCGTCTCGCGGGCAAGCTGCCCGCCTCGCTCGATGCCGCCTTCCCCGCGTTCGACGCGAAGAGTGGCAATGTGGCCAGCCGCGCGGCGAGTGGTGTGGTGGTGAACGCGATCGCGCCGGTGTTGCCGGAACTGATCGGCGGCAGCGCCGACTTGTCTGGCTCCAACCTCACGATGGTGAAGGGCGCGCCGCTGTTCTCGGGCACGAATCCGGCCGCTCGCAACTTCCCGTTCGGCATTCGCGAACACGCGATGGGCGCGATCATGAATGGTATGGGGCTGCACGGCGGTGTCATTCCGTACGGCGGCACGTTCCTGGTGTTCAGCGACTACATGCGTCCAGCCATTCGTCTTGCGGCGTTGATGGGTGTGCAGGCCATCTATGTCTTCACGCACGACTCCATCGGTCTCGGTGAAGACGGCCCGACGCACCAGCCGGTGGAGCATCTCGCCGCGCTGCGTTGCATTCCCAACCTGCTGGTGCTGCGCCCGGCCGATGCCGACGAAGTGACCGAAGCGTGGCGTACCGCGCTGCATCATCGCAGTGGCCCGACGGCCATTGTGCTGACGCGCCAAAAGCTGTCGTACTTCGGCGAGCCGGCGCGCGCGAAGAGCGGCGTGCCGCAGGGCGCTTACGTGGTGGCCGATGCGGCCGGCCGCGCACCGAACGTGGTGCTGCTGGCCAGCGGTTCCGAAGTGGAGATCGCACTCGCGGCGCGTGAGAAGCTGTCGGGCGAAGGCATTCACGCGCGTGTGGTGAGCTGCGCCAGCCTCGAGCTGTTTGCGCAGCAGCCGGTGGAGTATCGCAACCATGTGCTGCCGGCCGGCGTGCCGCGTGTGGCCGTTGAAGCCGCGCATCCGATGCCGTGGTATCGCTGGGTGGGTGATACGGGCGCGGTGGTGGGCATCGAGCGCTTCGGTGCGAGCGCACCGTATCAGGTGCTGTACGAGAAGTTCGGCATCAGCGCCGACAATGTGGTGCGCACGGCGAAGTCGGTGTTGTCGTAACACACAACTCGTTGCTCAAAACCAAAGCGGGCCCGGGACAATGTCCCGGGCCCGCTTTGCCGTTCACCTCCAAACCCGCAACCCGCTACCCGTCACTACTGTCACGGGCATCGCGCCAGGCCCGTCGCCGGGCAACGCTCCGGATCACGTGCCGGTGCGCTGGACTGACCGCCGGGGCCGCCAAACGTGTAAAGCGGCAACTGCAGCGTCTGCAGCTCACGGCCCGGGATGGGCAGTTGGATCGGCGTGTTCTCGGGGAGCGTCTGCCAGCCACGCGCATCGAGGAACGCGATGACACCGTTCACGCCGAGGCCTTCGATGCCCTTCTCGTAACGCAGGGCGTCCCACAGGCTGCCGCAACCACCGGCTTCCTTGCGCGGCACACAACCGGGTTCATTCGGCGGCCCATCGAGCGTGACCGGCGGCAACTGCCCGTTGGCCACACGCGACTTGTTGATCAGCGTGACGGCTTCTGCCGCGCGACCCAAGCGGATGAGCGCCTCGGCCTTGAGCAGATCCATCTCCGCCACCGTCATCGCGACCTGCGGACCGGTCTGCCACGTCACGTCGGTACCGGCACGCAGGAAGTAGTAGTGCGACCAGCGATAGGTACCGCGGTCGGCGGCAAAGATGTTGTTCAGGTTGTAGCCCACGTACTTGCCGGGCGTGGCCGGACCACCAGCGCCTTGAATGCGGCGATCCTTCGTGCGCATCTGGAACGGCTGGCGCGCATCGTTGGCCGTCGCCACCCAGTTTTTCCAGCCATCCGTGGAGTCGGCGGGGCCGATCAGCCAGTAGCTCGGACGACCGAAGTCGGACGGGCGACCCGCGGTGCGAAGGCGTGCCACCAAGCGCTTCCAGTCATCCCACAGGATGTCGGGCTGCGCCGTGGGCGCGTAGTCAGCCGTGATACCGGCATCCACACGACGAATGACTTCGGCCCAGTTCACCGCCGCGCGTTCTGTACGCGACCGTGCACTGTACACCAGGATGCGCGCCGCATACGAATTGGCGAAGCGCACGAACTGGTCCTTGGTCATCGCCTGGAACAGCCACGACTCCACCGGGAAGGTCATGGTGGGATTCGCGTTGGCGATCGTGATCGCCGAGTCGAGCTGCCTGATGGCAAACGTGGCGACGTCCTTGTACTCGGTGAACTGCGGGGTGGTCATCGTATCGAGCTGCGTGCGCTCGTCGATGATGGGCCCCTTGTCGAAGTACAGCGCCACGTGGCCATAGGACAAGCCCTGCATCAGCTTGCCCATCGCCTTGGCACGAGCGGTGCGCGTGGCATTCTCGATCACCAGTCCGTTGTTCACGGCACTGATCACGTCGTTCACCGACGAGATGGTGCGATACAACTGATACCACGGCTGTTCGTTGACCAGTCGACGCACGTTCACCGGGCTGTTGTTCCAGCCGATGCGCGGCTCCGCCGACATCTCGAGCTGACCAAAGTCGGCAAAACCCGAGGTGACTTCGCGCGCCATCGTGCTGAACGCCCACGCCGGATAATCGTCGTGGCCGGCCACCGGCCACCACGTGCGGAACGACGAGGCCACGAAGGTCTCGGTGGTGAGCGCCTGTGCGGTGGCACGGGCGGCATCGGGCCTGTTCGGGTTCGCCACGTCGAGGTCCTGGCAGGACGCCGCAACGAGCGCGAGGCCGATCGGCAGTGCGAACTTCTTGAGTGCTGTCATGTGAATGGCTCGTCGGTCAGAAGATGATCTCGACGCTGCCCGTCACCGTGCGATAGCGCGGATAGGCAAAGCTGTCCAGACGATTGAGCACCGACCCCACTTCCGGGTCGTAGCCCTTGTACTTGGTGAACGTGAGCATGTTGCGGCCGATGAGCGACAGCGAGGCCTGGCTGGCGCCGAGGCGCGCGAGGGCGCCGTTGAAGCTGCTCGGCAGGCGATACTTGAGCGAGAGTTCGCGAAGCTTCACGTAGCTCGCATCTTCGACGAAGTAGTCCGTCGGGCTGTTGGCGGCATACAGCGCCACATAGTAGTCCGTCGGCTTCTTGAGCTCCTCCGGCTTGCCTGCCTGATCGACATCCGCGTGCCGGCCCCACTGATACATGCGCTGGCGCGTCTGGTTGTACACGTCGCCGCCCACCTGCGCGTCCCACAGCATGAACACCTGCAGGTTGCGCCAGCCAATCGTGTTGGACACACCAAAACGGAAGTCGGGGTTGCCATCACCCATGCGCCTCACCGCGGCACTGCCGGTGGAATCGATCGCCGTGATGGGCTGACCAAACCGATACACGCCGGTCCCGATGGTCGTGGCCGGTGCATTCCAGAGGTTCTTCGTCTGGCCATCCGTGTAGTTGTTGCCGGCACCCACGAACACCAGCAGTCCTTCGTCATTCACCTGGAATTCGTTCGCACGGGCCTGCGCCGCAGCCGGCAGCTCGCTCGCATCCTTGATGAAGCGGAAGCCGTACATGTTGCCAAGCGTTTCGTTGCCGCAACGGAATCCAATGGTGCCCGTGGTGAAGCAGGGGAGATTGAATTCGGTGATCTTGTTGCGGTTGCGGTCGGCCACGAGGCCGGCGCGCCATGTGAAGTTCGGCTTGCGCACAAGCTGCGCCTCGAACGTGCCTTCCCACGAGTTGCCTTCCACGGTGCCGGCGTTGCGCCACTGGTTGGCATAGCCGAAGTAGCCCGCGAGCGGCACGAGCAGCAGCTGGTCGGTGGTCTTCTGGCGCGCGCGCGAGATCTGCAGCGAATAGCGGTTCTTGAAGATGGCGTCGAAGCCGAATTCCGTTTCCTTCGAATACTCGGGCTTGAGGAAGCGGTTACCGAGATTCGCTTTCACCAGGCCGCCGCCTTCGGTGAAGTTGTAGGTCTCGTACTGGTCGGAGAAGTCAGGACGTCCACCGGCGGTACCCTGCGACGCGCGGATCTTGAAGTCGCTGATGAAGCCCTTGAACGGGAACCACGACTCTTCTGACATGCGGTACGCGCCGCTGACACGGTAGTACCAGTTCTCCTGCTCTTCCGGGCCGAACAGCGAGCTGCCGTCGAGACGGGCCAGGCCGTCGATGATCAGCTTGCCGCGATAGTCGCTGGCCGCGCTGACGAAGAACGAGTTGGTCTTGATGGTTTCGCTGTTGGACGACACAAAACGCACGGTGGCGTTGTTGAGCGCGTTCACGCCGGGCGTGGCGAAGATCTCGCCGCTGGCGTTCACCGTGTTGTTGGTTTCACGCTCCATCAGGCCGCGCACCGTGGAGCGCAGCGTGAAGTCGCCGACCTTCTTGAGCAGATTGGCCGACAGCGAGGCGTTGAGCGCGTTGGTGATGCCGTTGAAACGCGAGATGGAGCCCGGGCCACCGTTGGCGTAGCCTTCGGTCTTGATGCCCTGATCGAGGAAGAAGTTGTTGTCGCGGTCCGAGCGGTCGAAGCTCAGGTTGCCGTCCACCGTGAGCCAGGAGCGCGGTGTGTACCGGCCCTCGAGGCTGCCCTGAAGGCGGGCACGGTTGCGGTTGTTCTTCTCGGTGGAAAGCACATACAGCGGGTTCTCTTCACGGCCTTCGAAATCGGGCTGGAAGATGTACTTCGTGCCGTCCGGGTCGGGCTGACGCAGGTCGACGTCGGGCGCCTGGTTGATCAGGTCGAAGAACACGTCGCCGTACAGATTCTGACGCGTGGACTTGCTGTAGTAGGAGCTGACACCGAACTGCAGGTCGCTGCGCGGACGGTGATCGAGATTGAAGCGAAAGTCGTTCTGGTCGTAGCGGCCGCTGTTGAGCACCACGCCATCTTCGCGCTGGTTCACATAGGCAAAGAACCAGTTGGTCTTGCCGCCGTTCTGCGCAATGTTGAGCGAGTTGCGCATGAAGTTGCCCGGATCGAAGAACCGATCGACCTGATCATACGCCGTGCCCGGCGCATACGAACGATCCTGGAATCGTACAGGCATTGGCACACGCTGCTCGCGCGGCACGATCTGGCCGGCGGCATTGGTGTAGTTGCCGTTCGCGTCCGAGTAGTAGTAGTGGTACTTCGCCCAATCCACCGTGCGAGCCAGCGAGTTGGAACCCCACTCCGAGCGCACCGTGAACTTGGTGGTGCCTTCCGCGAGGCTGTTTCCGCGACGCGTGCGGATCTGGATGACACCGGCCGAGGCGCGCGAGCCGTACAGCGACGCTGCGGCGGCGCCCTTTACGACTTCCACGCTTTCGATATCCATCGACTGGAGGTCGGCGCTGGCCGCGTCGAAGGATGCCGACTGAATCACACCGTCGACCACCACCAGCGGGGAGTTGCTCTTGCTGATGGACGTGGGCGTACGGAGCTGGATGTTCGTACCGCTACCGGCCTGGCCGGTGGGCACCACACTCACACCCGCGATCTTGCCCTGAATGGTTTCGAGCGCGTTGGTGGCTGGCACCGGGGCGTCTTCCGCCGACACACGACCCACGGAGAACGGCACACGCGTACCACTCGTCGGATCGACGACACCCGTGGTAACCACAGCCTGAAGGTTCAGTGCCGCCGCGTCCATCTTGAGGTCGAGCGTGAGCTGCTCTGTCCCCACCGTGATTCCCGAGCGAACCAGTCGCCGATACCCCAATCGGATGGCTTCAAGGCCATAGCTGCCCGCAGGCACATTCACAAAGGTGTATCGTCCATCAGCATTGGTGCGGGCTTCGAGACGCGTGGTACCACGCGCCAGAAAGAGCTGCACCGACTGCAGGGGTTGTCCGGAAGCGGAATCAGACACCGTACCGACAACGCGGCCGGCCGCTCCTTGTGCTGACAACGGCGCTGCGGTGCCGGCAAGGGCACCACACAGCAACGCCGTCAGCACACGGGCCACGGCAGATCGAGAGACCATCAGTCCTCCAGGGGGGCGGAAAGGGTGGAGCGCAAGTCACCCCCGCTACGTCGTGCGATTGGAGGCCGTTGACCGCGGCGTCATGGCGTCCGGCGGTCGGGCGGGAGTGAACGGCAAACCTATCCCGGACTGGGAGTGAGGGAAAGCATCACATCCCAGAATGGCACGCGGTGCACGGCATGTTCACACAGAGTGACGCCGCGCAGTGCTGCACTGTTGTCGGACATGCACGCTTCAATCGAAGCGGTCGTCCCCTGCGATTTGCCGCTATCGCTTGCGCAGCGCACGTCCTGACAGAACGCCGGTAGGGGAACCATCCCGCACCGCCGCCTGTCCATTCACAAAAACGAAACGCATCCCGGTGGAGAGCTTCGTGGGCTCCATGTACGTAGCTTCGTCCCGCACCGTGCGCGGATCGAACACGATCACGTCGGCAAATGCCCCCGCGCGCAGCACACCACGATCGGTGAGTCCGTACGTGCGCGCCACCTGCCCCGACGAAGCTTCCACCATGCGGGCCATGGTGATGACGGGCTTGTCCAGCACATAGCGCCGGATCTTGCGCGGGAATGTGCCATAGAGACGCGGATGCCCGCTCGATCCATCAGAGCTTGTCATGACGAATGGGTCCTTCATGAACGTCTCAATATCGGACTCAGTCATGTTGAATGACGCGACTCCCATGTCGAGCCCCTGTTCGATGAGATCGAGCGCTGCATCCACCGCCGGCTTGCCGCTGCTGCGCGACACATCACGCAACGTCTTGCCGATATACAGCGCGGAGCCGGCCCCCCCGTTGATGAGCAACAGCGTGCTGTCGCCACCGCGTCGACGCATGTTCTCCTCCATCTCGGCGAGAATGCGCGTGCGCGTCGCAGCGTCCCTCGTACGGGCGAGCAGTGAGTCACGACCGCCCGCCTGCACCCAACGTGGCAGCAGTGCGGCACTGAGCCCCGTGCCACTGGCCGTCCACGGATACTGATCGGCTACCACCGTGCATCCGCGTGCGCGTGCGCTGCGCATGATAGCAAGCACACTGTCGGCCTTGCCCCATACGTCAACGCCGAGTGTCTTGATGTGGCCGATGTTGGTGGTGAGCCCGGATTCACACCCGATCCGGATGGATTCCTGCACCGAGGCGAACAGTCCAATCGTGTACGAGCTCTCGTCGCGCTGGTGTGTGTCGTACACACCGCCGAATGGACGCGCCGCCGACACCACGGCCAGCACT
>NZ_DASWXE010000155.1:0-16892 GCF_036405635.1 Gemmatimonas sp. | reverse complement strand
CACACTGATCTCCGCGCGTGCAGTGGCGATGGGACCGGTGATGTCGACCGAGGCCACCCGCGTGAACAGCGTGGAATCGCGCGGGTGCGGACGCTGGAGTGCGAGGTATTGCTCGCGGGTCATATCCACGAACTTGCCGTCCACCGATCGCTTGAGATGACAGGTGGGGTGCATGGCGCGGCCGAGCAGCAGTGTGTCGCCGGTGGCCCAGCCGTCGAAGTAGTACTGAATCGTGCGCAGCACCGCGCTGCGGTCGTCGATGGGGGCAGCCGTTTGGGCTCGGGTTTGCACGGGCAGTCCCAGCATGAGCAGGATGGCCAGCAGGAAGGTGCGCATATGGCGGAGCAGGGCGGGAAGTGGGAGTTGCGGTGAGAATCGGTGAGTGTTAAACTTGTTAACGTTATGGTTCGTAACATTCAAGTCCCCGACCTCCCTCCACTCAGCACCCTCGAGCGTGATGTCATGCGCATCGTGTGGGATGCGGGTGAAGTCACTGCCGACGATGTGCGGCAACAACTCACGCGTCCCCTCAAGGACGCCACGGTGCGCACGGTGCTGCGTCGTCTCGAGGAGAAGGGCTATGTGACCCACTCCGTCGAAGGGCGCACCTTCCTGTTCCGCAGTGTGCATCCGCGAGAAGCCGTGGCTGGCGGAGTGCTCAAACAATTCGCCGAGTCGTTCTTTGGTAGTTCGGTGAGTGCGCTGCTGGTGGGGCTGGTGGAAGCCAAGGCACTCAGCTCCCGTGACCTACAGACGGCCATGCGTCGGATTGAAGCAGCGCGCGAGAAGGAAGGCCGGAAGGAGCACCGGGATGAGCGAGACGAGTCCTGATCTGCCGCTGATGGTGATGGGGCTGCAGGAGCTGGCCATCTGGGTCGTGGCGGCCATGGTCACGCTGACCTTGAGTCGGCGCCCGGATCTCGAGCGATTGCCTTTGCGTCTGGCGCTTGCGTTATCGTTGCTCGCCGGTGCCCTGCTGGCATTCGGATGGACGCTGCCAACGGGGCCGTCACTCGTCACTCGACTCGCCGTGCAGACACCACCAGCCATGCAGGCGATGCTGGAGGAGGACCGTACGTGGGCCGGACTGGAATGGGCCCGCGCGATCTGGGCGGTGGTGGCCGCGGGTCTCGTTGTCCGGCTCGTGGTGCAGTGTGTGCGCAGCTGGCGCGTTGCGCAGCGCGCGGTACCAATCACCGCCTTGCCGCCCGAAGTTGCGGGAGGATACAACTGGTGGCCGTCGATTCGCCGCAGTGACACTCTCGCGGCGCCGGCGACCATCGGCAATGTGATCGTGTTGCCCCACAACTGGAGCGAGCTGCACACCCGGGCCATTCGCGCACTGCTGCAGCACGAGCGCGGCCATGTGTCACGTGGGGACTTCTGGTGGACCCTGCTTTCGAAGCTCCACCTTGCCGTGTTCTGGTGGAATCCGCTTGCCTGGTGGGCGGATCGTCGGTTGGCCTACCTGGCCGAGTGTCTCAGTGACGATGATGCGCTGAGCAGCGGCCATCGTGGCACGGACTACGCCGAGTTGCTGCTGCAGTACGTGCAGCGAACCTCGCCGGCGACGGTGGGGCTATCGGCGGCGCGCTGCATGCATCAGCGTCTCGATCGGATTCTCACACGCTCGGCGGAATGGCAGCGCCCTTCGGCATCCCGGTCCACCATGGCCGGGCTGCTCACGGGAGCGGCGCTGGTGCTGTGCATGCCGGTGTTGTGGGCTGCGGGGGCGGCGACGGAATTCAGTGAGCCGCTCCGGTTCGTGCTGGTGCGCGGCGGGGGCAAGGATGTGCTCATGTCCGGTTCGCAGCAGGACGCATACCACGCACTCGCTGCCGCGGGGCAGAGCCGGCAGTCCGTGCTATGGTATGCTCGCGGGTCCCGCGTGCGCATGGTGGACGATGCCTGTGTGATCGCTGAAGTGGAGGCCTTTCATCGCGGCCAGCGTGCGACAGAAGTGACTACCGTGGCTACGGCGGCGAGTGCACAGCGACTCACGCGCACCGAACCGGCACGAAAGACCTTCTGGTTGATTCGCAAAATCGATCGACCGTAAGCGAGAGACAAAACGGAAGTTCGCTTACGTGGACGACGTATCACCTGCGTACTGCTCGTCCGTGACATGCTCCATCCAGTCGACAGTCCGGCCATCAAGTGATTCGTGAATGGCGATGTGTGTCATGGATGTCGTGGGTGACGCTCCGTGCCAGTGCTTTTCGCCTGGAGCAAAAAGCACCACGTCGCCCGGGGTGATCGCTTCGATCGGGCCACCCTCGCGCTGCACGAGACCTCGTCCAGCCACCACGATCAGCGTCTGACCGAGGGGATGGGTGTGCCACGCTGTTCGGGCACCCGGTTCGAAGGTCACGGAGGCGCCGCCCGTGCGAGCGGGTGTGTTGGTTTGAAACAGCGGGTCGATACGCACGATGCCCGTGAACCAGTCCTCAGGGCCCTTGCCCGATGGCTGTGAACCTGCGCGCTTGATCTCCATACGACGCCTCTCCGTGTTGGGTGCTCATCGATGATGAGGCGATGGAATGCGCGGCGGAAGTGGGAGACGCGTTGGGAGCGTTGATCGCGTGCTAGATTGCGCGATGCCATCGTTAGCCCACCCAGTCGAGCGCCGTTTGTCGTTGGCCGAGTATGTGCGTCGCCGCACAGGCCGGCCATTGGGGGCTCCCGGTTCGCTCACGGCCATGCTGCGACGGGCGTTTGGAGCGAATACACTGGCGGGATTCTGGAGGTATTGGAATCCGATCTTTGGCTATGGCCTGTCGCGTTTTGTGTACACGCCGTTGCGCGCATGGACTTCACATGGCCCCGCTCTCGTCGTGACGTTCGTGGTGTGCGGGGTATTGCACGACGTAGTGACGATGTTGGTGCGGCGTGGTGCGGCGTTTCTGTTCACACCATGGTTTCTGATCATTGGGTTGGCCATTCTGATCGCCGAGCGTTTTTCGTTCACAGTACGCGCACTGCCATTTGTTGGTCGAACCGCGGTGCATCTGGCCGTGTTGGTGAGCACGTTTGGGATTGCGCGATTGGTGGAGCGGCTCTTGGTCGCTTGACGGCGAGATGAAGGGCGATTGCTCCATCGAAACGGTGGCATTGACGGGGCCTATGTTGCCACGTGGCACCTGGTCACTATGCGTGCTGGTGCTTCTTGACCATGATCGCGGCAGGGGGGTTCAAGCGCGATAGCGCGTGACAGGTTACGGCCGTTGACCGCGATGATCCTCACTCGCCAGCCACGCATCGAACGTGATCTTCCCTTCGATCCGCGCCGCGCCGCCACGGAGTGAGCCCGACGCCAGTCCGCGGCCGTAGCTGCCGGGGAACTGCAGTTCCCACACCCGACGGCTGCTTCCCTCGTGCGTAAGCTGTCGGCGCGCGAGATCGGCCAGACGTTCATCGCGTGGACCGACCAGGTCCGTTGTCCGCTTCATGGGCTGGTCCTCCGCCACTGCAACGAGATGTGCGCCCACTTCACGCGCCGCCACCGGGCGCATGAGTGTGGTGGGCATGATGGCAATCGGCCCGCCCATGCCGGAGAGCAACTGCCCGGCGAACTCGTGAAACTGCGCGACTCGCGCAATGGTGTACGGAACGTGGCCCGCGGCGATGGCGCGCTCCTGCGCCAGCTTGCCGGCGTAGTACGACGCGTCAATGTCATCAATGCCCACGATGGACAACGCGACATGATGCTGCACGCCGGCGGTTGCTTCTGCGGCGAGCAGGTTTCGCGTACCCGTCCCGAAGAACTTCCGCGCGGTGGACGCGAACAGCGTGGTGGTGTTGGTGACATCGATGAGCGCGTCGACACCGATGAGGGCATTGGCGAGTCCTTCTCCGGTCTGCACGTCCACCCCGTTGGACCGGGACAGGATGACTACATCATGACCCCGGCTGCGGGCAGCGGCGGCGGTGTGGCGACCCACAGTGCCGGTACCACCGGCGATGGCGATTCTCATCTCACCTGCTCCTTCGTGCGTGCATTGGAGTGATTCGCGGGTGTCCGGTGGTGGGCGCCCGTTCAGAATGGTGACGAAACTCGTCGCGCCAATGTGACATGGCGGCATTTAGGGGGTGGACGACGCCTGATCCTGGCCGCAGATCTGCTTCGCAATGTCATTCTCACATTTTTAGAGAGAAAGCCTATGAAGACTGTCTTGTCAGCGGTTGTGGTCGGTCTGATGCTCGTGGTTTCGGAGATTGGTGCCCAGGAGACGGCGAGGCGCCGTGTCGGACTGGGATTGACCGGAGCAGTCACCACATTGCCCGATGTCTTTGTTTCTCAGTGTGGGGTGGGCAATACCGGGGGCGGCGCAGGCATCGCAGGTGCCGGTGCGCTCCTGTTCAGACCGTGGAATTGGATTGCCATGCAAGCCGATGTGAGTGCGACGCTTCCGACTATCAAGGCCGGCTGTGTGGGCCTCGTGTCAGCGGTCAGAATCGACTACGATCACAAAGACTTCATCGATCCGGTGTTTCTGTCCACCGCGCGCATCGGGCTGGAGACGCCGCCCGGCCTGCCGTTGGTACGCGCCACCATCGGCGCCGGATATGTACTGGGCGGCACGCAGCCGCCATTGACGGTGTGGGGCTTCGCCACCGGCACACGAGGTCAGGGCAAGCGACTGCTCATCGAGTGGGATCGTTTCCGTACGCGGGTGAACGCCGCGGAGGTGCGTAGCAACGGACTGGTGGACACCTCGAGTACGCCGATGGTCGTCCGTCCTCGATGGAGTGCGCTGCGTATCGGCGTAGAGCTGCCGCTCAAGCGCTGATCGCTGTGTTCGCGGACGTGTCGGCCCCTGGTAGATCCGATCCAACCTCTTGGATGAACCCATGAAGAATGTCTGGTCGATGGTGATGGGATGGGCGGTAGTTCGTTTCGGACACCATTGTCACTCGGCTGCAATAGACCGCCCTGCGCTTCGGTGCCGAATTCCCAGTGGGACGATGAATCAAGACATGAAACACCCGAGATCGCCTCGCCATTTGTAACACCTCCATGCGTGCCGCGGTTTTCCTCGCGTCTGCATGCATCGGGCGCTATCTCTCCGCTCAATGCGCAGGTACGCGGCGACGACGCCGCAACGACGCTCTTGGAAGAGGTTGCACATGAGATTTTCGCTCCCCTCGTGGCTGGAAACGACGCAATGGCGTCTGCTGTGCAACACCATCCCGGAATGTTTGGCTCTTCTGTCGGCCGTACGTGATCTCGAAGGCAAGGACATCTACCAAACCGAGGCCCGCGAGATCGAAAAGTTGTGGACCGCAGCGGGGAAGGGGGTGGACGAGTGGGAACGTCGGCGGACGATGCGCGGGAATGCCAAGCCAACACTTGGCCAGCATCGCTCCGGCAACAGTCACATGACCGGCGGTCGCAATATGGGCATCTCCGATGCGGCCTTGCTGCTGCTCACGGTGGTGTACGATGGCATCGTCGTGCATGTCGACCGAGCCAACGTGTATCACTTCTATCCATTCACCGGGGCCGAGGGCCAGGGGAAACTGGATCAGGTGGTGGGAGAGCTGCAATCGCGGGCAGGCTACAAGCGATACAACGGCCAGAAGCTCTGGGAGAACGGCATACCGCTGCTGTCGCAGATCTACATCTACGGACACTGTGAGCCTGGTGTCCCGAAGATGGTGAATGACACCGAGACCACGATTCTCGACAGCACGCAGCTGGCCGTGCGACTGATCGCCAGTGGTTTGCAAAAGGAGTTCTCGGGGCGCGTGAAGGTGTTTGGCTGCCACAGCGGTGCCACCAATCACGACAGCGCCGACGATGAAGAATCGGTCGCCGAAGCCCTGGCCAACGTGATGCGCGGCCGGAAGTACAATTCCTGTGAGTTCTTCGGCTATACCGAAGCGCTGCGGTACTCCAACTCCGTCGAATCGGCGACGGGGCACAAGTACGCGCTTACGGCTACGAGCAGTCCTTCGTACGCCACATCACTCCGAAATCCTTCCTACTACGAAAAGGTCGTCAAGCAGACGCTCTGGAAGGTGTATGCCGCCAATGCCTCGAAGAACAAGTTGTCCAAGTACGACATGATCATGCAGGAGATGACTATCCGCGATGCGCTCGACAAGGAGCGTGATGAAGTGTCGAGGATCTGGTATGCCAACAACGAAGTCCGGGCATCCGATGTGCGGAAGTCTTTCTAGCGCACCTCACGCGCGCCGGAGCATTGTCAGATCGTCATCAGAGCATTGTCCCGCACACGCGGCAATACTTCGCATCGAGATCGTGCCCGCCTGCCGAACAGGACGGGCACGATTGCGTTGAGACCCCGTGCTGGAAACGTCCGGCCGTGAGTTCACTCGTCACGATGCCCGTGGGCACGGCAATGATGCCGTAGCCGAGGATCATGACCAGTGATGCCAGGGTTTGTCCGAGTGGCGTGCGCGGCGCGATGTCGCCATAGCCCACGGTGGTGAGCGTGACCACTGCCCAGTACATGGACACCGGCAGGCTGGTGAAGCCGTTCTCCGGACCTTCCACCACGAACATGATCGAGCCCACGATCACGACGATGGTGGCCACGGTGAGCAGGAACACGGCAATCTTGCGCATACTCGCCCGCAGCGCATGGGTCAGTCGCTCGGCCTCCGACAGAAACCGCGCGAGCTTGAGAATGCGGAAGATGCGCAGCAGGCGCAGCACCCGCACCACGAGCAACGCCTGGGCACCGGGAATGAACAGGCCAAGCCACGACGGCAGAATCGCCAGCAGATCCACCACGCCGAAGAAACTCGTGGCATAGCGCAGCGGCTTGCGCACCGCGACGAGCCGCAGGATGTACTCTAGCGTGAAGATGGCCGTGAGTGCCCATTCCAGCACCACCATCACGGACTGCGTGCGCGGCGAGAGATCGCGCAGCGTCTCCACGCTCACTGCCACGATGCTCACGACGATGAGCGCAATCAGTCCGACATCAAAAGCGCGACCGGCGAACGTGTCGGCTTCGAAGATGATCTGATGCAGTCGAGCTCGTCGTGAATCGGCAGGAGGTGGTGCCTCCGAGATGGGCGATGTCATGACCGTGAATTATCGTTGAAGGAATCCGCCCGGCAATGGTGGCGTGATGAGGGCGGTATTTCCCGCAGGTTCCCTCAAGGAGGTATGTGCATGAAGACTGTCTTGTTCGCTCTGATGGCTGTGTTCCTGGTGTTCGCCAATGTTGCTGGGGCGCAGCAAACACGGGATCGACGTGTGGCGCTCGCCGTCACTGGTGGTCTTACCTCAATTCCAGATGGACTTGGCGCGCAATGCGGTCGCAATGCGCGAGGGAACTCTGGCGGAGGACCGGAGGGCAGTGCCGCAGTGGTCGTGCGTCCGTGGCGATTGATGGTTGTGCAGGGCGATCTGCGTGTGGCCAAGCACATGGTCCCCACCGGGTGCGATCTGATCGGTTTCGACCTCGACACCACGTACAACGCCGAGGATCGACGCGATCCGTTTGTCACCTCCACCGTGCAGGTGGGCATTGAGACACCCGCCAACTGGCCATTGCTGCGGGCCACCGCTGGTATGGGCGTGTTGTGGGGCAGCTCCATGCGAATGGTGCCCGTTGTCGGTGTGGCAGCGGGTACCCGGGGTCAGAATCTTCGGTTGCTTGTCACCGCCGAGCGCATGCAGACACGGGTGAACGCCACCGAGGTGATTGGCTTTCCGCGTCTGTCTGCGAGCTCGAGACCCATTGTTGTCCGACCGTCCTGGTATGCTGTCCGGGTCGGCGTGGAGATGCCGCTGCGATAGCGCGTGCGGCTATTCCCTGGGCAGCACGTCCTTGTATGACTTCGTTGCCGAATCGTAGACCATGAGTTGTGCGCGATCGGTGCCGGTGCTGCGCAGGATGGCACTCTCCTGGCCGGTGGGCGCGGAAATTTTCATCTGCGCCCACCCGCCTTTGCCCACCAGTGCGGTCACCCGGTCAAACGCCTTCTCGCCCGGCAGACCGTTCACCACGAGTCCGGCCATCTGATCGTTGGCGAAGGTGACCAGGCACGCGGCTTCCTTCACGCCCTTTGCATAGTCGAGGCACACATTTGCTCGGCCATCGGGGAACGCGCCCATGCCGCCACGTTCATTGCCGTCGGGATCGGCAATCACGAATCCCGCGCTGCCACCCACACGATTCACCACCGTGCCATTGATCATCGGGGCGGGCGTGGGCGCGCCGAGTGCGGTCTGCAGTGCGCCGGTGGGGGAGAGCACCGCAATGCCGTCGCCGGATTGGGCGGCGGTGCGTCCCGGCAGGGTGAGGGGCGCGCCGATGACGATGCGCGGCCGGCCGAGGGAGTCTTCCACGATGATGCCGCGCACGCGGAGCACCTGTGCCTGGGACGGCGCTGTCCCGCGCTGTCCGGCGGTCCATGCGCCCAGCAGGAGCGCGGCGCCAAGACATTGTGCGACGAGGCTGCGGCGACGGTAGCGGGCGAACTCGAGACGCAGGGTCTCGAGGGCGGTGGATTCATTCTGGGGCATGTCCGTCTCCGGTGTGTTGAATAATCAGCACTGCTGAAATTCCAACATACGGGATAGGGACGGCCGGTCAAGAGTGGTTTGCGGTGCGTCTCCAAGGGCCGGATCCGCGGAGGGTACGGGCTACCCGAGCGGCTGCCGCACGATGGTCTTCCATTTGTCTGGCGCGGCTTTGCGAATGTCGCTGAGGTAGATCTCGTGATGCTTGCCGGCGAGCTGGTGGCCTTCGATGTCAATGAACGTGTGCAGCCGTGCGATGGTGGGGCCTTCTTCCGTGAACGGGCCGATGTGCATCACCTGCGCGGCCGGTCCTTCGGTGAACGATTCGAAACGCACCAGTGAAAGCGCGGGCAACTTCTTCTTGCGCGCGACCTCGTGTGTGATGTCCCGCACGAGAGCGCCCGTCACCCATTCGGGCTGCATGATCATCATGGTCCACTGCCACGCGGATCGATCGCCGGCGGTGAATGCGGCCATGTCATCGGCCCACCACAGTCCTTCGAGTGGCATCACCCCGTAGTCGATGCCAACAGCGCTCTTCTTCACCGCAAACTTGAGCGCGTACGACAGCGTGAACAGTGCTTCGACCGCCTCGGCATATGCTGCTGATGTGTTCGGATCGCCCACGCCGTCGATCATGAGGAATTGCATGGCGGGCACATCCACGAGGGACGGCGTCTTCGCTGACGGTGCGTACAGCGGATGCAATTCTTTCCTGAGATCGCGCTTGGTCATGGTGTATGCTTCGCGGGTGAAGTGCGTCGGTGTGGTTGATAGGTGAGCCAGGGTGTCGCACGCGCTCTGGGTGCAGTATGTGGCACCACCGCAGACTTCGAGCATCGCAATGAATCTTCGGCCCATTCTCTTCGGTACTGCTCTTGTCTGCGGCCTGGTAGACAGGCTCGAGGCGCAGACACAGCAATCGCTCGTTTCCGTGGGCGTTGTTGCTGGCGTGAGCAGCACAGCCGGGCAGTACGCCAATCATTTCTACGGTACTGGCGGACAGCTCGGCGTGCTGAGTCAGGTCCGAACGCCGTTGTCGTGGCTTTCGGTGCGCATCGACGCGGGGTACCAGTCGCTGGGTGGCAGGACCGCGTGGGTCACCGACGCCGACGGTAAAACGGTTGGTCCGATGCAGCGTTCAGACGCGATGTACTCCGCCGCGGCAAGTCTGGTGCTCCGCTGGCCAGGGCTTCGAACCACCGTGCAGCCCTATGCGCTTGCCGGTGGCGGGAGTTACTGGGTGCGATCATCGGCTTCTCTCCCCTCGATCCTGCTTGATCCGATTGATCATTCGGTGTCAGCAACGACGCGCACGAACGGCTTCAACGTGGGCGCCGGCCTCGAGGCGCCCTATCGCCGGGCCATCGTGTTTGGGGAAGTGCGGTATCAGCAGTTCGGACAGCTACCAATGCGCTTCGTGCCGGTCAGCGTGGGCGTGCGCCTGAGATAGGGATCAACCCGGATCCCCGACGCTCCACCCACCGATTGCGGCATAGATCGAATCGCGGAGTTGCTTCACATTGCCGTTGAGGGCACCCAGCTCCGCCGGCGACATACCGGCCGTCGCCAGCAGCGTTTCGCCCAGGCAGGCGGACCGCTGCTGCATGTCCCGACCCGCCTGGGTGAGCGACACGACCACCTGGCGTTCGTTCTCCGGGTTGCGGGTGCGCTGCACCAGACCGGCTGATTCGAGGCGCTTGAGCAGGGGCGTGAGGGTGCTTGATTCAAGCGCCAATTTCTCTGCAATTGCGCCCACTGTCAGTGCATCATCGCGCCACAATACGTTGAGTACGAGGTACTGTGGGTACGTGATACCCAGTTCATCCAGCAGCGGCTTGTAGGCGCGCTGGATCGCCATGCCCGCCGAATAGATGGCGTAGCAGAGCTGCTGATCGAGCGGGAGCAGGGTGTGGGCGGCGTCAGTCATGGAGTCTCCGACCTAGGATCATAGCACAAAATGACGCAAAAAGATACTGCGATAACAATTACAGTTGACAAGTGATCCTTCGTGGTACAGGTTGCTTATCGCGATAACTGTTACCGTTCAATTTCAACCGGAGCACATACCATGAACGTCCTCTACCAGACCGCAGCCACCGCCACCGGAGGCCGCACCGGCCAGGCAGCCACCCACGATGGCGCGCTCAGCGTCGCCCTCGTCACCCCGAAGGAGCTCGGCGGTCCCGGAGGCGACGGCAACAACCCGGAGCAGCTCTTCGCGGCCGGCTATTCGGCGTGCTTTCTGGGTGCCCTCAAGTTCGTCGCCGGTCAGCGTAAGATTGCCGTGTCGGCTGACGCATCCGTGACAGCTGCGGTGGGCATCGGTAAGCGTGACGACGGCCAGGGCTTCGGCCTCGATGTCGCTCTGACGATCAACCTGCCCGGCGTCGATGCTGCGACGGCCACGGAACTGATGCACGCGGCTCATGTGGTGTGCCCGTACTCGCACGCCACGCGCAACGGCCTGGATGTGCGACTCGCCCTCGCCTGAGACGGCGCATAGCGTCCGCGAAAATCCCGCGACGCTCAGCTACCATACGACATGAACAGCAAGATGCCCCCGATTCCATCATGGACTTCCGCACTCGTGGCGGTCCTCATCGGATTCGGGGGCACCGTTGCTCTGGTGGTGCAAGCGATGCGCACCCTCGGGGCGTCGGTGGAGCAGACGGGATCGGCCGTCACCGCGCTCTGTCTTGCCATGGGTGTCACAGGCATCGTCGCCTCAATGCGTACCCGCATGCCGGTGGTGCTCGCCTGGTCGACACCGGGTGCGGCACTGCTGGGTGCCAGCACCGCCGGCCTCTCATGGCCGGTCGCCATCGGCGTGTTCATCGCCGCGGCATCGATGATGATCCTCGTGGGCCTCATTCCGGTGCTGGGGAGGCTGGCCGAGCGTATGCCGAGTGGGATTGCGTCGGCAATGCTGGCCGGCGTGTTGCTGCCGTTTTCGCTCGAGCTGTTCCGACTGGGCGCGGTGGATCCGCTGCTCGTGGGGCTCCTGGTGGTGGTGTATGTGGCTGCGCGCCAGCGGGTGCCGCTGTATGCGCTGCTGCTGGTGCTCACATCGGGAATGCTGCTCACGCTGGTGCGCGGCGATATCGCTGATGTGCCGGCCGGTGCCACGTTCGGCGCGCTCCTTCCCGTGATGCCGGTGTTCGATCTGCGCGCGATCGTGAGCGTGGGGGTACCGCTCTTTCTCGTGACGCTGGTGTCGCAGAACCTGCCGGGACTCGTGGTGCTGCGATCGGCGGGCTATCAGCCGCAAGCGGGTCCGTTGCTGCTCGGGACCGGCTTTGCGAGCCTGCTGGTGGCGCCGTTTGGCGCACATGCCGTGAACCTCGCGGCCATTGTCGCCGCACTGTGCACCAACAAAGACGCCCACCCCGATCACAACAAGCGATGGGTGGTGGGCGTGCTGTACGGGACTTTCTACCTGGTGCTCGCGCTCTTCTCGCCGGTGCTGGTGCGGGTGTTCGTGGCCCTGCCGCATTCGACGATCGCGGCGTTGACGGGCGTGGCGCTCATTCCGTCCATCATCGGCGCCATCGAACAGATGCTGGGAGACGTCGAAGCGCGCGATCCGGCCATCATCACCTTCCTTGCGACGGCGTCCGGGCTGGCCTTGTTCGGACTGGGCGCGGCGCTCTGGGGACTCACGGCGGGGTTCGTCGCACTCGGCATCAAGACGCTGTTGCGACGCTGACGGCGCGCGCTGCTACTTGCCCAGCGCAGTGGCCCAGTTGGCCGCCTTGAAACCCAGCAGCAACTGATCGCCGGTATCCAGCACGGGACGCTTGATGAGATTGGTCTCAGCCAGGATCATCTTCTTCGCCCGCTTGGCGTCGATGCCCACCTTGTCCTGCTCCGGCAGTTCCTTGAAGGTGGTGGAGTTGCGATTGAACACCTGCTCCCACCCGGCACGTGCGAACCAGTCGTCGACGACCGCCGGGTCGATTGTGTTCTTGCGGTAGTCGAAGAAGGTGTAGGCCACGCCATTGGCGTCGAGCCACTTCATCGCGTTGCGTACCATGTCGCAACTCCGGAACCCATACAGCTTGGCCGCCATCTGATCTCCAGCTCAGCGTGATCCGGGTGTGCCGGTCGCGCGCAGGTGTTCGCCGTACTTCCAGAGCGCATCGAAGATGGCGCCAGTGGCGCGACGATCGGTGCCGCTCAGTGAGGTGTTGGAGATGTAGATGACGCCCACGTTGCCGGCAACATCTGACAGCATCTCGACCTCCACGCCGGGATCATTGCCCCCATGCCCCACGCGCAGTCCATTGAACTTGGTGCGCCAGAAGAGGCCGGTATTGCCATCGGCTGCCGGGAAGTTGGTGGGGCGATTCGCGTCGGTCAGCTGGAAACGCCGCATCTCGGCGGTGCTCGCCGAATCGAGGATGCGCACGCCATCCAGGACCCCATCGTTGAGCATGGCGATGAAGAAGCGCGACAGATCGGATACGGAGGTGCGCAGCCCGCCATCGGGATAGGTGGTGCCTTCGTAGATGGCGATGGGGATGCTGAACCCACCCTGCGAGACAAAGGGCGAGGAGTGGTTGGCCGCGTTCACCTCACGCAGGAACCAACCGGTGTTGTTCATCCCGAGCGGCGTGAAGATGTGTCGCTTGGTGTACACGTTGAGCGCCTGACCGTGCGCACGTTCGACGATGAGTCCGGCGAGCGCGGCGCCGATGTTGGAGTAGTCACGCAGCTCGCCCGGCTTGGCCTCGAGAAAGTTCTCCTTCGCGTAGTACTTGCCGCCGGGGGTAAAGTAGGCCTGCAGGAACGCGTGGAGTGATTCCTTGGAGTTGCCATCAAACCGATAGGTGGCGCGGTAGATCTCCCAGCGGTCGGTGATGCCCGATGTGTGGGTGGCGAGATGACGCAGCGTGATGCGCTCATTGGGGCGATGTGGATTGACCACACGAAATGGCAGGTACTGATTGATGTCCGCGTCGAGCGAGAGTTTGCCCTCTTTCACCGCGCGCATCATGGACACGCCGACAAACGGCTTGGCCACGGACGCCACTTTGGCGGTGGTGTTGGGGGTGAAGGGGCGCGTGCGCTGCCAGTCGGTGAAGCCGTAACCCTTCATCCACACCACACGCTTGTCGACGATCACAGCCGCGCCGAATCCCATGATGCCGGCATCATCCATCGAACGAGTGATGAGGCTGTCGAGCGAGGCGAGCATGGGTGCTGATAGGCTCGGTGCTGTAGCCTGCTTCGCCTGTGCTGAGAGCGAACGCGCCGATGCGATGAGCGCCAGAGAACACAGTGCGATGCTGGTACGCGCGAGTTGCCGCATGGAAGCCTGCCGAAAAGGTAGGTCGGGATAGCGAGTGCGGCTCCGTACGCGATGATGTCGCATTCAGTTTCGTGCCATTGCTGAATGAGATCGAGGTCCGAAAGCGACCAGACGGCACAATTCCCTGGCAACTACAGTTGGCGCGCGCCAGCGCGCATGCGACGTATGGTCACAACAGCCGAATCCACCGCGAAGTCGCGACCACTCCGCCACTCGGCCAGTGTGCGAGCAGGCAGTGGGCGATTGGGTTGCACGCCCGTGCCCACAAACTCTCGCCCATCGGGATAGCGGTCATGCTTGGATACCATGCGTGCGAACCCGCCACCCGGCAGTTGCCAGAAGATAGGGTTGCCGGTGCTGCCGCCGCTGAGTTGACCCATGGTCACAATGTGTGGAATGGTACTAGCCGCCACGAGAAAGTCTTCGGCCGCCGAGAACGTCTCGTGATCCTGCAGGATGATGGTCGGCAGAATGAGTGGATCTGCAGACGGTGGGTATCGACCATGGGATTCGAATGGCGAGAACGCACTGTCTTGTGCGTAGCCTGGACGACCCCAGCCCTTGAACGCCGCGTGATGAATGCGGGTACGCCATTCCTGCAGCGGAATGGAGTCGGCGGTGAGATGTGCCAGGATCCCCCATCCGTTGGCGCTGTTGCCTCCATTGTTGCCACGCACATCGAGCACGAGCCCGCGTGCTGAGCGCAGCGCCGGCAGGATGCTCTGAAAGTCCTGCAGAATGCTGTCACTGTCGAATGAGGTGAGGCGCACGTGGGCAATCGAATCACCGAGCCAGTGTATGACGAGCCGGGGTTCGGTCGACGGCAATAGCCATTCGTCGTTGCGGCTGCGCCGATCGCGAGCCAGCGTGGTGTCACCGTGACTGCCATCGGGCCGTTGGAAGGTCAGTCGTACAGATTGCGAAGCACGACCGATCAGCGCGTCTCGCGCGCCATATGCCCATCGCCAATGCGACGTGCTGGCCGGTGTGAATGGCAGCACTTCGGCTTCGAGATACTCCCCAACAGACCGGCCATCGATGGAGAGAATTTCGGTGCCGACCGGAAAGGCGCGCACCAGCGTGCGCCCGGTATTGCGAATGACGAGGTGACCGTCCACCCACACGGTGAGCAACCATGGGTATGTGCGTGTCTGTGACATCGCTGGCGGAAAGCTCACGCCTGTGTGTCCGTCGCCCAATGAAGCGGCGAATCGCTGCAGTTCGCGATAGTAGCTGTAAGTATCGGGGGCCGCGATCACCCGCCCAATAGCCATGCGATAGGCCGAATCGAGAGAAAAGTTGAGTCGATTCTTGAAGACAAAAGAGCGATTCGCTTCCTGCCATAGCTGCGACAGGCCGAGCACGCGTTCGTCCATCGAGATGGCAGGCTCTTGTGCGGGCGATGGACGAGTCGCAAGCAGCAGGGTCAAAGCGACGGTCAGCTGGTACAGGCGCATTGAAGGCGGGGGTTGAGGAAAGGACACGCTCCGACCCGCTTCGACTTGCGCGAAGCCATCCGTGGTTTGCAGATGTGGGGATATCCAGACATTTGTCATGCTGGGCGGGGCTGTGTTGTGTTGGAGACGCTCTGGTGGAGGCTCATTCGGGCAGATACAATCGAGGGCGCTGACGGTTGCGCTGGTAACCGGCGTCCCTCCTCCTGCAATCCCTCCATCGATGCGTCTGCTTCGTCCACTTTCATTGATGACGGCACTACTGTGTGTCGCCGTGTCGAATCTCCACGCGCAGGCGCAACGTGCCGTGCTGGTGACCGGCGCCAGTTCCGGCATTGGCCGAGTGATTGCCGAGCGTCTCGCGAAGGAGGGTTTCTTTGTGTATGCCGGCGCGCGCCAGGCGGATGACATCGCCGCCTTGTCGAAGATTCCGAACATGCGCGGGGTGCGGCTCGACGTGACGTCGACGGCGGATGTGGCCGCGGTGGCGAAGCAGATCGAAGCTGACGGAAGAGGGCTGCATGGCTTGGTGAACAATGCGGGCGTGGCCACGGGTGGTCCGCTCATCGCCACGGAAGACGAAGAGCTCACCCGGGTGCTCGATGTAAATGTGGTGGGGCCGTTGCGCGTGACGC
Organism: Gemmatimonas sp.; assembly: GCF_036405635.1. GTDB lineage: Bacteria > Gemmatimonadota > Gemmatimonadetes > Gemmatimonadales > Gemmatimonadaceae > Gemmatimonas. Next base: position 986 of record NZ_DASWXE010000155.1, on the reverse strand, counting down.
GCGGCGTGGCGCCGCTGCTGATCAAGTCGAAGGGGCGTGTGGTGACCATCTCCTCCATCTCCGGCATTCTGTCGGGCGCGATGCTTGGCGTGTATTCCATGAGCAAGCACGCGGTGGAGGCGTTTGGCGATGCGCTGGGCGCCGAGCTGGCGGGTTTGGGCGTGACATCGAGTCTTATTGAGCCAGGCAACTACCGGTCGGACATCGGCCGCAACACGATGACGGCGGCTGTCGCAGCAGCGGAACGTGCCAAAGGCACGCCATTCGAGGCAGCGATGCAGAACTTCGTGCGCGCGATGGGCAACTACGATTCGTATCCGCAGCCGGACAGTGTGGCGTCGGCAGCGCTGCACGCATTCACGTCGGCGCAGCCACGTCCGCGCTACATGGTGGTGCCGGCGGCCGGTCAGGCGACGGCAACCATCCGCAAAGCCATGGACGAGATGGTGCAGCTCAACTACGGGCACCAGTTCAGTTACGATCGTGAGGCGCTGATCAAGATGCTGGATGAATCTCTGGCGCGGGCGAAATAGCTGATCGTGAGCGAATCATTGACGGAACAATTGCAGCGCTACGTGTTCGATGATGGCCCGCTCGAATTCGCCGTGGCACCGAACGACAGCGTGAGCGTGTGGAACTGCACAGAAGTGTATCGTCAGGAGGAAGGTGCGTGGCGAATCATCTCCACGCACTGGTCACCCGTCAGGCCGCACCTGTCAGCTGGCTCATCGGCACCATGGCTACGATGAAGCATTCCCTGCTCATCAGTAGTTGACAATGCGCCCCGCGCCGCGGATCAGCGGCCTTTTGTATCGGCTCCCCACGGCGCAGGCGGCAGTGCGACGGGGCGCGTGAGATCGAAGTCCACACGAAACCGCCGATCACTGCCCTCGCGGCGCAACTGGTAGCTGAATCGTGTGGCCGTGAGTTCCACCGTCCACACATTGGTGCGCGCGGTGGGAATGAGGGCGGCAGTGAAACTGTCG
>NZ_DASWXE010000154.1:0-5747 GCF_036405635.1 Gemmatimonas sp. | reverse complement strand
CGTGAACATGGCGCGCCCACGGAGATCGACGAGGCGTTGTCGTGGCTGCTCGCCGGGCGACCGGAGCCGGTGCAGGTGTCGGCGATCAACGATCAGTTGTTCCTGGTGAACGCCAGTCTTGGTGTGTACCCGGAGCTGTTGCAGGATCGTGAACGCTGGCAGGAACGGTTCGGTCGCAGTCGCCTCATCTCACTGGGCGCGGGCATGGCCACGCTGTTGCGTGCACGGTCGCCACTTCGCTTGCGCGTGGCGTGGGAGGAGAAGCAGCGCGACCTGCGCACGCTCACGCTGTTCGTGGGCAACAATCATCTGCAGCTCGAACAGCTGGGTCTCGCCGACGCCGAAGAAGCACAGAGCCAGCCGGCTCATGTGACCGCCGTGATTCTCAAGCCCATCGGTTCCATGGGCATGATGGGGCTGATGTTTCGCGGCGCGATGCGGCAGTTGGGTGAGGCCGATGGCGTCGATCACTTCCCCTGTCAGGAGCTCGTGATTCAGCCGGCGTCGACGTTCAGCGGGCGCAAGATGAAGGTGGCCTACGACGGCGAGGTGGCGTGGATGAAGGTGCCCATCACCATTCGTGTGATGCCCACGCCGCTGTGGCTGCTCAAGACGCCGGAGCGCGAGCAGGAGCGCTGACCGTCACCGCCGGCGTTCGTACGGCGAGATTGATACCGGCCAGCACCGCCACCAGCGCCAGGATGAGGCGCATCGTGATCGGCTCGCCGAGTAGGAACACGCCCAGCGCGATGGCCGAAATCGGATTGAGCGCGAGGAAGACGGCTACGCGTGAGGGTGTGGATCGACGGAGTGCATAGCTCCAGAGACCAAACCCCACCGCGCCACCGAGCGTGCCAAGAAAGAGCACAGCCAGCCATCCGTTGGACGAGATAGTGCGCGTGTGTGCGCCAAGTCCCTGCAGCAGCGCGAGTGGGGCGAGCGATAGCACACCGGCCACCATGGCCCACGACGTGACCTGGGCCGACGGATATCGCAGCAGCAGTGGCCGGGACCACACATTGTAGACCGCACCGCAGATCACGGTGGTGAACGCGAGTACGTAGCCGACCCAGTGATTTGTGCCCGATGATGTCTGCGTAGCGGCCGCATGCGCGGGATCAATGGCAAGTACGATGCCCGCGAGTGCGAGCAGTTGTCCGACGACGATGCGCGCGGACAGGCGCTCGGTGCCGCGCAACACGGAGAGTGCGAGCGTCACCAGCGGATTCGTGGCGACGATGAGCGCCACGGTCGCCGACGGCAAATGGGTCAGTGACCCGCTGAAGCTCCAGGGGAAGAGCCCGAAGAACAGCGCGCCGAGCAGGGCAATCTGTGCACGGTCGCGTCTTGGCATCGGCTCCAGCGCGCGGCCACGCAACATCGCGAACATGCAGATGCCCGCAATGACATAGCGCAGGAAGGCCAGCACCACCGGTGTCGTTTGCGGAACGACATAGCGCGTGGCGACGACAGACGCGCCGAAGCAGATGCAGGCAACGGCGGCGGCGAGGGACGCCGAGCTGTCAGGGGTTCGGCTATCGGCCGGGTTTGTTGTCACTGGTTCCTTTCGGCCGGGGATGCGCACAATGCACCGATGGTGTCGATGAGCCGCGATCGCAGCTCGGTGCCTCTGGCGCTCAAGCTACGCTGCCGGCGCTGGTACTCGTCTCGGCCTTCGGGCGTTTCGATGCACACGGGATCGAAGCCCATCGCGCGGAGATCGTATGGGCCGGCCTGCATGTCGAGCACTCGCAGCTCCGCCGCGAGCTCGAAGCAGTCCCATAACAGGTCACTGCCAACCCACGGCATGGCGGTGTACGCCCAGCGATACAGATCCATGTTGGCATGGATGCAGCCAGGCTGCTCTGCAGAGTAGCGCGTCTCCCATGCCAACGGGATGCGGTTCATCGGTTGTGCGGTGGGCGCAAAGAACCGGAACGCATCGAAGTGACTGCACGCCACCGGACGACTCTCCACCAGCGCATCCACCTCGGCCTGCGGGAGCCGGAGCGGTGCAATACCGGCGTGACGGATGTCGTGGCCACCATACACCATGGCCCATTCGTGCATGCCGTAGCAGGCGAAGTTGGGCGCGCGGCTCTGGGTCGCAGTGAGCACTTGCAGTACCCGTCCGAGCATCTTGCGCTCGGCATCCTTGAGCGCATTCGGGTCACGGCGAATCATGCCGTCTACGACGCGATACTCTCGTCCGCTGAATCGCGCCCGCGCTTCGGGGCTGTCTTCCAACTGCTCATGCGGGTTGGGATGCCACGCTTCCAGGCGGCCACCGGAGAGGGTGTAGTACTGGAACAGGAAGTCGTACACCGGGTGCGCTTCGCCGCGTGAACGTCGCTCGCGATTGGGCAGGGTCCAACGCTGCACACGAGTGAGGTGGGCGTGGGCGCGTGACTGCCATTCGGCGGTGGTCAGCAACAGGAAGCCGTCAGTAGTGATATCGCAACTGGGCAATGAGCAGTGCCCCATCGACGATCTTGTACACGATCCGATGCTCTTCATTGACCCGACGTGACCAGTAGCCCGACAATGCATGCTTGAGGGGCTCGGGCTTGCCTTTTCCGGAGTACGGCGTGCGGCCGATCTCCTTGATCAGGTCGTTGATGCGCTGCACCACCTTCCTGTCGGTCTCTTGCCAATGCAGGTAGTCGTCCCATGCCTGCTCAGAGAACACCAGCTTCACTTGGCGAGTTTCCTTGCCTTCCCCTTCCCGGACTCGAGTGCGGCAATGCTCTCCAGCAGACGCTGTGCATTGCGAGGGCTTCGCAGGAGATAGGACGTCTCTTCAAGCGCCTTATAGTCGTCCAGCGACATCATCACGACTGCCTGCTCACCGCCCCGTGTAATGATGACCGGCTCGTGGTCCTCGCAGACTCGGTCCATCGTATCGGCCAGTTTGGCCCGGGCGGCACTGTAGGTAATTGAGTCCATCGGATCTCCTGTTGTACATAAACTTGTACAATACAATCGCGATGGTCAATGGTTTGGGATGCCGGTTGTTCCGGTCAAAAGGGAGCCGGTGTTTCCACTACCACCTGCTCGCCCGTCACCGGATGCTCAAATGCCAATCGCTCGGCGTGCAATAACAAACGCTCGTCTTCATCCGGTGCCGTGCGTCCGTAGAGTCGGTCACCAACAATGGGCGCATCGAGGCCATCGGGGTGCGCGGCATGCACACGCAGTTGATGTGTGCGGCCCGTGTGCGGTGTGAACTTCACGCGGGTGCGGCCGTTCTCACGCGCGAGCACCTGCCACTCCGTGTGCGCGGGCTTGCCGTGCTCCGGGTCGTGGATGTTGCGCGGACGGTCGTCGATATCCATGCGCAGCGGCAGGTGCACATGTCCGTGATCACCGGTCACATCGCCGTCGAGCCACGCCACGTAGTGTTTGTCGATCTCACGCAGCGAGAACAACCGCTGCAGCGCTGATGCTACTGCGGGATCCTTCGCCGCCAGCAGCAGTCCCGATGTGTCGAGGTCGAGACGATGCACCACCATCTGTCCGGTCGCTTCGGGATAGCGCGCGCGCAGTCGTGACATCACGCAGTCCTGCATGGTGGCGCCACGACCGGGCACGGTGAGCATGCCACTGGGCTTGTTCACCACCAGCAGGTGCTCATCCTCGTACACCACCTTGGGTTCATCGGCGGCCAGTGCCGCCGAGCCGTAGAGTGGTGGCTCGTCGGCCGGCAATCCGCCGAGCATGTGGGTGAGGATGGGCATACACTTGCCGCGGCAGGCGGCGTAAAACACACCCTGCCGGCGATCGCCCGTGGGTGCCGGAGCGCCCCACCAGAACTCGGCCAGTGCGAGTGGTGTGAGCTCAAGTCGATAAGCATGGGCGAGCAACTTGGGTGCCGCGCAATCGCCCGCACCGGCAGGCGGTTCGGCGGGCGCAAAGATGTCGCGGAGCGAATGGACGTGACCGAGCGCGTTGGTGAAGTGGTAGCTGTCCTGGATCTGCCGCATGAGCGTGCGGGAGCGGGCCGTACGTGTCTCGTCGAGTTCACGAACGGCATTCGCTGTGCCTGGCATGTTTGCGATCAATGCAGCACGACGCGCCGAGAAGTCGAGCATCTCGGCTTCACCGGGAATCCACACCAGGTCGCGCGCCGTCTTGTCGAATGTGCCGGGGACCCAGTCGTTCATCTCCCACTGCCCATCGATCATGCCGGAGAAGCCGCGCAGGTAGCCGATATCCCCATTGGGCGCTGCTACCACGAGCACCCCGAACATCTTGCCGTTGCCCGGTTCGTGCAGACGCCACGGCACGGCGTGATGCGCCTCGAGCGTCTCCATGAGCTCCACGGCCGCACGCCGCGCCAGCGGATGCACGGCGCCGCGGTCGAATGGCGTGGGGAAGCGGGTGGGCCAGTCGGCAGGCGATGGCGCGGGAGAGAGCGGGATCACTGGTGGCGCGAGTGTGACAGAGACGTTGGGGTGAACTTCACGATGACCGCGCACCATACGCCGGACAAGGGCGTGGCCAACCATTGGATAGGTGAGCCTGTCGTACGCAGGAGTGTCCGGCTGCCATTTCACGTCCAATGGATCACCATGATGCGATCGCCGTCTTCTTCCCGTGCTGCTGCGTGCTTGGTTGTCGGAGCCATGTCGATGAGCGCATGGGAGGTCTCTGCGCAGACCGCTTCCGCGCAGACCGTCGCTGCGCCGCTCGTACCGGGATTGCAGTACGTCGACTCGCTGATCGCCGCGGAGTTTGCCCGCGACAGCACCGGGAGCATCACCGCTGGCATCGTGCAGCGTGACCAGTTGGTGTGGACGGGCAGCTACGGATTCGCGAACATGGCCACGCGGCAGCCGGCGAATCGGCAGACGGTGTACCGCATCGGCTCGATCACGAAGATGTTCACAGCCACGATGCTGATGCAGTTGGCGCAGAGCGGACGGGTGAAGTTGTCCGACCCGGTGGTGCGGCACTATCCGACGTTTGCGCAGATCCCGGGTGCCGGCAAGACCGAGTCACCGGTGACGCTGTGGCAACTGGCCACGATGACCAGCGGTCTTTCAGCCGAAGTCCGCAACGGTGCGGCATTCGATACCGGCGCAGCGGCGCAGTGGGAGGCGACGTTGCAGCGCGCGTTGTCCAACGCCGCGTTCATCGCCTCGCCGGGTACGCACTTTCAGTACTCCAATATCGGCTATGCCATTCTTGGCGCCGCGTTGAGTCGTGCAGCGAGCATGCCGTACATCGCGTGGCAGGAACAGCGCATTCTCGCACCGCTGGGCATGACGCGGTCACACTTCGCGTTGAGCTCCGATATCGCCGGTGATCTCGCCACCGGGTATGTGGTGGAGAATGGTCGAGCCGACTCGACGCTTCCCATGCGTGAAGTGCGGCAGGGGCGTGGCTATCGAGTGCCGAATGGTGGTCTGTTCACCACGGTGGATGACCTGGGTCGCTTCCTGTCCTTTCAGCTTGGGCATGGTCCCGCCTCGGTGTTGCCGCGGGCGCGCCTGGACAGTGCCTACGTGGGCATGGTCGCCACGTCCACCGAGGAGGACTTTGGCTACGGCCTGGGCTTCATGCTGCAACGTCGCGGTGACTTCCCCTGGGTGGGACACAGTGGTGGCACGCCGGGCTATCAGGCGGTGATGTACTTCGACCGCGATCACCAGCTTGGGGTGATCTTGCTGCGCAATGCGACTGGTGGGCGGGTGTCGATCAATCGATTGGGGCCGGATCTGCTCAAGATGTTGATTCTGGAGAAG
>NZ_DASWXE010000153.1:0-3316 GCF_036405635.1 Gemmatimonas sp. | reverse complement strand
GCAGGCGGGCGAAACGGTCGACCGTGATCGTGCCGCCGGCCTTCTTCGCATAGTCGGCCACCAGCTGGTTGATGGTCAGCGCCGGGTCACGAACCCAGGGCTGGGGCAGCAGCGTCACGTCCTTGAGGAACGCTTCCACCTTGCCCGTGGCGATCTTCTCGATCATCGCATCCGGCTTGCCGGCCTGACGGGCCTGCTCTTCCGCGATGCGGCGCTCGCTGTCGATCTTGTCCGACGACACGCCGTCACGATCCACGGCCATCGGGGACGAGGCCGCCACGTGCTCGGCGATGTACTTGAGCAGTTCACGCGTGGCTTCGTGCGAGGCCACTTCCGGTGACGACGCCGTGATCTCCACGATCGTGGCGAGCTTGCCGTTGTGGTGGCGGTACATGCCGACCTGGCCATTGGCACCCGCATCGAAGCGCGCGGTGCGCTTGACGTTCACCGCTTCACCCGTGCGCGCCGACGCGCCCTTCACGAACTCTGCCACCGTCTCGCTCGGGCTCGACACCATCGGCTCGGCGAGCATCGCGTCGATGTCGCCGGCGGTGGACTGCACGCGATGCGCAACGAGCGAGGCCACGACCTTGCCGAAGTCTTCATTGCGGGCCACGAAGTCGGTTTCACATGCGACTTCGATGATGGCCGCCGACTTGCCGTCGTTGAACACTTCACCACCGACGATGCCTTCGCTCGTCGAACGATCGGAGCGCTTCTCGGCCTTGGCGATGCCCTTCTTGCGAAGGTATTCCACCGCCGCGTCCATGTCGCCGTTCGTCTCTTCGAGGGCCTTCTTGCAGTCCATCATGCCGGCGCCAGTGCGCTGGCGCAGTTCAGCGACGGCCTTGGCCGTGATCGGGGTGCTCATCGGGGAGTCCTGTGTGAAGCGGGTCTATTGAAAAGATCGATCTGCTGACTGAAAGGGCCGCTGGTGACCCAGCGGGTGCCCCACTACACGAACGCCGCCGGGAAAGGCCGGCGGCGTCGTACTACAACATCCTGAAGCGGGTCACCTCACGATGACCAACCCGGGAATGGCCGACGTGGCCGTCTCGTTATTCCGCGCTCGGGGCCGCCGGCGCGCTCTCGTCACCGCCCTGGCCTTCCGTGCCGGGCTTGAGACGGGCGGCAATGGCCTCCGGCTTCGCACGACGACGACGCGGGCGACGTCCGTCACCGCCACCGTTGCCACCGCTGTTGCGGTCACCACCACCACGGTTGTCGCGATCGCCACCACGGCCACCACGATCACCACGGCCAGCCGGCTCCGTGCCACGATCGCTGGAGAACGTGTAGCTCTCCTGCTCCTCTTCCACCGAACGCACCGGCGCTTCGCGACGCGCTTCGTCGATCGTGTCGGCCACCACCTTGGCGATCAGCTCGACCGAACGGATCGCGTCGTCGTTGCCGGCGATCGGCACCGTGATCAGGTCGGGATCGGCATTCGTATCCACGATGGCGACGATCGGCACACCGAGCTTGTTGGCTTCGGAAACCGCGATGCGCTCCTTCTTGGAGTCGATGATGAACAGCAGCCCCGGGAGGCGGTTCATCGTCTTGATGCCCGACAGGTACTTGGACAGCTTCTCGCGCTGACGCGACATGAGGAGCTGTTCCTTCTTGGTGTAGTTGGCCATGCTGCCGTCTTCGCTGCCGGCCTCGAGCTCCTTGAGCTTCTTGACCTGCTTCTTGACCGTCTGGTAGTTGGTCAGCATGCCGCCGAGCCAGCGCTCGGTGACGAACATAGCGCCGCAACGCGCGGCTTCATCGCGCACGATGGCGGCCAGCTGGCGCTTCGTGCAGACGAACAGCACGTTCTCGCCACGCAGGACGACCTCACGGACCAGCTTCTGCGCCAGTTCGATCTGGCGGAGGGTCTTCTGGAGGTCGATGATGTGAATGCCATTGCGCTCGGCGAAGATGAACCGGCGCATCTTGGGGTTCCAACGACGGGTCTGGTGCCCGAAGTGAACGCCCGCGGCGAGCAGCTGCTCGAGTGACGGAGTCGACATGATTATGAAACGTGGGGTTGGGAATCGTCCGTGATCGTCACCGTCGGTGGCAACCGTCCTTGAAGGATTGGCACCTGCCACCGACTCGGACCACGTGTGAGATATGCTGGAGATCTGGCCGGCACCGCAGTGCCGGCCAGACGGGTCTTAGCGCTTGGAGAACTGGAAGCGCTTACGGGCGCCAGCGCGGCCCGGCTTCTTACGCTCGACCTCACGCGCATCGCGCGTGAGCAGGCCGAACTCGCGAAGCTTCTTCTTGTTGCTCTCGTCGATCTTGACGAGGGCACGGGCCACGGCGAGGCGCACCGCGCCGGCCTGGCCGGCAACACCGCCGCCATCGATGGTGGCCTTCACGTCGAAACGGCCGAGCGTGTCGGTCAGCGTGAACGGCTGCTGGATGGCCGACACCAGCGTCGGACGCGGGAAGTAATCACCGAGCGTGCGGCCGTTCACCGACCACTTGCCCGAGCCCGGCGTGAGGTACAGACGGCACACCGCTTCCTTGCGACGGCCAACAGCCTGAATCTGGTCCGACATTACTTGGCCTCGGCCGAGGAGAAGGTAAGCGCAGCCGGGTTCTGCGCGATGTGCGGATGCTCGGCACCGGCGAACACGCGAAGCTTGCGACGGAGCACCTGGCGTCCGAGGGCCGTCTTCGGCAGCATGCCGTAGACCGCCTTCTCGATCACCCGCTCCGGGTGCTTCGCCAACACGGACGCGAAAGGCGTGTGCTTCTCATGGCCCATGTAGCCCGTGTGGCTGAAGTACGTCTTCTGCTCCGCCTTGCGTCCCGTGACCTGCACCTTCGACGCATTGATCACGATGACGAAGTCACCCGTGTCCATGTGGGGCGTGTACATGGGCTTGTGCTTGCCGCGGATGATCTTCGCGACTTCCGACGCGAGCCGGCCCAGGACCATTCCTTCCGCGTCGACGACGTACCACCGACGGTCGATATCCTTCGGGGTCGCGCTGTAGGTCTTCATGCTAACGTGATCCGTGCGTGGTAACCCGCCTCAACGCGGGGTACGCGCTTGCGAGGTACATGTGATGGGACTGGTGGAGATCTCGGCGTGCGCCGGACCCCCAAATGACTACGACACAACTGCGATATGACTACGGCAAAATGCTCCCGCGGAAAACGGGACAGACTCGTAGCTTACTCAGACCTGAAGTGGCTGTCAATACAGCGCTTGGGCGTCGCCGAGGACTCACCACCACCTGACGCACCGCGCAGGCGGGGGACCACCAGATCCGGGCAGGAAATCCGGCGCGCTGACTTCCGCGATCACCCTCCGGTC
>NZ_DASWXE010000152.1:0-7758 GCF_036405635.1 Gemmatimonas sp. | reverse complement strand
TCCGTGGGGCCATAGATGAACGTGGGCCAGTTCACGAATCCACCCCTGGCCGCAAAGGCGCGCCGCGATGTGCTGTCGGCAAACACCGTTTCGCGCACGATGGAATCGGCGGTCACCGTGTAGCGCCACGTATTGGGAGCGGGCGCAGCGCTGCCGTCCTGATTGTGGCGTGTGAGCGTGGCCGCGGTGGGCCGGCCATCCTTGCCGAGTGTGATGGCGTAGCGATAGCGCGCAATGGCCGGGCCGTTGCGCTGAACCATGTCACCGGTGAGCGACGTGGCCGTGCGCGTGTACTGCTCCACCGCGCTGGTGTCCTTGCCGAGGCGGTAGACGATCGACGCGGGCTGGGCACCGAGTGCCGGGGCAGCGATCGTCGGCGCGACGAACGTCGTCGCAGCGAGGGAGGCAATCAGAAATCGCATGGAGGTGGGGAGTGGGGGATACCCATATACAACGACAGGCGACGGCATACAACGACAAAGGGCGCCCCGCATCGGGACGCCCTTCGTTTTTCACACCACTTTACACCGTGCGGCAGTCGCTTACTTCGCGGCCGCCAGGCGACGGATTTCAGACGCCATCGTCTTCACGCGGGCGCTGTCCTTCGCACCCACCGCATCCTTGTCCACCTGCGTGGCCAGGGTGCGGAGCGCCGTCGCACGCGCCGCGCCGGTCTTGGCTTCGGCGTCGGTCAGGGCAGCGTCGATGGCCTTGGTCCGCGTGGCATCGAGGCCGTTGCCACGCACGAGCTGGTCGAGGTACGAACGCACGACCACGAACGCCGCGGGCCAGGTGTACTTCGGCTGGCTCTGCGGGTTGAACTCGGTGTACGTCACCAGCTTCGCCGCAGCGATTTCGTTGGCCGACAGCATGTCGCTCGGCGTGAGCTCGAGGATGTCGAGGCCACGGTCCATTTCGGACGAGTAGACGTGGCCGTTCCAGTAGTACGCACCCCACGATCCACCGATCGTGTTGCCGTTGCCACGCACCGGCGGGCCAGCCGGCGCCGCAGCGGCCGGCACGTCCACCGGACGCGGCGGGTTGATCGCGCCGCGATCGAAGTGGCCGATCTCGAACGCCTTGTCGGCGTCCGTGAAGTCCATGATGTTCACGCCGCCCTGGTACCAGCCCTGCACATACAGGTCACGACCAGGCACCGGGATGATGCCACCGTTGTGCGCCACGCAGTTCTCTTCGGCCGACTGCGCCGCAGGCAGCTTGAAGTAGGCGCGCTGCGTCTGCTTGTTCTTCGCGTCGAGCGTGAGGATGGTGTTGCCACCGAGCTCGATCATGCTGGAGGCCTGGCACATCGGGCCCGTGCCGCCGCCCCACTCGTCCGTCTGGATCAGCTTCCGGCCGTCGTTGCTGAACGCGGCGGTGTGGCGACCCTGGAAGTTGTTCGTGTCCATGATCGCATCGATGCGGAACGGCTTCTCCGGATTCTTGATGTCGACCAGGATCGAGTGCGTCGTGCACGAGGCCAGCAGCAGGTTCATGGCCGGGTACGCGGTCACGTCATGGCAGTTGCGCGGACCGTCGGGCATGTTCGCGGCCGGCTGCGGGCGGCCGGCACCAGCCGGACGGCCCGAGCTCGGCGCGCAGTAGATCTTGCACTCACCGCCGCCATCGAGGCCGGTGAAGATGCGCGCGCCCGGGATCACCTTGGCCTGCTCGGGAGCATTGAGCGGCACCTTGATGATGTCGAGCTGGTACAGCGAGTTGGTCGCGTCGGCCGGATCGTTGCCGTTCTTGCAGCCGGCAAGTTCGGTTTCCGGACGCGCCGCCTGCTGGCCGGACACGTAGATGTAGATGGTCTTCTTGTCGGTCGGGCTGGGCACGATCGTGTGCGTGTGCGAGCCCTTACAGGTCTGCACGTTCTTCACGAGCTTCGGCGCCTTCGGGTTGGACACGTCGAAGATGCGCACGCCGGCCATGTGATCCTTCGGATCCTGCACACCACCGTCGCCGCAATCGTTGCGGTTGCCCGCGCCTTCCGCCGAGATGAACAGCAGGTTGCCGTAGATCGACGGGTCACCCTGCGACGTGATGCAGCGCGTCACCGAGACGACTTCCGGCTTGGCCGGGTTGCTGATGTCGAGGATGGTGAAGCCGGCGAAGTTCGCCTGGTACACGTACTTGCCACCGAACGCCATGTCCGAGTTCACGAACGTCAGGCCACGCACCGTATCGAACTGGGCCGCCTTCGGCGTCGTGGAGACGAGCTTCATGTTGCTCGTCGAAATGCCGGCATCGTGGCGACCGGGCTTGAGGGTGCTGCGGGGGTCCTTGCCGGATGGGTACGTCTGTGCCGCCAGAACGGTCGGAACGACGAGCGCCGCCAGAAGGAGGTTCACGCTACGCATGACGCGCATCGGGTCAAACTCCGGGGGTGAAGGAGGGGTAAAACCTTGGAGCCGTACACCTGCAACTACGTACTTCCTGCCTTGCTGCCTGGTTACTTCGGCGGGAGCTGGGCCAGCAGACGCCGCATGATGCCGATTTCCGCCGTCTGGGCAGTAACGACATCGTTGGCAAAGACGTTGGCATCCACTTCCTGACCTGCGCCCGGCGACTTGAAGAGCTCGTCGACCATCTTGATGGCGCCGGCGTGGTGCTTGATCATGCCGTCGAGAAAGAGGCGGTCGAAATCCGTGCCCTTGGCTTCGCCCAGCGCCTTGATCTCGGCCGTCGTGAGCATGCCGTCCATCACCATGCCGTGCCAGGACGAGGTGTCCGGCGCGAACTGATTGTGGCGACGGAGCCAGTCCTGCATGATCTCGATCTCGGGAAGCTGGGACTGGTCGATCTTCCGCGACAGCTTGAGCAGATTCTGATTGGTGCTGTTCGCTTCGGCCAGCTTGGCCATCACGATGGCCTGGGCGTGGTGGGCGATCATGCCCTGCATGAACTCGACGTCGGCCTTCGTATAGATCGCGCCCTTCGGGATCACGATCTCGGGGCCCATCTTGTGCATGCTATGGTCCATACCGGCCATGCCGCTCTGGGCGGCGGCCTGCGACGAGGCGCCGGCCAGCAGGGAAAGAACGGCAAAGGCAAAAACCGAACGTCGGGCCATCATGGGGGTCACTCCGGAAGGATGCCGGCCTCGTCGGATAGCCGACGAATCTGGGGCCGTGGGAAGGCAACCCTTGGACGATATCGTATCCGGGGCGGTGGCACTAGCTGCTCCGCTGTGGTGTGGCGCACGTCGCGCCGGTGCAGTCACCAATGCGGTGCGTGGAACAGTTGCCGGAGGCTGCCAGACCGGGACGAAGGCACGGGACGAATTTCGGGGACGAACTGGGGTCATCGACTACTGTTCAGGAGCCCCATTTCCCCAACCGCTCGCGAATGCCTGAGTCTGCCCGCAAGTCCGATCCCCTGCATGGTGTTACCCTCAAGGCCATGGTCGAGCACCTCTCCGAACGCTACGGGTGGGCCGGTCTGGGTGAGCGCATCACCATTCGCTGCTTCACGCACGACCCCAGTGTGACGTCGTCGCTCAAGTTCCTGCGCAAAACCCCTTGGGCGCGCGAGAAGGTGGAATCATTGTACCTGCATTCGGTCGCGCATCCGCGGAAGTCGGCGGTGCCCAAGGGAGACGCGGCGACTTCGTAGGACTTCATTGTGGAGGTGTGTCGATGATTGCTGTGGAGCGTCGTGTGGTGTCGGTGCTGGCCGTGGTGCTGCCGTTCGTGGGTGGGTGTGGTCTGCTTCCCGAATCCCCGGTGTGTCTGGCGATCATCAGTCCAGCGATCACCCTCGACATCAGGGATTCGGTCACCAATGCCGCCCTGTCCAATGCGGTCGCCATCGCCCGCGATGGGGCGTATACAGACACGGCGCAGATCTCGCAGATGCCAAGACCCGACACGGTGTACGACGTGGCGTTGGGGCGTTCAGGGGCGTATGCCGTGGTGGTGTCCCATACCGGCTACCGGCAATGGCAGCGTGACGCTGTACGCGTGCGCCGGGGAGATTGTGGTCCGGAGACAGTTCGCCTGGATGTGCGCATGCAGCCGTCCACCCCGTGACCGGAATTGGCAGGGGGCTTGAGGCCGAGGTTCTGATGCACTAGCATCAGATGTATGCGCACCACGCTCGATATCGATGAGGACGTGCTGGAGGCTGCCAAGGAGCGGGCCCGCCGGGAGGACAAGACGGCCGGGCAGGTCGTATCCGAACTGCTACGGCAGGCTCTGACGGCTCGCCCGCGGGTGTCCGCAGTGGCGGAAGCGCCGTCCGTCCATGGCTTCCGGCCCTTTCCTGCCGGAAAGACCGTGGTCACGAATGCGTTGATCGACGAGCTGCGACACGACGACGCATACTGAAGTTCGGACCCGCTGAATGCGCGCCCTGCTGGACGTCAACGTCCTCATTGCTTTGCTCGATGCCAGCCACGTGTCTCATGGTGAGGCGATGGCATGGTTCTCGGCGCACGCCCACCAGGGTTGGGCTTCATGTGCGCTCACCCAGAACGGATGCGTGCGCATCATGTCAGGGGTGTCCTATCCTGGTGCCAGACCCGCGACGGTGATTGGTGACCGTCTGCGCGACGCCACGATGGATGCATCCCATGCGTTCTGGCCCGACGATGTGTCGATCCTTGATGCGACCATTGTTGATCTGGCGCGCGTCCACAGTCCGCGACACCTGACGGATGTCTATCTGCTGGCGTTGGCTGTGCGGCATGGTGGGCGCCTGGTGACCTTCGATCGCACGATCCCCCGCAGTGCGGTGCCCGCTGCACGCGTCGAACATCTCGTGGTACTGTAGTCAGAACATTCTGCGCCGCAGCAGGGGCCTCTACAGCATCAGCGACATTTCCGAACGCGCTCTCGCAAAGGTCTCGTTGAGTACCTCCGCCGCGGAACGCACACCCTCTTCCGCGCGCCAGGTTTCGATGGACAGACGCATCACGCCCACCGAGATCATGGCCACCAGGCGCAGTGTCGGTCGCAGCTCCGGTTGTCGCCACACTTCGCACAGCATCTCGTAGAGCAGTTGCTCGTGCACGACATACAGCGCCGATTTGCGCGCGATCAGGGTGTCGTTCGACCGCATGAGATTGTCGATGGTGCGCATCTGCGCCGACTCATACGGCGCCGCATTGCGCACCAGCATCGCCCGCACCGCTTCCAGCGGCGGAGTGTCCGGCGAGACCGCCCGAAGCTCGGCGAGCATCGTGGTCCATGACGCCGTTTGCCACACGAGCACGACGTCTTCCTTCGACTTGAAGTACGAAAAGAAGGTGCGCCGGGAGATGCCCGCCGCCTCGGCGATGTCGTCCAGCGTGACCGCATCATAGCCGTGCTTCAGGAAGAGCTTGAGCCCCTTCTCCGCAATGCGGATGCGGGTCTCCCGCTGCTTCCGTTCACGGAGTCCTTCCTTTTCGGGCTCACGCCCGGCATCACGAGAGATCATGGGGTTCTTGCGCGAATGCACTGAGTGCAATAATATCTGCACTCAGTGCAATATACCGGAACTTCACGAGGTACGAGATGGCCGCCTGGACCGCTTCCAACATACCATCCCAACGCGGGCGTACCGCCATTGTCACCGGAACCGGTGGCATCGGGTTGGAGACGGCGGTCGAGCTGGCGCGGGCGCAGGCGCTGGTGGTCATCGCCGGGCGCAACGCGGCGAAAGGGGCAGAGGCGGTGGCACAGGTGCGCGCCCGGGTGCCTTCGGCCACTGTCCGCTTCGAGGCGCTCGATCTGGTCAGCCTGAAATCCATCGCCGCGTTTGGTGATCGTCTCACCGACCAGTTCACGGGTCTCGATCTGCTGGTCAACAATGCGGCGGTGATGAATCCGCCGGAGCGTCAGGTTACGTCGGACGGGCACGAACTGCAGTTCGGCACCAACTATCTCGGACATTTCGCGCTGACGGCTGCGCTCATGCCGCTGCTGCGACAAGCGCGAGGTGCGCGCGTGATATCGCTCTCGAGTGTCGCTGCGCGCGACGGTCGAATCGATTTCGACAACCTGCAGTCGGAACGGCGGTACGATCCGATGACGGCCTACGCGCAATCGAAACTGGCCTGTCTGATATTTGCCTTCGAATTGCAACGCCGCAGTACCGCCGCACAGTGGGGCGTGACCAGTGTGGCGGCGCATCCGGGCATTTCGCGTACCGATCTCATTCCCAATGGAGCGGGCGCTTCGAGCGCGTCCGGTCGTGCGCGCAGGTACCTGTGGTTTCTGTTTCAGCCGGCGGCACAGGGCGCATTGCCATCGCTCTACGCCGCCACGGCGCCCGAGGCGCAGGGCGGGCACTACTACGGCCCCAATCGACTGGGTGAAACGCGCGGACATCCTGTACTGGCGCGCGTGCCGCAACAGGCGCTCGACGTGGAGGTCGCCGCCCGGCTATGGAAGGAATCGGAACGACTCACCAACATCCGTTTCGCCTAGGGGACCCATGGACCGCCTGCATGTCTATCTGGTACGCGCCGCATTCGGTTGGATGGCATTGAGTGGTGTGCTGCACTTCATGGCCGACGTGGCCTCGCAGTACATCCGGCGCACCCGCGTGCCGAGTCCGGAGACGACGTTGTACTACGGTCTCCACAGTGCCTATGCGTGGGGGCACATCGCCTTCGGTGCCCTGGCACTCTACCTCGTGACCTGCACCGCGCCGGTCATGAACGAACGGGGGCTGCTCATCATGGGCCTCGTCGTGGCGCTGGGCTGGCTGGCCATCGCCATGGGGTTCATCGAATACTGGCAACCCAAGGCGAACGCGGTGGTGCTGTGTGCGCTGATGGTTGCGGCGTTGTTGACCCGGTACTGACTGGTCTTGACGCTCACATTCCCGTGCAGCGACATTGCCCGCAGCGCGCCACTGGGGCGCCTCCTGTCCGCGGCAAGGGAGCTGGCTCCCACCCAGACGCTGTGCACTTCTTGCGAAGCCTTCTTCCTGGCCATTCGTAAGCGGACGCCTGGCCGTTCCGGAAGGAGTGTGTTCCATGACGCGTCAGTTCTCAGCCCGCAGTAAGCCGCAGCTCCTCAAGCAGGAAGCCCGTCGCTGGTTGCAGGCCCTTCGTCAGGGTGATCGCGAAGCCCACGAACGATTGCGTGCGGCGTGGTCTGCCGCGCCCGAACAGCCGACCCTGCGCGATGTACTGCATGCGCTCGCACGGGAGTACGGCCAGGTGGATTGGCGCGCACTGCTTGGCGCACTCGAAGCGGTGGTGCTTGAAGGTGCCACCTTCACCGAACACGTGGACGCGGTGCTGCGCCATGGCTGGGATGGCGACAGGGCACTCGCCCGCAGTATCGTCGCGCGTCACGCCGCGGTGGCGAGCGACAGCATTTTCACGGCCGCCATCTGTGGCGATATCGACCGCGTGCGCCACATGCTCGCGCAGGATCGCGCGGCAGCGGTGCAAACGGGTGGCACTCTGCAGTGGACCGCCCTCGCCTACGTCGCCTACGGCCGCCTCGATGAACAGCGCGCCGTGGACATCGCGCGTTTGCTGCTCGATGCTGGTGCGGACCCGCATTTCCGTTTCGACGATGGGTGGGGCAACGCGTTCACGCTCATCACAGGCGCCATTGGATTGGGGGAAGGTGCCAAGCCTTGCCACACCCAGTCCGCGGAGCTGGTGGAGCTGTTCATCGCGTCCGGCGCCGATCCGTTCGACACCCAGGCGCTCTACAACTCTTCCATCGTCCACGACGATCCGTCGTGGACGGATCTGCTCTGGCGGCGCTGCGATCCGGCCACGCGTGTCGCCATGTGGTCGCGCATCGA
>NZ_DASWXE010000151.1:0-8368 GCF_036405635.1 Gemmatimonas sp. | reverse complement strand
TTCCAGGCGCAGTCGGAGAAGGTGACCACCGACCAGCTCGTGGCGCGTCTCATCGAGAGCGTGCCGTTGCCCAAGTCTTCCCTGTAACGGTCGCCACGTGCCCGTCGCTCCCGCCGCCTTTCTCGACCCGTCGCTGCTCGCGAAGATCTCCGATCTCGCGCTCCTGGCGCGCACGGTCGTGGACGGATTCATGCATGGCCAGCACCGATCGCTGCGCAAGGGATCGTCGCTGGATTTTGCGGAACATCGCAGCTACCAGCCCGGCGACGACCTGCGGCGCATCGACTGGCGTGTGTACGGACGCACGGACCGGTTCTACATCAAGGAGTACGACGCCGATACGAATGCGGGCGCGCTGTTCGCGCTCGACAGCTCGGGGTCCATGGACTACGGCAGCGGCTCGGTCACCAAGTTCGCGTATGGGCGCATGCTGGCGGCGTCGCTGGCCTGGTTGTCGCAGTCGCAAGGTGACCGTGTGGGACTGGCCACCTTCACGCAGGACCTCGAAGAAGTCATTCCGCCTTCGGTACGGCACCTGCAGCGTATGCTGCACACGCTCGCCGCCACGTCCCCCAAGGGACCGAGCCGGTTGGTGCACAGTGTGGAGCGCGTGGGACTGTTGTCGTCGCGCGCGGGCATTCTGGTGCTCATCACCGATTGCTACGAGCGTCCCGATGCATTGGGGCGTGCGGTGGATGCACTGCGCATGAACGGCAACGATGTCATCGTCTTTCACCTGGTGGATGTGGCCGAGCGTGATCTGCCGGGTGATGCCGACACGACATTCGAGGACATGGAGAGCGGCGCCCTGCTGCCACTCAAGCCGGACGACCTGCGCAGCAAGTATCAGACGCTCATTCGCGAACATCACGCCGCGCTGCAGTCGCGGCTCACGGCGGCCGGCGCCGACTATGTGCGCCTGCTGACCAACGAGCCGCTGGACCGCGCGCTGCACGCCTATCTCGACGCGCGCCTGACGCGCGGCCGGGTCCGCTGAGGAGAAGGCTCAATCATGGGACTCGGATTTCTCGTACCGGCATTCCTGGCAGCGCTCGCAGCGCTGGCCGTGCCCATCCTGCTGCACCTCAGGCATCGCGACCGCGACCGGCCCATGCGGTTTCCGTCGCTGATGTTCCTGGAGCAGTTGCCCATTCGCACCGAAAGCCGACAGCGGATCACTGACTGGCCGATGCTGTTGCTGCGACTGCTCGCGCTCGCGTTGCTCGTGTTCGCCTTCGCGCGCCCGGTGCTCAAGGACCAGCGCGTGATCAGCTCCGACAACCGCACGAAGGCCGTCGTCATTCTGCTCGACCGGTCCATGAGCATGGGCTACACCGGTGTCTGGCCCCGCGCACTGGATTCGGCGCGGGCCGTCATTGATCGACTGGAAGGCAAGGACCGTGTGGCACTGGTGGCCTACGACGATGCCGCCGAAGTGGTGCAGCGTCTCACTGATGACCGCGCTGCCGTGAAGGGCAGCCTGGGTGCGGTGGAGCCGATGCGTCGCGGCACACGACTCGCACCGGCGCTGCGCACAGCGCGCCAGCTGTTGCTCGACGCGCCATTCGCGGCCGCAGAAGTGATCGTGATTTCCGACCTGCAGCGGGCCAGCGCGTCGGGCATCGCCGGGGTGGAGTTTCCGTCAGGCGTACAGGTGCGTGGTATTGGTGTGGGCGGGGCCTCGTGGGTGAACAGCAGCCTGCGCTCGCTGGATGCGCGGCGTGTGCGCGAAGGCGATCGCACGCTGCTGGCCGTCAAGGCGCGGGTGCAAAACCATGCACTCCCCGCAGCGCGCCAGGTGACCGCATCGCTCACCGTGAATGGCCGTGAAGCCACCACCGCATCGACCTCGCTTACCCGCGACGGCGAGACGGTGATCACTTTCACCCCCGTGCCAGCACCCGATGGTGCGGTGGCCGTGCGGGTGGCGCTGCCCCCCGATTCTCTCGTTGCGGATGACACACTGGTGGCGGTGGTGCCGCGCGACGACGTGTTGCGGGTGGCACTGGTTGCCCCCGCAGACATGAGTGCTTCTGAGACGCTGTACCTGCAACAGGCGCTGGGCATCGGCCGGGCACCTCAGATCCAGGTGGAACGTCTCACCAGCGCACCGTCCAACGCGGCCGCGCTGGCCCGAACAGGTGTTGTGTTGTTCTGGGACTTCGCACCGGATGCGTCCGCGGCGCTCAACACCTGGGTGAATGACGGCGGCGGGATCGTGCTGGCTGCGGGACGTCGGCTGGCGGCTCGGCGGTCTGCCATGCCGCCATATGCGGGCATCACCTTCAGCGGCCTTGCTGACCGTGTGAGCGATCGCGGCGGCACCCTGCGCGATGTGCGTGCCGAGCATGCGTTGTTCACGCCATTCCGCGAGGCCAAGGACGCGCTCACCGCCGTGCGCGCCTGGCGCTATCCGCGTGGTGATGCATCACCCACCGCGGACATCCTGGCGCGATTCGACGACGGCGTGCCGGCCGTGCTCGAGCAGCGCATGGGCAACGGCCGCGCGATGACGCTCACGGTGCCGCTCGACAATCAGTATGGCGATTTCCCGCTGCAGCCGGCCTACCTGCCCTTCGTGCGACAGCTCGTGCTGCACACGTCTGGCCGCGATGCCGCCCCACTGTGGCTGAGCACGGGCGAAAGCTGGTCCCTGCCCACCGCCCTCAAGAACCCGGTGGTCACGGGGCCAACTGGCGCGCTTACCCGCCCGCAGGCCGACTCGGCCGGCGCAGCGGTGGCATTGCCCGACGCCGGTCTCTATACGGCCTATTCCGAACGCGCGTCCGGCGAACCCGGCGGCGTACTGGCCGTGAACGTGCCGTTCAGTGAGTCCGAACTCACACCGATGGACACCACCGAGCTGCTGCTCGGGGTGCGCACCACGTCCACGGCCGAGTCGGCCGCGTCCGCTAACACCGACGCCCCGATGACAGTCGAAGAGATGGAACGCCGCCAGAACCCCTGGCGGGTGCTGCTCATTGTCGCGGCGCTGCTGTTGCTCGCCGAGACGATTCTTGGGACACGTGGACGCCGGGGCATGGCGCGCCGCGTGGTTGCCGGCACAACGTCAAACAGCTCGGCCGGCGGATCGACGCCGGCTGGCAAGTGAAGTTCACGGGTTCGCCCCTGTTGAAGGAGCCACGATGAGTCCCGATCGTCAGCTGCTCACCGCACTCGGCAC
Organism: Gemmatimonas sp.; assembly: GCF_036405635.1. Lineage (GTDB taxonomy): Bacteria > Gemmatimonadota > Gemmatimonadetes > Gemmatimonadales > Gemmatimonadaceae > Gemmatimonas. The sequence continues at coordinate 5,184 of NZ_DASWXE010000151.1, read as the reverse complement.
GCTGCGCCGTCAATGGCGCCAGCGCGTGCTTCTCGAATCGGTCGTCTGGATCGGTGTAGCCATTGTGCTGGCGGTGGGCGCAGCATGGGCCATCACCACGTGGCTTGGTGGCGATGGGCGCGCCCTGTGGACGGCCCGCCTCGTTGGCTATGGCCTGATCGTGGTGGCGATCGTGCGCGGACTCGTGTTGCCGTTGATGCGCCGGGCGAGCGACGAACGATTTGCGCTCTACGTGGAAGAACGTGCGCCATCGTTGCGGCAGACGCTGCTGGCGGCCGTGCAGGAAGCACATGTCCCCGAAAGCCAGCGCATGTCGCAGTCGCTGTCGGCGCGTGTGATGTCGCGCGCCGCATCGGCGATCGCGCCGCTGCATCGTGGCGCGTCGCTGGAGCGCGAGCGCATGACACGTGCGGGTCAGGCGATTGGTGTGGTGGGTGCGGTGGCCGCGGTGGCGTTGTTCTTTGGACCGCAGTCGGTGCGTGATGGCGCGCGCCTGCTGTTCGTGCCGTTTGGTACTGCGCAGGCCGCGACGCCGGAACGGCGCGTGGCCGTGGAACCGGGTTCGGTGGCCGTCCCGCGCGGCGGGGCGATTGAGGTGCGAGCGGAGCTGGTGGGTTTTGCGGCGAGCGGCGCGGAGATCGTGTTCCGCACCGACAGCGGTGGTACCACGGGTGGCGAGTGGCAGCGCCTGCCCATGGCCCCCGACGCCGACACGTCGCAGTTCCGTTCGCGGCTGTTCGACATCGTCACGCCCACTGAGTACTACGTGGAAAGCGCGGACGTGCGCTCGCCGGTCTATCGCCTCACGGTGAACAACCTGCCGGCGGTGTCGCAGGTGTCCCTCGACCTCAAGTTCCCCGCGTACAGCGGCCTGCCCACCGAGCATGTGGACGATGGTGGTGACGTGGCGGCGGTGGTGGGCACGACGGTCACCGTGCACGCGAAGGTCACACGCACGGTGAAGGGCGGCACGCTGCGGTTCGACGACGGAACGTCGGTGGCGTTGGTGCCGCAGGGTGACAGCACGGTGAGCGGCAGCTTCCGCGTGACACGCAGCGGCTTCTATCACGTGGACTTGATCACATCCGACGGCCAGACCGTGGCGGGTTCGGTGGAGTATGTGGTGGACGCGATCCCCGATCGTGCGCCGATGGTGCGCATCGAAGATCCGGGTCGAGACACCAAGGTGTCCAATACCGATGAAGTGACCGTGGCGGTGCGGGCTTCCGACGACCTGGGTGTGGTGTCGATGGAGCTGCGCTACCGCGTGAACGGCGGCCCCGAGCAGGTGAAGAAGATCACGGACAGCACGGCGCGCCGGCCGCGCGATGCGCAGGGTGCGCACACGCTGTTCCTCGAAGAGATGTCACTGCAGCCTGGCGACCTGGTGGCGTATCACGCCGTGGCCAAAGACGGTGGCGGTCATGTGGGCACCAGTGACGTGTACTTCCTCGAGGTGCGTCCATTCGGCAAGGACTACCGTCAGGGCGACGAACGTCCTCAGGGAGGCGGTGGTGGTGGAGGTGGCGGCGGGCAGGATTCACCCGACGGCTTCATGGCACGGCAGAAGGAAATCGTGTCGGCCACATTCAACTGGATGCGTGACAGCGCCACGAGCACGGACAAGAAGCGTCGCGAAGACATGGCAACGCTTGCCATTGCCGAAGGACGCCTGCGCACCGATGTCACGGAGCTGGTGAAGCGGCTGACCGAGCGTGGTGTGGCGCAGGGCGACACGAACTTCTTCAAGATTCGGGCGGAGCTGCAGCAGGCCACGGTGGAACTCAAGGCGGCCGAGGAACAGCTGGGTCGTGCGCGCGGTGGTGATGCGATGCCGCCCGAGCAGCGCGCCTTGCAGCGCCTGCAACGCGCCGAGGCGATCTATCGCGATGTGCAGGTGCAGATGGGTGGCGGCGGTGGGGGAGGAGGAGGAGGTGGTGGTGGTGGACAGCAGCGCGCTGAAGACCTCGCCGACCTCTTCGAACTGCAGACCGACAAGCAGCGCAATCAGTACGAGACGGTTCAGCAGGGCAGCGCGGCGAGTGAGCCGCAGCAGCAGGTGGATGAGACGCTGGAGCGCCTCAAGCAGATGGCGCAGCGCCAGCAGCAGGAGAATGAGCGTATGCAGCGCATGGCCGAACAGATGCGCCAGCGTTTGGCGCAGGAGAATGGCGGTGCGAGCGGCTCGAGTGGCGGCGCCTCTGGAGCGTCAGGTCAGGCGGGTGCGCAAGGCGCGGCAGGCCAGAACAACAACCGTCCGAACGGCGGTAACACCAACAGCGGCGCGCAACGTGAGCTGGCGCGTCAGGCGGAAGAAGAAGCCCGTCGGCTCGAACGGTTGTCGCGTGAGCAGAACAACCCGGAGCTCGCGAACGCCGCGCAGCAACTGCAGCAGGCCGCAGACGCCATGCGTCGCGCAGCCAGTGGATCGAACGCGCAGGGGAGCGCAGCGCTCGAGGAACTGACGCGCGCGGCACGTGGTCTCGAAGGGGCGCGATCGGCGGAATCATCGCGAGGCGTGCAGCAGCTGGCCGAGCGTGCGCAGGATCTCGAAGCCCGGCAGCGCGAAATCTCGCAGGGTGTGAAGGCGTTGCAGGGGCAGCAGGCGTCACCGCAGCAGCGTGCCGAACAGCTGCGGCAGATCTCGCAGCAGAAGGATGATCTCAATCGCGACGTGCGTCGGCTGGAGACCGATGCCGATCGGCTAGCACGCGACTCCCGTCGTGACCAGCCCAAGGCAGCGGGCAAGGTGGCCGAGGCAGCGGAGACCATTCGCGATACGCGTCTGTCGGACAAGATCGAATTCTCGAAGCAGGTCGCACGCGGTGGATCGGAGGAATACGCGTCGGCCTTCGAGGCGCAGATCGCCGACAACCTGCGCGACGTGAGCGAGCAGCTGCGTGCGGCGTCGGGATCGCTGCAGGGAGAGTCGGCAGCGCGCCAGCAGGAGCGCACGCTGGAGGCAACGCGCGACCTGGTGCGGGGGCTGGAGTCGCTGCGCGAGCGCATTGCGGACCGGCAGGGTCAGCAGGGTCAGCAGGGGCAGCAGGGGCAGCAGGGGCAGCAAGGGCAGCAAGGGCAGCAAGGGCAGCAGGGCCAGCAAGGAGGCGGGGCACCGAATGGCTCAAACGCGGGTGCGCCGCGGATGGGCGGGTCCCCGAGTTCTCAGGTGGGCCAGATGGCGCCGGGCGGATCGCCGATGAGCGGACAGATGGCAGGCGATGCCAATCAGTTCGCGCGTGAGTTCCGGTTGCGCCGAGAGAACGCGGAAGGACTGCGTCGCGAGGCGGCGGCTCAGGGGATCGACACGCGGGATCTGGACCGGGCGATCGAGGGGCTGCGCCGCCTGGAGAACAGTCGGGCGTTCGGCGATCCGAAGGGGCTCGAGGCGCTGCAGACAGCGATGCTGGAGCGGCTCAAGGACTTCGAGTTTGCGGCGCTGCGAGCGGCGGGGCTGGGGAGCGACGGCCGGCCGGCGGCAGGGGCGCGAGCGGCGGTGCCGGGGGAGTACCGGGCGTTGGTGGAGGAGTACTACCGGTCGTTGGCACGGAGAGGCGGGAAGTAAAAGCGGGGACTGCGGGGGCTGGAACAACGGAAGCTGGACCTACGGGAGCTGGACCTACGGAAGCTGGGGGAACGGGAGCTGGAACTACGGGTCGGCTCTCGCGATTCTCGAGCGGATGGCGCGGAGCAAGCGCTCCATCATCTGACACACCACCGCGCGTTTCGCCTGACAGCGGCGCGCGGTGTGCACGTCGAGCGCGCCGGACGCGCGGGCCACGCGTAGATGCGCGCCCACCTCGTTCGCAGAGCCCAGCGCGATGCTGATGCCACGCGCGAACTGCTGATCGGAGCTCAGCCCCGCCGCCTCGGCGATGTTCGCGGGGATCGCATCAGCGGCGGCGAGCAACTGCGCACGCAGCCCGGGCACTTTGCCTACGCGGATGTGGGACGCTGCGTCGTGAATCGCGGCGCAGAGATCGTGCGCGGCGGCGAGGACTCGGAGATTTCGGAGATCGGCCATGCGCGACGATGCATGGTCCAGGCCCGCGCGCGGTAACCCGATCTACGCGCTCATACCCGTTTCTCCAGCCCCCGCTGGAACCCGTAGTTCCAGCCCCGTAGTTCCAGCCCCGTTGGAAGCCGTAGTTCCAGCTCCCGTTTCTCCAGCTCCCGTCCCACCAGCTTCCGTAGTCCCAGCCCCCGCAGTCCCCGCTTCTAAAGTCACGCCCTTCGCCCGTCCCTCAACTCGTGACACCCTGTTCCTCCCGCAACACAAAACTGACAGGGAATTGGCCTCAAGTCTTACTCAACCATTCCGATCATATGAATTGAACGAGCGTGGTTGCCGCCGATGTCGGTGGGGGCCGCTCGCGCCCGTTATCGCAGTCCAATGCCTCTCGATACCACAACCCGGATGCTGGCCCCGTTCCTCAATCGCCTGAATGATGAGGAACTGGATTCCATTCCCTACGGCGTGATCCAATTGGATCCCGAAGGGTTCGTCGTTTCGTACAATCGCGCGGAAGCCGAGAATGCCGGCCATGCCCTGCGACCCATCGGACAGCACTTTTTTCGCGAAGTCGCTCCCAGTGCGAACGCGCCCGAGTTCCATGGGCGCTTCCAGCGCGGCGTTGCCACAGGCCGCCTCGACGAGACCTTCACGTTCACGTACCACTGCGACCTGATGCCGCGGCGTGTACAGGTGCGACTCTACCTCTCACCTCAGACGCGCTCGGTCTGGCTCTTCGTGGCCAAACCGGATGGCACACCACTCGATTGGCCGACCGCCGACCTCTCGCCCGTGCTGTGCTCAAAGCATGTCCAGAGCTTCACCGGGTTTGCCGCCCTGCACGCCACGGTCGACGCCCTGCTCGCCTGATACACACCGCGCCTCGATGTGCCCGAATGCGCCAGCCGACCACCCAGGTCCGCTGGCGCATTCGGGCATTCAGACATGCGCATTCCAGAACCCGTATCACGCGCCTCCGCGTACCACCTCCGCAACGCGCCCATCACATTGCTCGCGCTTTGACGCGCCAGGCGTAGCATAGGAGGCATGGAACGCCGACTTTTCCTCGCCGATCTGACGCGCTACGCCGCCCTGTGCGCCGTCGTCCCCAACATCTGGCGCGTCACCTCGCGCCCCCGCTTCGCCGACGACCCCTTTGCACTCGGCGTCTC
>NZ_DASWXE010000150.1:0-11265 GCF_036405635.1 Gemmatimonas sp. | reverse complement strand
AAGCGCGTGGTGTCGATGAGATCGAAATTGTCGTTGAGGTCGAGCGCGCGCCGTTGTGCGAGCTGACTGATGTAAATGCGTCCGCGATCGATGCGTACGGCACCCTGCACGCGAGGCGCATCGCTGCTGCCCGACAACGTGATGGGCATGGGCGTGGACACCGTGAGCGACGCGAAGCGTGGCTTGTCGATGGCCAGGAAGTTGTTGGCCGCCAGTCGCAGTTCAAACGATGGGCGTGCAATCTCGGTGATGCCAATGAGCCCCGACACACCGAGCGAATCGTTCGCCGTTCCGCTGCGGGCGCCGAAACGACGGATTATCACGCTGTCGCCCGCGAGTCCGATGTCGGCATTCGCCTGCTCGAGACGGATGCCAAGATTGGCAAGCGTGAGCGCGGCGCTGTCCACGCGCAGCTGACCGCGCAGACGGGGGCGTTCCCAGGTGCCGGTGAGCTGCACATCGGTCTCGAGTGTGCCCGCGGCGTGCGTGACGTCGGGGAACAGCGACTCGAGAAGTGCGAGGTTGGTTCGTTCGCTCACAATGCGGCCCGAGAGCGGCTCATCGAGTCGGCGACGGCGACTCGACACCAGTGCAAGGTCGAGCGGCAACGAGGCCATGGCCTGCAGCGTGGGCGTGCCGTCCACGCGCAAGGCACCTGAGAGGACGAGTCGCAAAGAGTCGTAGTGTGCCCGCGCGCTGAGATCGCCAAGGCGTACCCGCCCAGCCACCGCATCTCGCAGACTCACCGTACCGTCAATGAGCGGACGCTCCCGCGTACCACTCACCGCCAGGTCCATGTCGGCGGTACCGCGTGTGATGGCGTTCGTGCGCAGCAGACGACCAAAGTCACCGAGGGGCACCCGATCGGCGTGCACAGTGCCCTGCACCACACCGCCGGCCGCAATCTCGCCACGGAGTGCAATGCGTCCGGTATCCGTGTGCTGGAGCACGAGCGAATCGAGCGCGCCGAGCCCACCGGGCATGAGGCGCAAGGCCGCAGGCGTGACCAGTGAGAAGCCACGCGGGCGCACGAAGCCGCTGTCGACGCGTAAGGTGAGGGTGTCGAGTCGCACATGCGTGGAATCGCCGGTGCGGGAGACACCACCACCGATCATCACTCGCGATTCCGACGGTGTGCGCATGGCGAGCGAGAACCGATCGGCCAATCCTCCACGCAGCGTGGATCGCGCGGTGGCGGCCGCCACATCGATACCGGCCACGTAGGCCGAGTCGGCCGAGAAGTTCACGATGCCGTTGGCTGCACGCAGTACGTCTTCCACCCGGGCATCGAGATCGGCGCGGCGCGCGCGCGAGGTCGCCACCACCAATCCCCGTATGTCGGCGCGCAGGTCGACATCAAGTCCGCGGGTATCGAGCGTGTCGATCGACCCGAACAAACTTCCCGTCAGCTCGGCCGTGCCGCGCAGGGTGTCGGCAGGCAGAATGAATGCGCGCGTGCTGTCGGTGCCTGGCGGAGACAGCCACGGCCTGAGACCACCCAGTGAGTCGATGTGCACCGTGAAGTGCACCGAGTCGCGGCGGGATTGCTCGAGGCCCAGACCACCGCGCGCCGTGAGACGCAACGCGGAGCTTTCTACAGCAAGCGTATCGATGAAGACATGACCCGAGTCGAACCTGAACGCAGCCGTGCCACCAAACACACGGGCATCGGCCACGCGCGAAAATTGGTCGAGCGTCGCGCTGAGCGGCCCGCGCATCGTGGACAATACTTCGCCTTCCATGTGCACCGTGCCCGCCATGGACAGCGTGGTGACGGGATAGCGGGTGTCTCCGAAGAGCGACTGCAGGTTGGCTCCGCGCAGGCGCCAGGAGCCGAACGCGCCGATGGTGGGATCGAGGGCATCGGCAAGTCCGGTGAACGCGAGTTCACCACCTTCACCCGCCAGCGTGGCCTGCACCTCGAACTTGTCGGCCATGCCGCGCGCCGTGATACGCCCCACCGCTGAGCCACGCAGCGGCAGGTTGGGATACGAGCGGGACATCGTGGTATAGGACAGCGGCAGCGCCTGCAGGTCCACATCGAACCACGTGCCTTCAGGCACCAGCGTATACCGTCCGCGTCCCGTGAACCGCGATGACTGGCCGGGGCCATCAATCAGTTCGATGTCGGCATCGGTGAACGCGGCGTCGTACCACAGCGAATCGAGACGCACCTTCCCGCGGGCAATGCCGTTGAGTTCCGCGAACATCGGGTTCACGAAACGCGGCGTGCGGAAGTCGAGCGTATCAATCGTCAGGTCCACCCCGTGCAGGATGGCTTCAGCGGGCGCCAGAATATTGAGTTTGCCAGTGGCGCGTCCTCGCGAGACGGCGCCCGGCACGTGTTCATCGGCAAAGGCCACCGTGGCCTCGTCGAGTGTCCAGTCGTTCACGTACCCACCGCGCGCTGTCAGCCGTCCGGTGAGTTTGCCTTTCCAGTCATACGGGAATGGCTCGCCGTTCATCCACTGCAGCAGGTCGGTGTGTGCCGGCTGCATGTCGAGGTTGACGTTGGTGAGTCGCACCACGGGCCCGCCCACACCCCAGGTCATGTCGCCGCGAATGCGTGAGCGCAGCGAGCTCGCGTCCATGCCGCGGATGATGTACTCGATGATCGCGAGATTGCGCGGATCGTTGCGGATGGTGAGATGTGCGCGACCACCGCCCGTGTGGGGGACGGTCTCGTCCAGCCACGCGATGTCGGTCATGGACACCGTGTCGAGCTGCAAACCGACATCGTAGCGGACCGGCAGATCGCTGCCCCACACCACCTTGGCACCGCCATGTGCCACGGAGCCCGGCAGCGCGAACTTCGCACTGTCCACCCACAGCGTATCCGCCACCTTGCGCACATCACCGCGCAGGTCCTTGAACCAGATCGGTGGATAGTCCCACATCACATCGAGGCGCCTCACGGCGAAGCGCAGACCAGCGCTGTCGGGATCGGCGATTCGCGAACGGCCCAGCGCCACATTGCCGCGCTGGAAGCGGTAGACGCGCACATAGCGATCATCCTCGTGCAGCACGTCCATGTCGAGCCGCGTGAGGTTGTACGCGAGGGCACTGTCGCGCTGAGCGCCCCGCAGCGTGTCGGACAACTGCCACGGCAGCTTGGCCACGAACGAGAGTTCGTTGATCGTGGCCGTGTCGACCATGATGATGCGGCCCAACCGGCTGGCATTCACCGACGGACGCGGCGCGCGCTTGCGCAGGGCGCGCTTCCAGTTCCAGTCGTCGTCGCCGTAGTCGACCAGCGTCACCTGCGGGCGATTGACTTCGAGCGACTTCACGATGATGCGCAGGTCGAGCAGGTCGCGCGGGTCGTACGTCGCGCGAATCGGCCCCGTGCTGATGAACGGTGTGCCGTCTGGTGCACGCAGATCGATCGAGTCGATCGTGATGTCGGTGAACAACGTGCCTCCGACCTTGCCCACATACAGCTGGCCCGGAATGGCGGCGCGTGCGGCCGGCAGCACCGCGCGCAGGATCATCGCGCGACCACGATCCGTCTGGGTGAGGGCCACGATGCCACCGATCACCGCCACCAGCAGCGTGAGCAGCACGGTGGCCGTACCCAGAACGATCGTACGCCGGCGTGGCGTCATCAGAACGCCTGCCCGATCCAGATGCTCGGATTCAGGCGCCCGAGCAGGCCGGAGCGCCGCACCGGACGGAAAGATGCCGGACAGGCACCCGATTCCTGCACAGCCGGCCCATCTGGCACTACCGGTGCACTCACCCGCAGGCGATTGCCGGGGCTCACGCAGTACAGCGGCGCAACACCCGCTTGTGGCCGCGCATTGAAGTACGCTGCGCCAATCGGCAGGTCGTACGGGTTGTAGCCAAAGTCGATGCGAATGGCGCCGAACGGCGACGCAATACGGACGCCAGCGCCTGGCGTGATTTTCACGATTGGTCCGTCTGCCTTGAGCGTGCCGCCTCCCGCCGTCCCACCACGATTCCACAGCCGACCGGCATCGGCGAACGCAGCGAGCTGCAACAGACGCGGCGCGATCGGGCTGGGCCACTGCGCCTCGAGATTGCCCACCAGCAGCGTATTCCCTCCGGTGGGCACCACGCGTTCGGTTTGTGTTGCCCCACTCGCGCGATAGTACGTCTGCCCGTTTTCGGTGACTTCCTCGAACGCGCTGACGATGTACACGGCGGGACCGAGCTCATTCTGCCGGAAGCCTCGCACAGTGGTGGGGCCACCGGCGTAGAGCCGTTCCTGCGGCGGAATGAAGCTGCCCACACCCGCTCCACTGCCGCTGCCCTGCACGATGCCGGCCTTGAAGTGCGCCGTGATCGTGGCGCTGCCAAGCATGCGATACCACGAGGCGTCACCAATGGCGCGATTGAACTGCTGCGTGCGATCCGATCCGATGAGCGTGCTGGCATGGCGCAGGGTCAGCCGCATGAGCGTGCCCTGCGTCGGACGTAACGGATCGTTCATCCGCTCGCGCGTGATCGCGTACTCCAATGCCGCCAGACGGTTGTTCCGCTGCAGAAAGCTGCGCAGCTCCGCATCGCAGGCATTGAACACCGCGCAGAAAAATGCGGGTTCTGCTTCCGTGCGGCCAAGCTCCAACTGATACGACAGCGTGCTCGGCGTGCGTGGCGACGACTGACGCGAGAACGGATCGTTGACCGACACCACGCCACCGATGGGCGTGCGGCGCAGGTAGGCGCGATACTCCGACAACGTGGAGCTGAACACCGTCAGCGACGGGACACGGGCCTGGTTGGCGCGCACCGGCTGCCGCAGCGTCATGGACGTGTTGTAGTTCAGAGTCCGACTGTATGGGTCTTCGCGTGCCTGCTTCTGGCACAGGTTCGGCGCCGCATCGAGCGGCGCACCGATGCCGATCTTGCTCACACGTGCCGACAACTCGAGACGCTGCGCCATGGGCAGGAAGTCCCGATCGGTGAGCGTACCTTGCACACGGAAGCAGTCGAGAGTGGCCCACCCCAAACCGCCACGCGCCGCCCATCGATCCCCCTCCACGAGACGCACCGTCAGGTTCACGATGGTGTCACCGGGTGGCTGCAGGCTGTCGGGTTGCAAGTCGACGCGCTGGAAGACGTCCGTCTGGTAGAGATTGCGTTGCGCGTCGATGATGGCCCGCGCCGAGTACCAGTCTCCCGTGCGCAGGGCGAGCGCGCGGTGCACCGTGGCTTCGGAAACCCGACGCGGTCCGTTGGTGGTATCCACGTCCAGTGCAATGCGACCAATGCGGGCCCGGGCGCCGGGCACCACCGTGACTTCGATGTCTGCCGTGCGCTGCGCGGTCTTGGTGGTGTACGCGAGGAGTGCCTCGGCTTGGGGCCAGCCGAGGTTGCGAAGTCGGCGTACGAGCGTGTCGCGACCCGCCTCGAGTGCGCCGCGATCAAAGACACCGCCCACCTTGATCGGAAAGTCGCGCGCCGCCACGCCGATCTCCGGATCACTGTCGATGCCCCGCAGTGCGAAAGCCGACACGCGCATCGGTTCACCTTCTTTCACCGAGAAGGTGATATCGATCACTCCAGTCTTGACCGTGCGCACCAATGTATCGACCGAGACATCGGGGAATCCGCGGCGGCGGTAGAGCGTCTCGAGTCGCTGCACATCACGTGCAAACTCCACCGGATCCAGACAACGCCGCTCGCCGACCAACGGCAATCCGGCAAAGGAGGACGGCGTGGTCACCACGGTCCCCGCCAGAACGGTGGCGGGGAATTCCCGGTTCCCCGCAAATCGCAGGGCGCGGACTTCCCGGTCCCCACGCTCGCAGGAGAGATCCTGGGCGGCGAGCGGACGAGCCGCCCACCCGATCATCGACAGGATCGAGAGGACAGCCGTGAGCACCACCGAGCGACGAGCGACAATCGCGCGGATGGGAGAGGTCAGGTCATGGACGGATAGACGCACGTTCTATAGCCTACAAGCTCAACCGGCACACTCACCTCGTCAACCTGGCATGACACCGGCTTCGTACTCCACCACACGCATGCGGTCCATCTTCGCGGTCACGATCGCTTTTCTGCTCGTTGCGCCTGGCTGTCGTCGCGCCGACGATCGCAGCTCGGTGCGACACACGCTGGTGGACTCACGTGACTGGTACGATCCCCGGTCGCTCGATCCGGCAAAGGCCACCGATGTGCCGAGTGGTCGCGCAGTGGGCTACCTGTTCGATGGGCTCACGCGATTCACCCCGGCCGGCGAAGTGGAGCCGGCCCTCGCCCGCAGCTGGGATGTTTCACCGGATGGCCTGCGCTACACGTTTCACCTGCGCGACAGCGTGACGTTTCATGACGGCACGCTCTTCCGCGCGAAACATGTGAGTCAGTCCTTCCAGCGCCTGCTGCGACCAGAGACACAGGCGGGCACGGTGTGGCCGCTGTTTCCGATTGTCGGGGCCCGGGCAACGGCGGCGGGCAAGGATGCCCCGCTGGGTCTCGAGACGCCGGACGACACGACGGTCGTGATCACGCTGACCGAGCCGCTGGCGATCTTCCCCAAGTTGCTGGCGATGCCGGCCGCGGCGATCCTGCCCGATCACGTGGGGGTGGACTTCAGCGAGAAGCCCATCGGCACCGGTCCGTGGAAGCTCGTGCAGTGGAAGCACGATGACTATCTCAAGTTTGCGCGCAACACCGCCTACTACGGCGGCGCCCCGGCATTCGACACGCTGCTCGCGCGCATTATTCCGGAGCCCTCCACCGCCGTAGCGGAGTTCGAAGCCGGCACGGTGGACGTGCTGTACATCCCCGAAGAACAGACGCGTTCCTGGGAGAACACCGACGAACGCCGCGCGAATCTCGTGAGTGCACCGGCCCTGCGTCTCTGGTACATGGGTGTGAACACCACGCGCGGTCCACTCAAGGACGTGCGGGTGCGGCAGGCACTCGCGCATGCCATCGATGCGCCCACCCTGCTCGCGCAGCTGCTGGCCGGCCGCGGTACGGTGGCGGCTGGCGTGGTGCCGCCCAGCCTCGACGGCTTCGACGCCGCGCGCAAGCCGTTCCCCTATGACACACTCGCCGCGCGCAGGCTGCTTGCCGAGGCGGGCTATCCGAATGGTGTCGATCTCGAGCTGTGGAGTTCACAGACGTCCCCGTGGCCCCGCCTCGCCCAGACACTGCAGGCGTATCTCGCGGCCGCCAACATCCGCCTCAAGCTCGTGCAGCGAGACGCCAGTGCGATGCGGGCCGCGGCCCGCGCTGGCCAGACGGATCTCGTCGTGAAAGACTGGTATGCCGACTATCCGGACGCCGAGAACTTCCTGTATCCGCTGCTGCACACGGCGAACAAGGGGGCTGGCGGCAACGTGTCGTTCTTCAGCAATCCAGCCTTCGATCGCCTGGTGGACGATGCGCGGCGTGAGGCCGACGGCCAGCGCCGTGCCACGCTCTATCGCAGCGCGGATTCACTCGCCTATCAGCAGGTGGGGCTGGTGCCCCTGTTCTTCTACAATGAGATGTACGCCGTGCAGCCGTGGGTGAAGGGTTTTGAAGTGCCCGTGATCTTCAACGGGCAGCGCTGGACGAAGGTCTCGCTCGGCCAGTAGCACTCATTCAGGGCATGGCATGACACTTTTCCTGCTGCGACGCGCACTCCTGTCGATCCCGACGCTGTTCGGGGTGCTCGTCGTGGTGTTCATGCTGCTCTACGTCGCGCCGGGCGACCCCGTGCAGGCGATGGTGGGTGAGCGTGCCGACGCCGCCACCATCGAGCGGCTCCGCGCAGAGCTGCGACTCGACGACCCACTGCCGACGCAGTTCGCGCATTATGCCGGTGGCATCCTCACCGGAGACCTCGGCCGCTCCTACATCACCAATCGGCCGATCCTGACCGACATCGCAGAACGTTTCCCACGCACGCTGCAGTTGGCCGGTGCGGCCATGCTGCTGGCCACGGTGCTAGGTGTGAGCATCGGCGCGCTGGCGGCCGTGCGACCACACAGCTGGTTCGATCGTGTGGCCCTGGCCACCACGTACCTCGGGATTTCGTTTCCGGTGTACTGGATTGGGTTGCTGCTGATTCTGTTCTTCGCAGTGACTTTGCGCTGGCTGCCCGCCTCGGGTTACGGGCGACCAGAGTTTCTCGTACTTCCTGCGCTGGCACTGGGCTCACGCTCCATCGCGTACCTAGCGCGCGTGACCCGATCGGCAATGCTGGAAGTGCTCGGCGCCGATTTTGTACGCACTGCGCGCGCCAAGGGCCTCACCGAGCGCGCCGTGGTGGTGCGCCATGCCCTGCGCAATGCACTCATGCCCGTGGTCACCGTGATCGGCCTCGACTTCGGCGCCTATCTCACCGGCAGCATTCTCACGGAAACCATCTTCTCGTGGCCCGGCATCGGGCGCTACGTGGTCATGGCCATTTCCCGGCGCGACCTGCCGGCCGTACAAGGCTCGGTCCTCTTCCTGTCTGTGGTCTTCGTGATGGTCAACCTGCTGACCGATTTGACCTACGGAAGGATCGATCCCCGCGCCCGGAAAGCGACAGAAGTCTGAGCTCAGAGCTCTGAAATCCGACGGAGATAGATGGTGAGAGATCAGACCCTGTAGAGCTGAGAGGTCTGAGCACTGGCGTCGACTGCCGGTCGTGTGCGCCACCGACACCGCTGTTGCTGTGGTCCAGGCATCACCGCGGAAGGCAGTCAGACTCCAGCACTCAGGCTTCTCACATCTAGAACGGTCTGCTCTCTCACCATCTATCTCCGTCAGAGCTCAGATTTCAGACATCAGATCTCAGTGTGTCTGAACTCTGACTAGTCGTCCTTCTGCCCGAAGATTGCCAGGTTGGACGAGTGCCCCGGTGCCACCTTCTTCTCCGGATAGATGTGGTGCACCGCCTGGTTCACCGCGATGGCCGCTTCGCTGAAACCGGCCGCGATGAGCTTGAGCTTGCCCGGATACGTGGTGATGTCGCCGGCGGCATAGATGCCTGGGCGGCCCGTCTCCATCTGCGTGTTGACGAGGATCTCGTCCTTCTCGATGTTGAGCCCCCAGTCGAGCAGCGTGCCGAGGTCGGACACGTAGCCAAGCATGGGAAGGATCACATCGCACGCCAGCGGGCGCGTAGCCTTGGTCTTCACGTCCTTGATGGTGACGCCGGTGATGTGCGTCTCGCCGTGAATCGCGTCGAGCTCATGGAAGGTGAACACGTTCACCCGGCCATCGCCCACCGCCGCTGCCGCGTGCACTTCCTGCACCGTGGCCGCATGCGCGCGGAAGCGATCGCTGCGATGAATGAGCGTCACCGACTTCGCGCGCTCACGCAGCTGCGCGCACCAGTCGAACGCCGAATCGCCACCGCCGATGATGAGCACATCACGGTCACGGAACGCGTCGGGGTTGGACACCAGGGCGTGCACACCACGGCCGTACCACTCGCCGGCAAATGCCTGCGGCAAACGACGCGGACTGAACGCACCGATGCCGGCCGCAATCACCACCGCCTTCGAGACAAACCGATCGGTCTCGGTCTCGAGCACGAAGTGCCCATCCTCTTCTTCGAGACCGACGATGCGCTTGCCGAGGTGCGCAGGCAGTCCCGTTTCCTGATGGAACTGGGACGCCTGTTCGGTGAGCGCTTTCACGAGATCCTTGGCCAACACCTTCGGATAACCGGCCACGTCGAAGATGTATTTCTCCGGATAGAGCGCGGTCAGCTGGCCGCCCAGTTCGGGGAGTGCATCGACGATCTGCGCGGACGCGCCGCGCATACCGGCGTAGAAGAGGGCGAACAGTCCCGTGGGGCCGCCGCCGATGATGGTCAGGTCGCGAATGGGATGGGTTGGCATGGTGATAAAGGTAGTCGCCATTAGTATTCGGCATGAAGATCTACACGCGCACGGGAGACACGGGCGGCACGGCGCTCTTTGGCGGCGGCCGCGTGGGCAAGGACCATCCCCGCGTCGAGGCGTACGGCGACGTCGACGAGTTGAATGCCGCATTGGGGATGGCCCGTTGCATCGAGGTGATGCCTCGAATCGACGAGGTGCTGGTGCCAATCCAGCGTGACCTCTTTGCGATCGGCGCGCTGCTCGCCACCCCGGATCACGACAAGATGCGTGATCACCTGACCAAGGCCCGGATCGACGATGAGCGCATCGCGGAGCTGGAAAGCGCCATCGATCAGTGCGACCAGGAACTGGAGCCGCTTCGCAGCTTCATCATCCCCGGCGGCACTCCCAAGGCGGCAGCGCTGCATGTGGCGCGCACGGTCTGTCGGCGTGCCGAACGCCGCGTGGTGCACCTGGCGCAGGATATCGAGCTGCCGGCGCTGGTGATCACTTATCTCAATCGTCTCTCCGACCTGCTCTTCACACTGGCCCGCCTCGCGAACAAGCGGGCTGGCGCGGGCGAGGTGACCTGGTAGTGGCACCGTCACGACCGGCAGCTCCCTTGGACTTGCCGATCGCTTATCCCGTGTTCTGCGAACCGGGCGTGCGGTTGGGATTGGCGTCCATCGTACAGCAGGTGGCCCCCGCACATCGGGTCGCGATCATGTCGGACGATACAGTGGCCGCCGCTCATGGCGACGCGGTGCACTCGCAGTTCGACGCCGAGCGGTCGGCGCTGTTCACCATGCCGCCGGGTGAA
The DNA here is from genome assembly GCF_036405635.1 of Gemmatimonas sp. Lineage (GTDB taxonomy): Bacteria > Gemmatimonadota > Gemmatimonadetes > Gemmatimonadales > Gemmatimonadaceae > Gemmatimonas. The sequence continues at coordinate 672 of NZ_DASWXE010000150.1, read as the reverse complement.
CAGGAAAAGACGCGCGCGCGGTGGGCCGCTCTCACCGACGACCTGGTGGCGTGGGGTGCGGGACGCGACACCACCATCGTGGCACTCGGCGGCGGCGTGGTGTGTGACCTGGCAGGCTTCGTGGCCGCCACGTACATGCGTGGACTGCCCGTGGTACAGGTGCCCACCACGCTGCTCGCGATGGTCGACGCATCGGTGGGTGGCAAGACGGCCGTGGATACACCGGCTGGGAAGAACCTGGTGGGCGCTTTTCACAATCCGGCTGCCGTCGTGATCGACCCCGATGTGTTGGGCTCTCTGCCACCGGCGATCCTGCGCTCAGGATTGGCCGAGATGCTCAAGCACGGGGTCATCGCCGACGCAGCCTACTATGAACGTCTGCTGCAGGCGCTGCCCGCATTGCTGGCCGGAAGCAGCAGTGCGGCGTCGTTCTCCTCGACAATCTCCCCGTTGATTGCCGACAGTGTGCGTATCAAGGCCGCCGTGGTCGCGGAAGACGAGCGCGAGGGCGGCCTCCGGCAGGTGCTCAACTTCGGACACACCATCGCCCACGCCATCGAGAAGCTGCTGAACTACGACATGCTGCATGGCGACGCGGTCGCTATGGGTATGGTGGCGGAGGCCAGGATGGCGGTGGCGCTGGGGATCGCGCCAGCCGACCTGGCGGCGACC
>NZ_DASWXE010000149.1:0-4372 GCF_036405635.1 Gemmatimonas sp. | reverse complement strand
TCGCGAATGCGCTCTTCGAGCATCTGCGTGAAGCGCAGCACGATGGCGTCCACATCGACTTCACGGTCACCGGTGAGCGGCACCTCCACCGGTTCGATGAGCAGTGCATATCGCCCGCTGGGTTGACGCACCGATACGATGAACACCACGGGCGCGTCGAACCGCAGGGCAAACACGGCGGCGCCGCGTGGTGTCTTCGCGGGACGTCCAAAGAACGGCACGAACGTGCTGGCCAGACCGAGTGCATCGTGATCAGCCACGAAGGCGATCGCCCGATTGTCCCGCAGCGAACGAGGCACGCGCTTCACGGCCTCGCGATCGAGAATCACTTCCATGCCGATCTTGCGGCGCGTGCGATTGACGTAGCCTTCGAAGATCGGATTGCCCATACCGCGCACGACGGCATCGAATGCCAGACCGCGTGCGGCCACATAGGCCCCGCCGAGTTCCCAGTTGCCGAGGTGACCCGTGGCGATGACGAGACCTTTGCCGTTCGCCATCGCGCGCTCCACGTACTCCCAGCCCTCCACGCGTTCGTAGCGCTTGAGGATGTCTTCCCGGTTCGTGCCGGGCAGGATCGCGGTCTCGATGGAGGTGCGACCGAGGCTGTCAAACGAGCCCACCGCCAGACGGGCGACTTCGGACGGTGAGCGGTCGGGAAACGCGGCCGCGATCTGTCGTGTGGTCACACCGCGGCGAATCCCCAGCGGCCAGTACGCGATGCGGGCGATCTGCCCGCCGATCCAGCTTGCGGCGCGCCAGGGCAGCAGGCGTAACGCCCCCACGAATACGCGTGTGGCGATGTATTCGAGACGGTGCGAGATCGTGGGTACGCGGCGCGGAGCTTGGTCAGTCATTGCGAGGAATGTAACGTGGCCCACTGCCGCCGCTGTGCCGCTCCTCGCGGCCGTCTCCGCGCCATATTTTGCGGGATGAGCATGCCCACTCCCGTCCACGGCACTCCAGGCACACCAACGCGCGGGGCGGCGGCATCCACCCAGCGGCTCGTGCAGCTCGGGATGGTCGTGAACGCGGTGCTGGCGGTCGTGAAACTGGTGGCCGGCCTCTTGGGCAATGCCTATGCGCTGGTGGCCGATGCGATCGAAAGCTCCATCGACATGGTGGGCTCGCTGGTAGTGTGGGGAGGGTTACGTATTGCCAGCCGTGACCCCGACGAGCGGTATCCGTTCGGGTACGGACGTGCGGAAGCCATTGCCGGCGCGGTGGTTGGCGCCCTGATGCTCGGGGCAGCGGCGGGCATTGCCATCGAAGCCATTTCCGAGATCCGCACACCGCACGATGCGCCTGCGCCGTGGACGCTCGGCGTGCTGGTGCTCGTGATCGTGATCAAGGAGCTGCTGGCCAAACGCGTGATGCGGGCCAGTGAAGCCACGGGCAGCGTGGCGGTGGCGGCCGATGCGTGGCATCACCGGTCCGACGCGATCACTTCGGCTGCGGCGTTCATCGGTATCTCCGTAGCGCTGATCGGCGGGCCAGGCTGGGAGCCGGCCGACGACTGGGCGGCGCTGGTGGCGGCGGCCGTGATCACGGTGAACGCGGTGCTGCTGTTCCGTACAGCAGCCCATGACCTGATGGACGGAGCGCCAGCCCGCACCATGCATCAGGAGGTGGAACGCGCCGCACTCGGTACGAGTGGTGTGCTGGCCATCGAAAAGCTCAAGATCCGCAAATCCGGTACGGCCTTTTACGTGGACATTCACGTGCAGGCAGACCCGACGATGTCACTGCATGATGCACATATCCTGTCGGGTCGCGTGAAGGCATCCATTCGCACCTGTGTCCCGACGGCTGCCGGCGTGCTGATTCACATGGAGCCGTACGAACCCGCGTAGACGCGGGCGGGTATGAAGGGCGCACATGGTGTGCCGCATACGGATTCGCGTATTCACGTGCACGATCCACAACGAGGGAGGAGAGATGAGCATCAATCCGCAGTTTCATGTCCTCAATGTGGCTGAGTGTGAAGCATTGTTGGCGGCGCATCATGTGGGTCGGCTGGCGTACACGTTCCGCGATCGCCTGGACATCGCACCCGTGCACTACGTCTATCGTGACGGATGGATCTATGGGCGCACAGGTCCAGGTGCCAAAATGGACATCGTGGCGCACCATCCGTGGGTCGCGTTCGAGGTTGACGAGGTCGACGCGCTGTTCCGGTGGCGCAGCGTGGTGGTGCATGGCCGCATCGAGATTCTCGACCCCGATGGCACACCACACGATCGTGAACGCTATGAGATCGGACTGGCGGCAGTACGATCGCTTTCACCTGCGGCGCTGCTAGTGGATGATCCCAGTCCACATCGTGACATTATCTTCCGGCTCCCGACCAGCGAGATGACCGGCCGCGCCGCTACCGACGACAGCGTGAGCGCTGCGTCGGTCGCAGATACTGCACCCGGAGCCTGAACACGTGAGTCGTTCCTCGAAATTCCTGGACGGTCTGAGGCTCGCACCGGTTGACCCGTCATCGCATCTGTCTCTGGGCACCAAGGCGGCGCAGTGGGAAGGCGCACCGTCCAAAGCCGAACTGGAACCAGCCACCAGGCAGCTCCTCGAGCGGTTGCACGACCTGCAGGACGTGTTTCATGCCGACGGTCGCTACGCGCTGCTGATCATCTTTCAGGGGCGTGATGCGTCCGGGAAGGACGGCGTGATCCGCACGGTGTGTGGTGCTTTCAATCCGACCGGCGTGCAGGTGGCGGCCTTTGGTCCACCCACTGCACTGGAGTTGCGCCACGATTTTCTGTGGCGCGTACATCAGGTGGTGCCGCCGCGTGGCATGATCGGCGTGTTCAATCGTTCCCACTACGAGGACGTGCTGGCGGTGCGGGTGCGTGAGCTGGCGTCGGAGGATGTCTGGCGCGCGCGATACGACCAGATCAACGCGTTCGAGCAGATGCTGGCACAGAACCGCGTGATCATCCGCAAGTGTTTTCTGCACGTATCGCGCGATGAACAGCGCACGCAGTTGCAGGAGCGGCTCGATGATCCGACGAAGAACTGGAAGTTCCGTCTGGATGACCTCGAGGACCGCGCGCGCTGGGACGACTACACCGATGCCTATCGTGATGCGCTCACGCGCTGCACGTCCGATGCGGCGCCGTGGTATGTCGTGCCATCAGACCGGAAGTCGGTGCGCAACTATCTCGTGGCGCGTATGCTGGTGGAGACGTTGGAATCGCTGTCGCTCGAATATCCGCGTATCGACGACGACGTGCGCAAGGCGGCAAAGGACTTCAAGTGAACGTGACGGCGGCGATCAGGCGCCGCCGGGCCACTTCTTCTTGATCAACTTGTTGATGCCCTTGTTGATCCCGTCCTTGGCCTTCTGCTCGGACTTCTTCGAGGCGCGCTGCTTGATCTCTTCGGAGGTCATCTTCACGAAGGCACTGTTGGGATACTTGGCCACGACCGGGGCGATCTTGAAGGTCGCGCCGCCGTAGTCACCGGCATCGGCCATGCTCATGGCGTTGGACACCTTCACCATGGCGTCCATGTCGTCGACGCGGTTGGCCTGCTGCCGCGCATCGAGTTTGGCCTCGCCTTCGGGCGTGAGCGCGATGTCGAGGTCCTTCACAAGTTGTTTGGTGAGCCGCTTCTGCAGGTCGAAGAACTCCTCCTGCTTGCCGGCCACCTTGGCGGTCTTCACGATGGCGCCGGTCTCCACGCGCACGATGCGTGTATCGATGCGCACCTGCGGTTCGACGGCGGCCAATGAGCCCACGATGATGTACTGCGCACCGGCGAGGCGTCCGACTTTCACCGCCGTGGTGGAGTCGAAGTAGCGCGAGCGCTGATTGTCGATCTCCTTGGTGACATCGGCGAGTCGCTGCCGTTCGAGCAGCTGGATATCGTCGACCGCCGCGAGATCGGTGGTCATCATCGCGGCCATCCCTTGGCCGAGGTCGTCGTAGTCGGACTTGCCGGTGTTGTTGTCGAAGGCAAGAACGGCCACGGTCTTCCGGGCAGCGGCAGGGGCGGCGGCGGGGCCGGTCGGGGCCGGGAGAAGCCCGAACGCCAGCAGGGCGAGCGCGAGCAGGGTAGGCATGGCATGAAAGCTGTGGGACCGGGCGCGGAAGTCAAACAAAATCGTCAGCGAGTGTGACGGGGCGGGCTGGCCTTGTGGTGCGCGGTGCGGATGGGCTCGGGGGCTGGTCCGGGCGCGGGCAGGGGGTTACGTTCTTCAGTCTGTTCACGCCGGGCTCGAGACGGTGTGGTTAGGAGCAGTCGTTCGGGACGTAGCGCAGCCCGGTAGCGCACCTGAATGGGGTTCAGGGGGTCGCGGGTTCGAATCCCGCCGTCCCGACTGCATAAACGAAAGCCAGTCAACGAGTTATCGTTGGCTGGCTTT
>NZ_DASWXE010000148.1:0-4724 GCF_036405635.1 Gemmatimonas sp. | reverse complement strand
GCCGCCGACAGCGCGGCCGCGACACGCATGCGCGGGGGAAGCGTGCCAGGAAACGCGCCGCCCATCGTGAATGCGCCCCATGGGGCGCCGATAATGAGCGCGCACTGAAAGACGACCACGACGGCGATCAGCGCGATGTAGATCTTCGCGGCAATACTCGTGCGCCTGCGGAACGCCAGACTCATGTGTCGGAAGGCTCGCTGTTGTCAGCCGTTTGAGCCTCATCAAGCGAGTGACTCATCGTGTCCATGACGCGGTCCAGACGCGCACGCACGGTCCTTGTCGTCGTAGTCCAGTATCCCCGGGCCACCGCCAGAGCGGCGACCGCTCCGGCCAGGCCCGCACCGATGCCCACTCCCGGCAACGACTCGGCGATGGTCATTCCCGCCAACGCCGACGCCAACACGCCGAACCCGGCAAACAGCATGACCGGCACGAGAGTGCCGCGGCGATCGAGTGCCACGGACACGTCCGTGCCATCGGAAACCGAACGCGCCGTCACCGTGAGCACCTGCAATTCTCCGCTGTCATGCCACGTCACCCCCTGCGCGCTGGCGTGCCCCGCGTCTGCACTTGCCGCGTGACCCTCGGCGATCCGCACATCGGACAACAATCGCGTCGCGCGCTGCGCATTGAGTGCGATGGGAATGTGAGCCGTTCGCACATGCCGGAGCGGGCCGCCGATCAGTCGCTCCAGCGGCGACACGGCCACCTGACCAGAGAGCTGTCGTGCCGCCTGAGCCACCAGCAGCGGGTCTATGCCGACTTGTGCGGCCGCCGACTGTATCTCCGCCAACGTCAATCCCGCAGACGATGAGATCGGCGCGTCATGGCGCGCGGCCTGCTCTGTCGCCGAACGCAGTATGTGGGCGAACTCTTCGTCGCTGTAGCGGCGCTGATCGTCCGTCATCGCAGGGGATCCTCGTGTCAGTCTGGCGCGCCCGACAACAGCCTCACCGCACGTTCCGCGATTGCCTGCATCTGACGTTCACGCGTGCGCGCCCACTTGGGCAACCGGATGATGTTGGCCAGCAGAGCCAGAAACGCGAAGCTGCCGAACATGCCTGCGGCGAGCAGGGCTTTCTCCGGCTTGCCGGCCGCAGTCACCACGCCGCCGAGCACCAACGCCATCCCACCGAACAACAGCGCCATGCCGTTGAAGACGAGCGCATCCTCCTTGCGGGTGCTCATCCGGAGTTGATGGCCGCGTTCGGTTGGCTCCACGGCAATGTGCAGATTGCCCTGCGACCAGTCGCGAATACCGCCTGAGTTCGCCGTCTGTCCTTTCACGCCAAACATGGTCCGGAGCTCTGCGACCATCTGCTCCCACTCACGGTCAGTGGGCGCGCGCGGCAAGTCCACCATATGCGATACGCCTATCGGCATCCCAGCGGAGCGCCGCACCTGCACGGCTTCGCCGCGCGCATGCAATCGCGCCACCGCCTGCGCGACGCGTGCCGGCTCGATACCGGCTTCTTCGCCGATGCGCTGCAGCTCTTCGAGCGTCCATCCGCCGGTCTCAGCAGGAAACGTTTGTTCACGCGACTCGTTCGCGGTGGCGAGGCGGAAGATCTCGCGCACTTCATCGTCTCCGTATCGACGTTGCGTCATGTCATCGATCGTACGATGTCCGCATGCCTTTCGCCACGCCTCTGCCCAACCTTAAGTAGCGCGACTGTGGCTGCCGAATGAGCCATACTATGAGCCGGGGTGCCAACCCGAGTGTGGCACTGCCTTCCACTCCTCGGTTTTGATGAAGCTCCCAACGATGGTACCGAGTACAAGTCCCACTCCCGCACCTAATACACCGAACATCATTGCCGAAGAGCCGCCCGCTGAGCCCCCCACGACGGCACCCAAACCAGCGCCAATTCCTACACCGAAGCCCAGCCCTTCACCCGCCCGACGGTATTGCCCCTTACTCATCTCCACTCGAGACACACTCGGGATGGCGAACGCCATGACCGTATGGAGCGAATCACCTGATGAACTCGATGCGAGCCAGATTGAGTCGGGACTGATGGCCGCCAGGCGTCCAACGTGCCGGATCGGTTGATACGCACCGACTTCCGTGATTCGTACGCGCGTGCCGACGGCAAGCGAATCGGTGGATTGCGCGACAACTGAGACCGGTAGGAACAGGCACATCACGGCTCCGCACCACAGCGCCCGACGCCAGATCCGATAGCGCGATGTGTTCATGTCTCTCCTCAGAGTGACGCGCCGATTCGGGATCCCTTGAGCTCCACATCAGCGAACTGCCACATCGTCTTGAAATGCTCGCGCTGCGTAGCCGCATCGGCCGACTTGCCCTGCGCCTCGAGCGCCTGCGCAAGACCGAACGTGGACCAGCCATTGTGCGGATACTGCTGCAGATCCTTTTCGTAGACCGCCTGTGCTTCCTTCGCCTGACCGGCCTTCAGCAGGGCCGCACCCAATGACTGACGCGTTGGGTAGTACCAGAACGGCGGCTCGGTGTACGGCAGCGCGTCCTGCCCTGCCACGGCCGCGGTGAACTCGGTGATCGCCGTGCGCGAGTTGCCACCCGCCAGCGCGATCTCCCCCTGCAACAGATCCTCTGCAATCTGCAGCAGCTTGCTGGCCGGATAGTCATTGCCGTCGAGCACCATCACCTTCGCATTGGCCTTGAGCGGCGTCAGTGCGGTGAGTTCGTTCTTCGCACCGGCAAGGTCGCCCTTGTTGGCGAGCGCCACGCCACGCGCATAGTGCCAGATGGCGTTGGAGTAGCCGAGATCCGTGCGCGGCTGCGGCTCGGCCAGGATCTCATCCCACCGAGCAAACTGGACGAGCGACAACAACGGAATGGTCTTGAAGAACTCCACCGTGGGGAACTGATCGATCTGCGCGAGACTCACGTTGTCGGCCAGCTTGCGCCCTGCCTCGATGGCAACCTTGCTCTGCCCCTGCATCGACGCGGCCGACCACAGGAAGTGAATGTTGTGCGGATAGTACATCGCCGGATAGAAGCCCTGGGCATTGCACTGCTTGATGTACTCCTCGTCGATCTTCGCCGCATCGATGTTCGCCTTGGCCGCATCATTGTAGCGACCCACGCGCCAGTAGATATGCGATGGCATGTGCACGAGATGTCCCGAGCCCGGTGCCAGCGGCAGCAGGGCATCGGAGGCTTTCTCCGCCTTCTCGGGTGTGGCCGATGCTTCCATCGCGTGGATGTACAGATGCAACGCCAGCGGATGCTTCGGGCTGCGCGCGATCGTGCTCTCGAGTGCCGCAATCACCGGCACGATCTCGGGGCGCGGCGTGGTGGCATCCGACCAGTAGTTCCACGGCATGGTGTTCATCCACGCTTCGCCGTACAGCGCGGCCATATCGTCATCGTCGGGATACTTCTTGACCAGATCCCCCATCGCGGTCGCATACGCATGATCGAGTGCGGTGCGGTCGTCCACCGGCTCGGCGGCATAGCGTGCGGCGAGCGCCGTGATCAGCGCCTGTTCCTTCTCCGGCTTCGAAGCAGCCAGCGCCTGTGCCTTGGTGAGCGCGGCCCATGCGGCCCGCTGCTCATCGGCCGACATGATCGCCTTGCCCTTGGACGTGACATTGATGTTGGGGCCAGTAGCCAGCGCTTCGCCCCAGAAGCACATGGCACACTGCGGATCGAGCTTCTGCGCCGCGCGGAACGATCGAATGGCTTCGGCGTGATTGAAGCCGAACGCGAGCATCATGCCCTGGTCGAAGTAGCGCTGGGCACCGGCGTCTTTGGTGTCGATGACACGGTGGAACGCGCCCATGCCCTGAAACACCGGCGCGCCACCACGCGCGACCAGGTCGGCATCAGATTCGGGCTTCGGCGTGCAGGCGGCGAGGCACGCCAGCAGGGACACGGCGGCAAGCGGGGCGCGGCGCATCAGGTTCTCCGGACGAATGAGCGGAGAACGTAGCCTGTCCGGTGCGGGCCGGACAGGCTGCCGGTGTATCGGTTACCGCTCGAAGACCACGTCGAAGGCGTTGGACTGCCGCTGGGACTGCGGGAGCATGGTGCAGGCGGACGGATTGGGCGAAGGCGCGCTGCACATCGGCAGCTCGACGCGGAACCGTCCAATCCGATCCGCATCCTTGATGGCCGGGCTGGCGTTGGGAGAGTCGGCACTGCCCAACCACACGGAAACCTTGATCGTGTCACCCGCGGCGACCACACCATTGGCACTGAAGCACGCCCACGCAGTGCTGATGTGGGCGACCGCCGTGCTGTCCTGTCCGGTGCGTCTCACCGAATACATCGGACCGGGCGACTGCATCGAACAGCGCGAATAATACAGCGGGCCCGTCGTCGGATTGACGAAGGTCGCGACCACATTGGCCTCATAGCCTCCGGGCACTCGGCGCAGATGGTAGCGCGCCGAATCAGTCTGCACCGGCGATGCATCTCGTGCCGGGAGCAGCACGTCGACATCGTTGTGAGCCTCGGTGACGCTCGCCGAGTCGTGGCAGGCCGAGACGGCCACAGCGGCGGCGCCCAGCAGCGGAAGGAGAATTCTGTTCAGAGCTCGCATGGAACGGTGTGTGGAGTTGCCTTGATCACAAGAGCCAGCGGGGCTTCTTCCTGAACACTACGCACCGGGGAAACGATGGCGCTACCGTTTCAGCCGACATCAGATATTTCGGCGCCGAACGTCATGCGATGTCCATCAGGGGTGCGGAGGGCGAACTCCCGCATGCCCCATGGTTTGCTTTCCGGCCCA
>NZ_DASWXE010000147.1:0-37685 GCF_036405635.1 Gemmatimonas sp. | reverse complement strand
CGCGACATTTCTGTCGTGAGCTGGAGGCTGAGCAAGGACGTGCCGCCGAGCTCGAAGTAGTTGTCCAGCGCCCCGACGCCGTCCACCTCCAGCACCCGCTGCCATACGTCGGCGAGCTGTCGTTCCGTGGCACTGGCCGGTGGCACAAAGTCGGTAGCCAGTGCGGGGCGCGTAGTGCCTGGACGAGGCAGACGTGCGCGGGCCAGCTTGCCGCTTGGCGTGAGGGGCAAGCGTGTCATATGCACAAAACGCGTGGGCACCATGTAGTCGGGCAGTTCCTCACGCAGCGCAGCCTGCAAACGCTGCGCCTCGACATCGAAACGCGCCACGAGATACGGATGATTCACCAGCGTCGAGACGGCCGACTCCGATTCCGCACTTGTGAGCAACTGCTGGGGGTCGACGGCACCGCGCGTGAAAATGGCATCAAACGTCATCCCGCCGCTGAATACCGTCTGCACTACCATCCCCAGATCCGTGCCCAGAGTGTGCAAGGCATCCGGATCGATTGCCGTGTCCAGGTCGACACCCCATGCTCCCATCCCGTCGCCGACGATGGTGCCCAGGGGCGCGAACGCAGCCAGCCGCACATTGGGAATACCGCACACACGCACGGCAGTACCGGAATCGGCCGTCGCCAATCGCGCACGAAGGGCCACCAGGTCGCCATCGAACGGCACCATCTGCCACTCGGCGATCATGGGCCGTACTGGGGATGCGTTGACCGGCGCGACGTGCAGTGTCACGTCGAATCGAAACTGTGAAAGCTCGTTGAGATAGCCACCAGGCTTGAGCTGCACTTCAATTGAGCGGACAGATGGCACACCTCCCATCTCGCGATAGAACCACGCGGGGTCGACGCTCAACTCGCGGTCTTCAGCAAGGCGTCGCTCGACCAACTGCTGCAGCTCGTCGTTCGTCAGTACGACTCGCTCGCGAGCCCGCTCCACCGACGCATGAAACAATGGGCGCGTGGCGTGGCAGGTGACGTCGCCCAGGAAGATGGTGCCACCCGCCGGCAGCAGGCGCAGGCACTCCTGCAATACATGGCGCAGATACGCCGACGACTCGAAGTGCTGCGTGACCGAGTTCAGGACAATCGTATCGAACGGTGCGTCGGTACGGGCGAATGATCCGAGCTCGTGTGCCACTCCTCGTGCCACCGTGCATCGGTTCGATAGTTCGGGATTGGCAGCCACCGCGCGTGCCAATCGCGCCACGGCTACTTCCGAGTAGTCCATCGCGACATAGCGCTCCACGGACGGTGCCACGGCCTGCAGGATCAAACCGGTGCCAGCGCCCACCTCAAGTACGCGCTTGGGCTTCAGCGCAAGGATGCGGGACTTGGTACCCGCCACCCACTTGCGCATCTGCTCAGGAGGAATCGGCGTACCATCGTAGGAGCTGGTCCAGCTGCTGAAGTCATCCGCACCATCTCCGGCCAGTGCACCGCCCTGCGTGTAGGTCGCATCCCACACGGCGCGCCAGTCAGCCCACGTGGGCTGCGGCTCCTCCCGTTGCACTGGTGGTTCGATGGGTGATGGAACGATGTAGGCCAGCAGTTGCTGCGACTGGCCGGGGCCCTCGGCCGCGATGACGGCTGCGGCGGACACACCGGAGAGTCGCGTGAGGGCGCTCTCAACTTCGGTCGGTTCAACGCGGTGCCCGCGAATCTTCACTTGACCATCAGCACGTCCGGCGAAATGCAGGTTGCCATCTTCGTCCGTGCGAGCGAGATCACCGGTGCGATAGAAACGCCCTTCGCGCCCAGTCAGGGTGACGAAGCGACTCGCGGTGGCTTCGGCGTTGCCAATGTAGCCAGCACCCACGCATGCACCACCCAGGACGATCTCACCCAGTTCGCCGGACGGTACTTCTTCATTTTGCGCATCCAGCAGCAGAGCCACCGATCCGGTGATCGCCGTCCCGATGGAGGGCAGTGATGGCCAACTCTCGGAGTCGGCAGGCAGCGTGTAAGCCGTTGCGACGTGCGTCTCGGACGGGCCGTAGTGGTTGTGCAGTCGCGCCTGAGTCAGCTGACGGAAAAACCGGCGCAATGCGGACGTGGCCACCAGCTGTTCTCCAGCGGTTACGACGTCGCGCAACGCAGCAGGCACCAACCCAGTGCTCGCGTGAGCTTCTGCCAGCTGCTGTAGTGCCACGAATGGCAGGAACAGCCGCTCAATGCGCTCATTCTCGAGGAAGCGCAGCAATCGCTGTGGATCGCGCCGCAAGTCGTCCGCCACCATGACCAGCGTGCCACCGGTCGCCCACGTGCCGAAGAACTCCTGGAAGTGCACGTCAAAACCGACTGGCGTGAACTGCAGGGTGCGCGCGGCGCCACCAAGTCCACCGTGGGTACGTTGCCAGGTGATCAGTGCGTCGAGCGGCGCGTGAGGCAACATCACCCCCTTGGGGGTGCCGGTGGAGCCTGACGTGAAGATCACATAGGCCAGCGCGTCGCCATGCAGTGCCGGCAGTGCCTCATCGTTGTTCACAGAGGCCGCATCGAGCATCCCAGGCGACAGGCAGCGCCCGGCGGGGAGCGCGGCAGCATCGGCATCTGTGATGACGAATGACAAACCCGCCTGCCCGATCATGACGGATCGGCGCGCCACGGGATAGCTGGCGTCCAGCGGCACATAGGCGGCGCCCGCTCGCAGGATCGCCAGCAGGCCCACCGCGAGTTCTAGACTGCGTTCCACCTGAAGCCCAACGCAATCACCCGGCCGGACACCCGCGCGATTCAAGGCACGGGCCCAGTGCGCAGACCGATCGCGCAACTCGGCGAAGCTCAGCCGGCGCGTGCCGCCCCCGTCCTCGACCGCAATGTGGTGCGGCGTGAGCTCTGCCTGACGCAGTACCGCGTGGACCACGGTCCCGATTGACTCAGTGCGCACCGACCGCTCTCCAGCCACAGCACTTCCTGCGGCATCGCGGGTGAGTATCAGGAGGTGGAGACCACACGGGCAGACTCTTGGGGGCGCAAGGTTGGGGGCGGCCAGCAGACCCACCACCCATCAACGCATCAGCGATTCTCGAGGTGGGCAGATCAATGCCGGGGAGGAATCACCCATTCGCGGAAGCGGCAGTGTGATCGCCACAACAACGGGGCACTCTCCGTCAATAGACGATCTGCGGGTTGGCGCTGCAACTATGTGGCGGATTGAGAGTTATAGCAGAGCATGGTCGCCAAATTCATGCGGTCACCCTCTCATGCTCTTAGGACGGACTGCGCCCCCTGTTTCTGAGCGGGGCGACCACCCAGTATGGTCGCTGCCTTTCCTGCGGCCGCTTACAATTCTCATGCACTCCTGCGGTTCTTTCATGACGCTCCCGGAGTCCATCCCCGCACAGACCCATCGATCCCGATGATCCGACGAACGGTACGGTACCTCAAGCGTCTTGTGCGCGATTGGCCAGAGTTCGTCCGCAACCTCGGATGGGCAGGCGCCGCGGGATTTGCGTTCTACTCACCAGTCAGAGAGCTGCTCGCGGCGTTCCTTCCCGCAGCCTATGCCATCAGACTCCCAGATGCGGGAGTCGCGTACCTCAGACCGGGCTCGTCTGATCGGCTGGTCTTCGAGCAGATCTTTGTCACCGAAGAGTACGCTCCTCTCCGCGGCGGCCCATCAGCACGGGCCATTCTCGATCTTGGTGCCAACTGCGGCATGTCGAGCCTGTGGTTCCTTCGCACTCATCCGCAGGCGCAGGTTGTGGCGGTCGAGCCCGATGAGCGGAATTTTGCGGCGCTGCAGCGAAACCTGCGGCCATATGGCGATCGCGTGCTCGCCTTCAGAAGAGCGGTGTGGGTTTCGGACGCCGGCATCGATTTCGATGCGTCGGGGCCGGGATGGAGCGGGCACATCGCCTCACAATCCGCGTCGACCATCCGAGTGGAGACCTGCACGATGGCCTCGCTGCTGGCGCATCTGCCAGAGGGGCGGGCGGATATCGTGAAGATGGATATCGAGGGTGCGGAGATTCAGCTGTTCCAAGACACCATGGATTGGACCAGCAGCCTGCCGTACTTCGTGGTGGAGTTGCATGGTGACGAGGCAATTGACCTCGCCCTCCGCCATTTCTCCGCACCGGCATGGAGCCATGTGACCTCCGGGGAGGTCTACGTCTTCCGGCGCGAGGAAGCGCTCGCCCTGTGAGACCTTCGTGCTCTAGGGCGAGAGTTTCACTCGACGACTCACCTGCATCATTGGTGTTTCGAGGACCCGGTTAAGCACCCACGCGAACGCGATACTGCCACCAATACCTCCCACCAATCCCAACCACGCCATCCCGATGCCATAGCGTGGAACCAGCTTGAGGGCGACCGTCGCCACACGCCAAACGATACTGGCGTGGTACAGGTAGAGGCTGTAGGAAATTCGTCCGAGCAATTGCAGGACTCGGCCGTCGGTGGCTCGATTGAAGCGCGGCGAACGCAGTGCGGCGTAGCAGGCGCCGGCCGCCGCAATCATGACGAGGACCTCGGCCACCGCTCCATCCAGAAGTCGAATGCCGATGATCGGGACAATGAGCGCCATGGCTGCTGGCCACGAGATGCGCTGGGTGGCCAGAAGGAACATCGTGACACCCATGGCAAACTGATAAGCACGAATGATGGCCAAGCCGTCATTGGGACTGGTCATCCACCCGTTTCGGACCGCCAGGGAAAGCGCCGTCACCAGAACCAGCACAGTGCCAAGCAGCGGCCGCGGCGAAATCAGGACGCTGACCGCCCGCGTATGAGCAAGCACAACGAGCCCCACCAGGGCGAGGTAGAACTGAATCTCGAAACACAACGTCCAGAACACGTCCGACACCTGCATGCGACCGAGCAGCCCCTGCAGATAGAACAGGTGTGCACCGAGGTCGGCCGCGTTGGGAAAGTCATAGGACGGGTCGCCAAAGAATCTCACACCGAGCCATCCGAGAAAGACCTCCAGCGCGATGGCGAACCAATAGGGCGGATCCAGGCGAATGGACCGACGCAGGACGAATCGGCCGAAATACCTGCCCGTCCAAGGGCCGGATCGCAAGCTGAGCGCGATGACAAACCCGCTCAGGATGAAAAAGGCATCCACGCCCAGATTCCCGTTGCGGAAAACGGCCGCGATGGGTGCGCTGAATCCGAGCAGGTCCTGAAGGGCGGCCGGGAAGTGGTAAAGGACGACCGCCAATGCCGCGACGCCTCGAATGGCTTCGATACCAGCCAACCGATGGATCGTGGCGTTCTGAGATCCTTCTGACATCCGAGGGTCCGGGACTGGCGGAATCTGTTGCTGCATACTCCTGATCGGAGTCGCAATCAGGCGCAAAGGTAACACGCGGCGCTGTGGACCAGTTCGCCACACTGACTGTGACCAGCGCCCGACTGGAGGGGTAGTTCTGTGGGATCACAGGAGCCTTCCCGTGATCAGCTCCACTGACGGCGCGGCAAACGTGATGCAAGCACTCCACTGGGAAGTGCAGAGTCAACACATGTGTTGCACAAACAACACACATAAAAAGACCCCTTGTGGGGAAAAATATCGAACCCGACCACACGAGCGGAAACTTTACTCACATAAACACTTCAACCAGAACAACTTGCTTCGCACATCCACAGCACACCTCGCCGTTTCGCGGCATCGACATGCTGGCACGCCGATTGCTGAAGTGCATAGTCGAACGGCAGTATGCTGGCAGCACTACTGACCGACCGCGCTCGTCCATGTCTGCTTCCGCAACCCACCCAGAGCATCGTATGAAGACCTTTCTGAAGACCTTGGCTGCAGCAGCGGCGTTGGCGCTGCCGGCCTCGATGAGCGCGCAGGCGCCGATCGACCCCTCTGTCAACGTCTCGCTCATCAGCCAGCCGTTCGGCACCCACGGCACGGGCTTCGCCGGCACCGGCGGTGGTTTCCTGGCCAACTTCACGGTGGACACCCCGAGCGGCCCACAGACGTTCTCGGAATACCTCGTGTGGTGCATCGATCCGTACCGTCCGGCGGAAGCGGGTAACTCCTACTCGTACAGCGCCTACACGGCCGCCAGCTTCGCCGCCACGTCGTTCGGCACGGGCGACCCGATGTCCAACCCGACGGCCGCTGACATGAGCAAGATCGTGTCGCTCGTCTCGACGCTGCAGAACAACTGGAACTCGCTCGACTACACCCAGCGCGCCGACCTCCAGGGCAGCATCTGGGCGACCTTTGCTGGCCAGGCCCCGATCATCCAGGGCGATCCGAACGCTGATCTGACCGGCTGGTACGTGCTCTACGGCAACAACAACAACCAGACGTTCGTGTACTACGTCGATGAGCCGGCCGAAGCGCTCCTCATCCTCGCCAGCGTCGGTGCCTTCGTTTTCATGGGCTACCAGCGCCGTCGCGCCTAATTCGCGCAGCGATCGAAAAGCGCCCCGGTCTTCTTCGGAAGACCGGGGCGCTTTTTTTTGTGCTCAGCTAACGCTGCTGAAACGATCACGAGCTGATCACAGCCCGCGGTACATCTCCTCCGTCTTGCTGGCCACCTGCTCCCAGCTCAAGCCTCCCTGGGCTAGCGCGACCATCTGTTCGGCACTGCGCGCGCGCAACCGTTCATCGTGCACGAATCGTACGATGGCATCGGCGAGTGCCTCCGGCTGACCCGCCTGAACGAGAAGGCCTGCACCCTCCCCTCCCAGAACCTCGGGGAAGGCCCCCACCGCACTGGCGATCACGGGGCGGTGCATACCGACGGCCGCCAGCAGCACCCCGCTTTGGTCGATCTCCCGATATGGCAGAATCACGGCGTCGGTATCTGCCAGTAGCCTGGCGAGCTCTCGTTCCGACTGATGCCGAAGGCTCCAGGTAATGTCGGCATCGATACCCAGGTCTCGCGCACGCTGCTGCAGCGGCGCCATCGGGTAGCTCGGGTGGCCAGCTACCGTGAGATGCCAGGATCCCGGTGCGCGTTCGGACGCAACGATGCCGAGCGCTTCGATGAGGTCTCCCAACCCCTTGTAGGGCTTGATGGCCCCCGCGAAGAGCAGTTGGATCGGCCCTGGGGTCCGCTCGCGGCGCGACGGAGCCAGTTGGGCGTAATGGACGAAGGCTCCGTGGGGAATGACACACAGCTGCTCCCTGCGTGCGGCGCCGGAGTCGATAGCGCGATCACGCGAGTATTCGCTGTGCACAACGATGCGGTCAAAAAGCGGGAAGCAGCGGTCGAGCTTCCAGCCCTGAATGCCTGCCGACGTGCCGTGGAAGAGCGATGTGTTGTGCATGGTGAACACCAGGGGCACTCGCCCATGCAGCCATCGGAGCAGTACCAGATCCAGGGCCGGCAGGGGTAACCACTGGAAGTGCACAACATCCACGCGTCCTCGGAGGACGGTCCAGGCGATCGTCGCCAGACGGGCGGCGTGTCCGACCACTTTCCCGGCGCGCCGGACCCCGCGAAGCAACCGGCCACCGCCGGTGGTGGGAATGGCGTCGGGATCCTGCCATTCGCGTGCTACGGCTGCCGGCAACAACAGTTCGACATCGACGCCCCGCGTCCTCAACGCCGTGACCAGTCCAAAATCGTACGGAGGCGAAAATCCGCCCCCGTCGATCATCAGGACTCGCAATCCAGAGTGCTTCGGCCTCATGAACAGTCGCAGTCAGGTGAGTGCGCGTCGGGCGCGCCCAAAGGACACTTCCCGGTAGATCGCCGCATGCGCAGCAATCCATGAGTCTACGTCATGGGTCCGTTGCACGCGGGCAACCGCATGCGCCGCGCGCGTTCGGCGCGCCTCGGGATCAATCAGCGCCGCATCCAGCGCTGATGCGATGGCGCCCGCTTCTGGCGTCGTGAGCCACGCGTCGTCATGACCGAGAATATCGGGCACCCCACCGACGCTCGTGGCGACAATCGGCACACCGGCCCACATGGCTTCCAGCAACACCATGGGTGTGCCTTCCGTACGCGACGTGAGCGCCAACAGATCGAGTGCCCCGAACAATTCTGCGGCATTGGCACGCAGTCCGGCGAAAGTGACGCGTGACGACATGCCCAATTGCCCAACGCGGTCCTGTAGTGACTGGCGCATTGAACCATCGCCGATGACCACCACATGAGCCTCGCCTCGTAGTTGCGCCAGCGCTTCGACGAGCAAATCCGGCCCCTTCTCTATCGAGAGGCGACCGACCCAGCCAACGACCGGAATATCACTCGGCAGCCCGAGCGCCTGACGAGCGGCATCCCGGTGCATCGACAAATGAGGCGGCCGCATCGCGTTGCGGATCAGTCGCACGCGCGCACCGCCACCGGCTGCGCGCACACGGCGTTCGATCGCCGAGGAAACGACGATGGTCGCGTCCGCCCGCACGGCAGCGCGCACCTGTAGCCATTCGTAGAATCGCCCGCGCCAGCTTCCGCCAGTGAAGCCATGCAGTGTCATCACATGCGGCACGCCGCCCTGACGGGCCACGGGACCATCCATCACATCGCTACGATAGCCATGAGTGTGCAGAACGTGTGCTCCCGTGGTGGAAAGCACACGCGCCACCGCTTCCCGTTCACGCCGATACGCGCGTGCGCCCAGCACGATTCGGTGGACTGTCGTACCATCGGACTCAAGCGCGTCAGCGAAGGGGTGCCCCTCCGCCTCCGAGGGATCGAGCACCACGGCAACGTGCGCGTCGACACTCTGCTCACGCAACCCCACGGCCAGCTGTCGCACGACCGTCTCGAGGCCACCCGCCCGTCCTGGCGCGCAGAGCTGCAGCACGCGCAAAGGGGTTGCGGCACTCATGCGGTGGCGGTGGGCTCCACGGACGGTCGCTGAGTCGGCTCCCACATGGATTGCTGCTGATTGGTGAACAACTGCCACCAGGCAAGCCATCCTGCCAGAATCGAAATGAATACATAGCCAGGCAGCGCCACCACGCGCGGTAGCCGCTTGCCCTCTGGCCATGCCACCACCAGTCGTGCGAGCCCGATACCGACCGTCATGCCCGCGGTGAGCACCAGCGTCCACGGTGCCGAGCGTAGCAGCAGCAGCGGTCCGATGATCCAACCGAGCAGACTGGGAAACAGCAACCACCGCACGAGTTTGTGTGAGGCCATCATGAATGCGTAGCTGCCGTAGCGGAACGGATTGAGCATCGCACGCAGATACGCCAGCGTGGCAAGTCCGCGGGACATCGTGCGGCTCTTGCGACGCAGTTCCGCTTTCAGCGTCGGCGTCCGTGGCACGAGGCAGGTGGCAGCATCCACGGAAACCGCGCGATAGCCGTGCGACCGGGCCACACTGGCCGCGGCGAAATCCCGCGCGAGCCCCGTGGGCAACTGCACCTGCTGCAGATGGCGGCGGTTTGCATAGAAGCATCCACTGGCGCCCACGATGCTGTGCACCCGTGTCTCGAGCGCGCGCAGCTGCATTTCGAGACCCACGTATGACGACTCTGTCTTGTTGCCTTCGCGCGACTCATCGCCAATGCTGATATCGCGACCGGACGCCAGCCCAACAGCGGGATCGAGCAAGGCGCGAATGAGCGGCTTGAGCGAATCACGGGGAATCAGAATGGATGCGTCGATGGACACGACCAGATCACCACGCAACATGGGACCGGCGGCATTCTCGCCCGCTGGCTTGCCGGCCCGTTCCGGCATCCGCAGCAGACGCACGCGCGGGTCACCGAAGTTGGTCACCATGGCATCCGTGCCATCCGTGGACGCGTCGGAGACCACGAGCACATTGAGACGGTCAGCCGGATAGTCGACGGCCAGTGCGTGTTGGAGGGTGCGACCAAGCCGCCGCTCTTCATTGTAGGCCACGATCAGCACGGTCAGCTCCGGCCATTCCGCGGGCTCCGGCGGCAACACCGTTGGTGGGCGGAATCGCGACCACAGCCACAGGATTGCTGGATAGCCGATAAAGGCGAACCCGCCGAGCAGCACAGGCGCCGCAATAAGCATCCATCCCAGAATCGTCATGCTGGACCTGCCGAAGGAGAAATGATACTCGAGACCCACTGCAGTGATTCGGCTGCAAAGGGACGAGGGTCGAACCAATTGAACACTTCTGCGCGATCCGTCCATCGCCGATCAACAAGTGCTTGCCAGGCTGCCATCATCCCCACCGGAGTGTTCGGGGGTAGATTGAGCGCCGCGGCCGTGCGCCGCCCGATCGCGAGCGCATGATCCAGCTCGCCAAGCTCCCAGACACAGCGAACACCAGCACGGGGCTGTTGCGGAGGAACAGGCCACCCCATGGCCCACTGCACGAGCGCCAAGGGGAAGTTGACCCCCGCATCCACGGACAGCTGCACCGATCCCCAGAGCCTGGCGTTGATTTCCATGAGCACAGCACGTCCCGTCGCCGGATCATGCTTGAACTCAATCATGGCAGGCCCCTCGTACGCCAATCGGTCGAGCAGGCGCTCACAGGCTTCGAGCAACGTCGGTTCCGGGATCACGGATTCGCGACAGGTGCTGACGCCTCCTGATGGCGGCTTTTCCCGAATGCGACGGTGACCCGCCGCCATCAGTGTGCGGCCTTCTGCGCGCAAGAGAAACACGCCGACTCCCTGTCCCGGGCACCGCTCCTGAATCAGGAGCGGATATGCCTGCGGCGGGTATGAAGCGAGCACGGCCCTGACGTCGGATGGGGATGCGGCATAGCGCACGCCGACCTTCTCCGTTCGTCCGTCGATGATCACCACCGACCGCGCAGGCTTGATCACACAGCCGCTCGGCCACGGACAGACGAAGACGGCCGCCATCGCGGCCTCTTCGAGCGTCATCTGATGCGGCACATCGATGCCAGCAGCGGGTGCCACCGCGAGAACGTGCTCCTTGTCGCTGGCCCGGGCATAGGCGTCCGCATTGGCGCCCGCAACACGCGCGCCAATGCGCGCCTGTTCCGGCAGCAGCATGCGGGACGCGGCATCCGTCACGGGCACGATGACATCAATGCGCTGGGCCTTCACGGCGTCCCGGACCGCCTCGGGAAAAGCCACCGGATCCTTCATGGCCGACGCAGCGATCGTGACATGTCCGCTCGCGAAGCGCGACACCCCGGCAAGGCCGCGCGTATCACCGACGGTGAACACACGATGGCCGGCTCTGCCTACCGCGCGCACGGTGGCGAGCGCCGCGCGTTGCACGGGGTCGGTAACGAGGACGGTCAGCGGATTGGGCATCAGACAACGGACGAAGGAGCGCACAATCGGTCAGCACGGTACACCCGACATGGCTGGGCATTCCGCTGGGCGGCTCCGCTGCGAAGCGTGTATTAGGTTAACCGGTGCCGCGGCGTTGCGCCGAGCCGATGTCTCGCGTCCTACCCGAAATGCTTTCCGCCGCCCTCGCCTTCGCTCTGTTTTTGGGCCTGAGCCCATCGTGGCTCTGGTTTCCCTCCGTGTGGGCTTCCAATCGCGAACATGGGTTTGCCATAGCGGCCCTCTGCGGGTGGCTGCTGTGGCGGGAGCGTCGACAGCTGCAAGGCTGGTCGCCTGAACGTCTCCTGTGGCCGCTGCTGGGCATTGCGTCGATTGCTTGGTGGGCTGCCTTCACGGCCGACATCCAGGTCGTCCACCTGCTGTTGACACCGGTCATCCTGTGGCTGTGGCTCGGCGCCACCGCAGGGCAGCGCGCACTGCGCGCGACCGCTCCGGCGGCGTTGACATTCCTGTTGGCGATCCCGGTATGGGAAGCGCTGGTGCCGCTGCTGCAGACCATGACGGTGCTGTTCTGCCGTGCCGTCCTCAGCATGACCAGTATCCAGTTCACGATCCGCGACAACAGCATCATGCTGCCGTTCGGTGTGCTGGAAGTCGCCGATTCATGCTCGGGGCTCAACTTCGTGATGGTGGGTACGACGGTGGGCGCCGCCTATGCCCATCTCTTCGTCAGCGAACGGCGGTGGCAGTGGCGCATTGTTGCCTCAGCGACGGCGCTCTCCATTCTCGCCAACTGGATTCGTGTGCTGGGGCTGGTGGTGATCGCACACCGCACCCGCATGCAGTCGTCACTGATGCAGGATCACGAGATGTATGGCTGGACGATTTTTCTCGTGGCACTGCTGACGTTTTTCATGGTGGCGCGACGGCTCGAACAACGCATGGAACATCCGTTGACGATGGCGGCGCCGGCGCCGGACACGGCGGGCATGGGCCAGCCGCCATTGGCCTCGATCATGCCCGTCACCGCCATCGCCGTGCTCGGCCCTGCCCTGGTGGCGGTGCTCGCAGTGCTGCCCGCCGCCGAGACGCCGGCGGTCGGCGTCGATGTCGCCAATGGTCGCAGCATCGGCATTGCGCCCGGTTCCCAGTGGACCGTATCGATCGACAGCGCCCCCACGGCCTTCGAGCCGCATTTTGCCGGATCATCTCGGGTGTCGCGCCAATTCGTCGACAACGGCATGACGGTGCAAGTCGACCAGTTCCACTATGCACAGCAGAAACACGGCGCTGAGGCAACCAGCTACGAAAACCACATCGCGCCGGACAGTATGATCGTGCAGCGGCGCACCGTCGGCCCGCTCGACAACTCGTTACGGATCGTGCAACAGACGGCCATCCGGGAAGCGTCTGACGTGCGGATCGTGTGGAGCTGGTACCGCATTGGTGGCATCGAAACGCCCTCGTCCACCAAAGCCAAACTGCTGCAGATCCTCGCGGCGATCCGCAGACGTCGTGATGCCGACGTCGTGCTCGTGTCGGCGCGTTGCAAAGGTGCCGAGTGCGATGCCGCCACCTCCGCACTCTATTCGTTGGTCACGGGACGCGAATTGCCCGCCAAGAATGCCGGACCTGCATCGGGCTTGTGAACGCCGGACGGCCTTCCCCAACAGTCATCTGTGCGTATCGCCAGGAGGAACTGGCGCCGCACCTGCCTGCGTGGCAAGCACTGGCACAGGACGCCGCGTTTGGTGAATGGTGGGCCGGCCCAAACTGGATCCTGCCGTGGATGGATGCATTTGGTGCCGACATCAGCCTCGCCGTGCATTTTGTATACGATGGCCCACGACTGCGTGGCGTCGTTCCGTTCATTGCCGCCTCGCGAAACGGCACCGATATCGCGCGACTCACGCTCCCGGTCAATAGCCACGTGCGACGTGTGGGCTGGTTGGCCGATGAGCCGGCGTCGGTATTGTCGGCCGTCCTGAAAGACCTGCGACACCGGTACCCAACGGCGGCCATCGCATTGCCGCAGATCCCGCGCCTTGGCCCCTGGGCCGATGCGGTGCGTCGCGCGACGACCATGGCAGGACTGCAGGCGTGGACGACTCCGCAAACCTCCAGCGCTGTTGCATCGTTCACCGATGGCTGGCCGGCTTATGTACGTGGACGAGACAGCAAATTGCTGCGCAATCTGCGCAGACACTGGAAGCGCCTGGACCCGGCTGACGGGTGGCGTGTGGCGCTGTGCCGGGATCTGACCGACCTCCCCGCACAATGGGATGCCGTGCTGTCCATCGAATCACGCAGCTGGAAGCACGCCAATGGCAGTTCGATTGATACCGAACCAGGCGCTGCCAATCTCTATGGGCACGTTGCGCAGCGGTTCGCCCAGCAACGTGCACTCAGGCTGTGGGTGCTGTACCAGCATGACGTGCCCGTGGCGCATGCCTTGGCCGTGGTCGATCGTGGAGTGTTCTATCTGCTCAAGAACTCCTACGACGAACAGTTCCGCAGCTGGTCGCCCGGAATGGCCTTGGTGTGGCATGCCATGGAGAATGCAGCGAGCGAGGGTATCCAGCGCACGGACTTCCTGGGTGATGCGGCCGACTGGAAACGTCCCCTCTCGACGGACTTGCCGGAGTACGAATCGTGGCTGCTGTTCCCGGCGTGGCATTTGCGCGCGCAGGGACTGCGCTTCATCGACCAGGTGCTCAAGCCACCTGTCCGAGCCTTTCGTGCGTGGCGAAGCCAGCGCCACGCAGCGCCATTGGCGACGTCCTAGGGCCGTTGCAAGCGTCGCCGAACCCGCTCCAGATCGTCGGGCCGCACAAACCGGTGCGTGGGTAGCGTATGCAGCCTTGCCGCGAGCAGCTCCGCGCCCGGAAAGGTGTCCTTGGAGTGCACCATTGCCATCGCAATTTCCGGATAGTTGCTGAGGGTGCGCGGGTAGCTGCGCACCACACCGTGCGGTCGCAAGTCAGCCGCCGCCGCCGAAGAAATCAGCACGGGAAATCGCAGCGCTCCGTCGACCGAATCCGCGCCGACCGTGCGCACCAGACCGCCGTTCAGGTCGAGCAATGCCTCGCGCCACCGAGACGCGATTTGCCGACGGCGAGTCGCGGCCTCCTCGGAGGCCGCAAGCACGGACGGCAGGAGCGCGCAGGTCACCATGGACGGTCCGTGATCAGCAGACGGCGCCTTGTACGCGGTGTCGCCCAGTCGGAGAAAGGGTAGCGACGCAAGGAGGCCGTAGATGTGAGGGCGGCCCAACAGTACTGTGGCAACGGTTGCCGCGAGCGCCTTGGCATTGTGAACACGTCCCTCAGCGATCTGGCCGGTTTCGGTGAGCGGGTCGGTGGACAGCAGCGCGCCGCCACCGCCGGCGTTGCGCCCCTTGCCACGCCCGAAGCTGAGGACCCCCCAGTTGGTGAGGGTGCCTGCTGGCTGACCAGCCAACGCTCCACCTGCACCTTGTGCGGCGTCTTCGATCACGACGGCTCCGTACTGCGCCGCCATCGACGCCACGAGTGCGGGATCAGTAATGCGCCCAAAGAAGTGCGTCAGCACCAGCGCTCCTGCCCCCGCCCGCAGACATCGCTCCACCGATTCGAGATCCGGAAGCAAGGTCTGGGGATCGAGGTCGTAGAGCACCACACGATGCGCTGCTGCGATGGCCGCGGTGCCGATATCGGGGCAACACCACGCAGGAAGGGCAACAATGGGCACGGGTGTGCGGCCCGTGCCGCCGGCATTGCGCCGAAACGTCTGCGCCAATGCATTGGTGCCACTGTCGGTCAGCAACACACTGCGACCAGGAAATGCCCGCGCCAACGCATCATCGAGTGCCGCGGCGTCGACCGTGCCCTTGAGCAGGGCCACCGCTGCATCCCACAGCGCGGACGCCGATACCGGCCCCAGTACCGGTGGGAGAACCCGCCCAGTCATCGAAAGCGTCCCACCAGATCTTCGAGCTTTGACAGGCGCGGCGAAGGTCGTAGGGACCATTCACCGCCGATGGTCGTGCGCGTCCCCCCAAACCCCGCCTTGAACGCCGCGATGCCATCGAGTGACGTACCCACTTCCGTTGGGACGCCGCCAAAATCCATCCAGCGACAACCGGTGGCGCGAGCCCATTCGATGCCTTCGCGTACCAACAGTGGCGCCACCGGTAGACGCCCCAATGTGGTATCACGCCGGGATCCGGCGATCTCGTAGATGCCCAGATCACCGACGCGACGGAAGCGCGCGCAAGCGATGATCTGATCGTGCCCCGGCAAGGAAGCCGCGAACAGCGCCACATGGGTGGCATCCAGGTCCGCTCGCAGGGACTCCGGACTGGGGATGACGACGCCCGCGTCGCGGCGGGCGAAGGCCTCCGCCACCACGGCACGAATCTGCTCGAGATCGGCGGCATCAATCACGCGCCGCACCGTGAGGCCGGCGCGCCGGGCTTCGCGCAGATTGCGCCGCGTACTCGATGAAAACCCCTGCTCGGGTTCTCCATGCTGATCGAGCGGCAGGAGAAGGGTATCGACGTAGTCTCGTGGTGATACCGGCACATAGCCGCTCGCCTTGAGCATCGCGATCAGTAGGGCACGCCGTTCCGGGAGGAATTCCCGCAGCCCGATGTTCACGCGCAGCACGTTGGGCACGATGGTGCCCAACGCCGACAGAATGCGCGGCAGCTGCGACTCCATGAACGAAAAGTTCTCCCGTCCCAGCCCTTCCCATCGCACCAGCCTGGCCCAGGGGAGTCGTCGGCTTCGCTCCACGTCGAGCACAAACCCCGCATACAGCTCGGCGCCGACATACACCGCGCACCAGCGATGCCGGGGCTGGACACAGCGTGGCAAGGAGTCCGCACAGAACCGGTGGCGCCCGATCAACTCGTCCTGCTCACGTCGCGCCACTGGCAGTTCGAGATCGCGCAACTGCAGCGCGAGAGGGCCAGAGAGGTCAGTCAAAGAAATCGCGAAGCAAGGTCCCAGGACGACGATCAAATCCGAAGCGTGGCACACGCCAACGCCAGACGGACAGGTCCCGGGGATCCTGACGCGTGACGGCGATCCCGGGTTCCGCGCTGACGGCGCCGAGCATCTGCATGCCCTGCAGCGCTCCAATTTCACGCTCGCCGAAATCATCCGCCAGACCATTCGGATAGCAGAAGATGCGCGACGGGTTCTGCACCTCGGCGCGCAGCCGCTGCAGTGACTCCGTCACCTCCCAGTGCGCCCGATCGGGTGCACATCGACTCAGGACGGGGTGCGTCATAGTGTGCGCACCAAAGTGCACCCCCCGACTCTCCATACGTCGGATATCGTCCCACGAGAGCGTGGCCAGTGCATCGGGAGCGCGATCCAGGATCGGCACGTCCACCTGTTGCGCGACGCGCGCGATGGTCGCGTGCATGTCTTCCGGGGGAAGCGTCTTCAGGTACGTCTCGAGCACCTGTCGCACACGGCTCTCCGCGCGCGCGTCGGACCAGCTCAATGTGCGCTCGCCATCCGGCATCGCCAGCACGATTTCTCGACGCTGTGCATCCCGCAGAACGCGAGCCAGCTGCTCCCACCAAAACACACCTTGGGTCTCCAACACCCCAGGCACGACAAAAACCGTGTATGGGCTGTCGAACTCCGCAAACACCGGATGACCGATCTTCGCCACGTCGGCGAATCCGTCGTCGACGGTGAAAGCGACCGTTGGTGGGGCATGCGCGCGGGCTGCGGCTGGCTCGTCGATCGCCCGTTGGATCACCGCGTCGACGGTGTCAATGCGTACCCGACACGCGCGCAAATAGGCGAGAATGGCCCGCAGGCCTTCGGGATCGTGTCCTTCAATGCCCAGCTCACCGTCGGCAAACCGATGGAGCATGAGGATTACACTGTGCCCACGTCGCAACCGCCAGAACAAGCGACCGATTGCCGGCTGCGCCAATGCGCTCCGTACCGCAGATTTCAGCACGCTTGAAAGGTACTGCTGCCGAAGGAGTCAACAAGGCGAGAAGCTCGCCTCACCAACCACCGATGCGGAACAGCATGACGGGGACCGTACGGGCCATGATGCGGATGTCTTCCCACAGCGACTGGCGCTTGATGTACATGACATCGAACTTCACCTTGCGGCGCACGTCGTCCAGCGTCTGATCGTAGGGATTCGACACCTGCGCGAGTCCCGTGATGCCGGGCTTCACACGCTGACGGAGCGGATACTCGTCGATCTGCTCACGCAGGCGCACGAAGATGCTGGGACGCTCCGGGCGCGGGCCGACAATATTCATGTCCCCCCGCAGCACGTTATAGAGCTGCGGCAACTCGTCGAGCCGGGTCTTGCGAATGATGCGACCGATGGCTGTGACCCGGTCATCGTTCATCTTGGCCCACACGGCCTGCCCATTCACCTCGGCATCCACCCGCATCGAGCGGAACTTGTAGATGGTGAACGGGATCCCGCCCAGATCTTCGCGTCGGCGCTCGTTGAGTGCGCGGGTCCGGTTCCAGCGACGGTCGATCCCGACACGAACCTGCGTGTACAGCACCGGACCGCGGGACGTCAGTCTGATCACCAGCGCGGTGATGAGCATCGCCGGCGACGCCAAAAGAATCATCACCAGCGCCACCAGCATGTTGAACGCGCGCGAGACGATCTCGGAACGCGGGCGCGGCTCGAAATCGTCGGGCCCCGTCTGCTGTGCGCTCATCGCGGCAGCGTCCAGACCGACGACGCCATCGGCGTCAGTGCCTCGCGGCAGTCTGGAGGCCGCCCGAGCACCGGCGGAAAACGGGATTACAGAAGCGTAGCTATCCATGAGGCGAAGAGGTGCTTCAGTTGTTCTGGCGGTCGTAATACCACTGCAGGAAACTGATGAGCGCGAACAGCAAGGACGAAAGGATGAAGAAGATCTGAATCACGAACTGCCAGTTGATCTTCTTCTTGAGTGGAATGTGAACTTCGTCACCACTCCGCACGTCGATCTGCTCCAGCGTCCGTCCGTCCTTGACCAGGCGCTTGGAATCCTTGCCAGAGACCAGCAGCGCCGTTCCCCGGCGGATGGTCAACTCGTTCAGGTTCGCGTTGGGCGCCGGTCCACCCGCCAGCATCACGAGATCGGTAATTGGGCGATCCGGTGACGCATGGTAGTAACCTGGCACGGCCACAGCGCCGAACACGGCTACGCGAGTCAGGACGTTTGTCCTGACTGTCACATTCCGCAAGAATCTGGCCACATGCGCACTCATTCGCTCGTCCAGCTCGGAACGCAGCACGCCGGCCAGCGAAACATCCGGAAGATTGAGGATGGAGACCTTCAGGCTGTCCCGAACCGAAGCAGTATCCGCCCGAACGCTATCCTGTCGGACGGTGATGACGAACCGATCACCAACGCGAAAATCGCCGAACTGCAAACGGTTCCTGATCGATGCCAACTCGGCGAGTGCCGTCGTCTGCGCACCGCCCTTGAGCGAGCCGCTGTTGGTCTGCTGTTCGAGCAGCGCGGCCCGGGTCGAGAGTTCAGAGCGGCTCGCGCGCTGCATGGCACCCTGCGATGTGCCCTGCGCGCCGACGAAACCCGGCGCTGCGAGCAGCGCAAACGTCAGCAGCGCGCCACGGATTGACGCGCGAACGCCACAACGTGATGACATGGAAAGGCTTGCTCGGAATACCGAAAAAATTGATTCGCCCTTCATGACCGTGCCCGCGGTAGTGCGGGACCGGTCGGTCCACTGCCTTCGGCGAGTCGCGGCGGCAACTCCTCATCCGTCGCCGCGTACTCCTGATAATAAGAGTAGTACTGATACACACCGGTGAGCTTGATGCCGTTGAGTACCGCGCCCATCACCCGCACGGGCAGCGTGTCGACCACCGCCATCTTTGCCGCCGCCATCTTTCGGTCCGTGATTCCCGCGCGCATCACCAATGCCATGTTCCCTGCCGCCGTGGCGAGCGCATAGGCATCGAATCCGGCGCCGAGCGGCGGCGAATCGATGATGACCACATCGTATTCTTTCGCCATCTGATTGATGAGCTGATTGAGACGTGGTGTGGCGAGCAATTCCGGTGCGCGACGACGGCGGGCGCCGCCTGGCATCACCGTGAGATTGGGATGGGAGGTAGCGGGGTGCAGGACCTCAGCGATTAGCGCCGTACCATCCAGATACTCCACCAGTCCCGGACGCGCGTTCACGCCAAACGTCTTGGCGAGTTCACCACGCCGGATATCGCCGTCGATCAACAGCGTGCGGGCGCCTCCTTCAGCGAAACTCAGAGCGAGATTCGATGAAATTAGACTCTTGCCGTCATTCGGCCCGGGGCTCGTGATCGTCATGGTGAGCGGACGATGCGGGTCGGCCGCGTAGCGCACATTCATGCGAATGGTGCGGAACGCCTCCACCACCTGCGCCGCTTGATCCGCCTGTCGCCGCTTCGCTTTGGTATCGATCACCGGCACGACACCAAGAATGAACAAACCAAGATCGTCAGTCGCCTGTTCCGGATAACGGAAGCGCTTGTCCACCTGATCGAGCAGAATGGCGAGCACCACACCTAATCCGAACGCGGCAGCGATGGCGCCAAGAATGAGCATCGGCGCCGTGTTGCGTGTGGGCTTGAGTGGCGCCACCGCAGGATCGAGAATGTTGACGTCCGGGATGGTGGCCGCTTCGGCCAGCTTGGCTTCCGCCGCCTTGAGATTCAGGTTCCGGTACATCTCCGCCGCGACTTCGACCTGGCGCTTGAGACGCTGTTCTTCAATAGTCCGCGCAGGGATACCACGAAGGTCCTTGCTGCTCTGGTCGATCGTGGCATTCAACGATTGTTCACGCAGCCGCAACTGCGCGAGATATGCGTCGAGCGCGTTGGGCACCGAGGTGCTGCGCAGTGTCGCCAGCGCCGCCAATTCATCCTTCACGCGCTGGTATTCGTCCGTATAGCTCTCGCGCAGGCGGCGAAGATTGAATTCTCTGGCCGACTGCTCTTCCACCACTTTGCGCAGGTTGTCCGCCGCAGGGTCCGCGTTGACGCTGGGAATCGACAACACGGCTTCGCGCGTGATGGGCTGTCCCTGACGTCCCTGTTCGGCGATGCGTTCGAGGGCTTCGCGATCTCGCCGGTAGTTGTCAGATAGAACCTTGTCCCGGAAGTAACTGTCGAACGCCGGGCTGGTCGTCATGTCCAGTCCTGGCGTGATAGCCTGACGTTCAGTGGGCTCGGTCACCGTGCGCACACGAAAGCTTTCCAACGCTGTTTCTGCGTCCTGCAGGCTGCGCGCCGAGAACTCGCGCTGGCCTTCCAGGATCATGGCAACTGAGCTGACGTTCTTCTTCTTGAGCGAGGTGGCCACGGCGACGAACTGCTCGACCCATGCATTGAGCGTGGCCGCGGTACGCTGCGCATTCTCGCCGGTCAGATTCAGGAACAGGAACGAGGAGCCGGTCTCGAGGTGCATATCCAGACGCTTGATCAGCCCAATCGACGCTTCACGGGGCGTCTGGACATTGAACTCCACGGAGGATCGTCCGCGTAGCGCGTTGGCGTCGGGCTGCCACAGAAAACCGCGCGTCCGGCCGATGGAATCGCCCAGCACGCCGGTTTCGACTTCAATGCCCGGCTTGAGCGAGAGGGCATAGCGGCCACCGGTGAGGTCGAGCGAATAGTTGCCGGGAGCCAGACGCATCTGATCGACGCGGAATGACCGAAAAGCCAGGCTGTCCGCCTCACGCGCCGGCGTCACGAACAGTCCCAGATCGGTGACAACCGGGTCAGCGATCGCAAAAGAACGCAAGAGGTCCTGCCATCCCGATGCCGCGAGTAGCTCTTCGGCCTGAATCGGGCCGCGACTCTGTCCACCGGAGTTCACCGCCGTTCCCTGCTCAAGCAGGATCGTGGCCTGAACCACGTACTCCGGTGTGATGAATCGAGTGGCGGCATATCCGCCGGCCGCTCCGAGCAGGGTGATCAGCAGGATCAACCACTTGAACCGATTGATCGCCGAGAGATAGCGCGCGAGACTCGGGCCTTTCGGTTCCTGCGACGGCTCAGCGGAGCCACCCCAATCCCCCGGGGGCGGCGCCTCCTGATACGGCTCGATCGCAGTTTCTCGAAGGGGAAGCGGCTGGATCTGCTGACCGGACATTGAAAGTGACGGGATGGGGAACAGAGGTAATGTCTGGTTTATGACGGCCTAAGAATCTGCTGCGCAACACACTGATGCGTAAGCGCACTCGCCACGCTGCAGCACCGCAACAAACTTCGTGACTTTCTCCGGTGTGTTGCAGTCATGAAACGGATATGTTGAAGCGAAGCGACGAGCACAGCTTGACTGACGACCTCTTTTGTCGTATTTCGACATATCATAGCTCGAACTGTACGGCGCATTGCGGGAAATCTGTTTCAGTTGACAACACCCGTTGAGTCCACACCGCGACCTGTCGAGACTGTGCAGCAGAGATCGCACCCCTGCCTACATAAGTGGCGAGCCTTCCGCCGCTGTTCCTACGCCGCGCCGGTATGACTGATCCTTTTCTCACTGATGGCACATCCTCATCCGTTCCAGACAAGGGAACAGGTCTGCGTATTCTGGTCGCTGACGACGATCGGACCCTGCGTGAGGGGTGTGCTTCGGTACTGCAAATGGACGGGCATCTGGTCACCGCCAGTGGCCGTGGTGAAGAGGCGCTTGAACTCGTTCGGCGCCGGAAGTTCGACCTGATTCTGGTGGACCTCTACATGACCCCGATTTCGGGCATGGAGGTCCTGAAAGCGGCCGTTGGAGCCCACAAGGACGTCATTGTAGTCGTCATGACCGGCAATCCGACGGTGGCGTCCAGCATCGAAGCACTGCGCGCCGGAGCCTGGGACTATCTCCCCAAGCCCTTTTCTGCCAGTCATTTGCAGGTACTGGTGGGTCGTGTGGCGCATGCCGTCACGGCCGCAAGAGAGGTTCGCGAACCCGTGCGAGCAACCGGATTGGTCACGCAAAGTGGCGCCGGAGAGCTCATGTCGCTGCTCGGGGTCTCGCCCGCCTTCCGAAAGGCCGTCGAACTGGCCCAGAAGGTTGCCGCCACCGACGCGTCGGTGATGATCAGCGGCGAGAGTGGTACCGGCAAGGAGATGATCGCCCAGTTCATCCACAAGCACAGCCGCCGAGCGGCCCGCAAGCTCGTGCCGGTGAACTGTGCGGCACTGCCGGACAACCTGCTCGAGTCCGAAATGTTCGGCTATCGCAAGGGCGCCTTCACCGGCGCCGATCGCGACAAGCCGGGTCTGCTGGAAGTGGCCAACGGCGGCACGTTCTTTCTCGACGAGTTGACCGAAATGGCTATGCCGCTGCAAGCGAAGCTGCTGCGTGTGCTGCAGGACGGCGTGGTACGTCGGCTCGGCAGTGAGGTGCAGGACGCCGTGGTCGACGTGCGATTCATCTCCGCGACCAATCGAGACCCTCAGGAGTCGGTCCAGCAGGGCATCCTGCGCGAGGACCTGTTCTACCGCCTGCGAGTTGTACCGATCAAGCTACCCCCGCTGCGCAAGCGCATCGAAGACATCCCCCTGCTGGCAGAGCACTTCCTCAAGCGCTCCTGGGAGCGGCATCGCACCGGCGGTGCACCCGCGCCCGAGTTCACGGCGGACACTATCGGTTTTCTGCAGTCGCGCCCGTGGCGCGGCAATGTCCGTGAGTTGCAGAATGTCATCGAACACGTGGCCGTCATCGCCGATAGTGATCGACCGATCACGCCCGATGATATCCCAGTCTACGATGACGGCCCGACAGCACCGACCGCCGAAACGGGGCTGCCCACCGCCATCATGAACGAAGCGTTTCATGTGGCGAAGGACAATCTGATCGCCCACTTCGAGAAGGAGTATCTGACTCGCCTCACCGCGCGTGCCGGCGGCAATATGTCCAAGGCGGCGAGGCTCGCGGGTATCGACAGGACCACGCTGTATCGCCTCATGGAAAAACACGGACACAAGCGGGATATGATCTCCGGCAATCTCGAGTAGCCGATGCGTCGCGAGATCACAGCTCGACGGCAGCCTCACATGCGGCATCGATCAGCCGAACAGACGGCAGATGTGAGTCCGTCGACCATTGCATCCCTCGTAGCGACCGGCTTGCAGCAAGTGGCCGTCGACATGTCGTCCGAATCCAACAACGCGCCAGCCAATGGCCCTCTGGCTGAATTCGCGCATGACCTGCGATCGCCACTGAGCACCCATTTGCTGCTTCTGGAGCGCTTGCGCCTTGGACACGCGGGACCGCTGACCAAGGAACAGGATCGACAGTTGCAGATCCTGCACAGTGCCGCAGCGGCGATGGTGGCCATGGCCAACGATGCGTTCGACCTGGCGCGTGGCCCCGCCACCTCGACCGCCATCACGCTCGGCACCGTCGCCATCCCAGACCTGTTCGACCACATCCGGGCGTTCGTGCAGCCGATGGTGGAGGAGCGCCGACTCGTCCTGCGCCTGTCGTCATCAGCAACGGGTCGGCGCGTGGGCGACCTGCGTCAGGTGCAGCGCGTGCTGCTCAACCTGGTCATCAACGCCCTCAAGTACACCGAGGAAGGCAGCGTCACCGTCTCCGCGGAAGATGCCGGGGAGGATGCGCCCGATGGTGTCACTTTTGTGGTCTCCGATAGTGGCCAGGGACTGCCGGCGCCGGTGGTCGAGTGGCTGCGGGATCCTCGGGTGGTGCACCCCTACGGCTCCGGATTCGGACTGCCGCTGTGTGTTCAATTGCTGGCCGGGATGGGCAGCGCGCTTCACCACGACGATGTGGCGGCGGGCGGCACACGCCTGCGCTTCACCGTGCACCTTCCCCGCGAGCGCTGATCGTGCTGTTCAACAGCATTGAGTTCATCTTCGCGTTCCTGCCGATCGCCTACGCGATCTTCTGGACGTTGCAGACGGCCAACGCCAGGTACGTGTGGCTGACGATCACGGGCTACGTCTTCTACGGATGGTGGGACCCGCGGTTCTGTCTGCTGATGGCCTTCTCCACGCTCGTCAGCTATCTGGCGGGACTGGGCATGTTGCGTTCGCCGGTGGGCTCGCAGGCGAGAAAGATGTACCTGGTGGTCCCGATCACGGTCGATCTCGCTCTGCTCGGCTTCTTCAAGTACACCAATTTTGCACTGGATACGGCCCGCTCGATCGTCTCGGTGACTGGTGCCACCTTGGATGTGCCGCATCTGGACATCATCCTGCCGATCGGTATTTCGTTTTACACGTTTCACACGATTTCGTACATCGTGGATGCGTACCGCGGCACGATCACGCCGACCCGAAATTTCTGGGAGTTCTCCGCGTACGTGTCGCTGTTCTCGCAGTTGGTGGCGGGTCCGATCGTGCGATTCCGGCAGATCGAACAAGACCTCGAGCAGCTCGCCACCAGCAGTCGCACCCGGTGGCTCGGTCGTGGAATGTCTTTCTTCTGTATCGGCCTCGTCGAGAAGGTTTTGATTGCCGACACGCTGGCAGCGATGGTCGATCCGTCCTTCACACACTGGCGCGAGCTGTCGACCGGCGGCGCATGGCTGGCGGTGCTGGGCTACACGTTCCAGCTGCTCTTCGATTTCTCGGGATACAGCACGATGGCGGTGGGCCTGGGCTACATGTTTGGCATCCGGATCCCGCAGAACTTCAACTCGCCGTACAAGTCGCTGAATCCATCGGATTTCTGGGAGCGCTGGCACATCTCGCTGTCGAGCTGCCTGCGCGACTATCTGTACATCCCGCTGGGCGGAAATCGCTTTGGCACGGTGCTGACCTACCGCAACCTCATGTTCACCATGCTGTTCGGTGGCCTGTGGCATGGTGCGTCCTGGACGTTTGTGTTCTGGGGCTTCTACCACGGGTTGCTGTTGTGCGTGTACCGGGTGTTCCGCACGTCCTGGGATCGCCTGCCCCAATTGGTGCAACAGCTCTCGATGTTCATCGCCGCGATGGTGGGGTGGGTGTTCTTCCGCGCGGTATCCTTTGCTGAAGCCCTGCACATCCTGCGCATCATGGTCGTGCCCACGGCCGGCAGTCATTTCACGGACATTGATATTCGTCTGGTGCTGGTGGTCATGGCCATCGCCGCCTGGTGGAGCATGCGTGGGGCGAATCCGTTCGAGATGAAGCATGAATGGACGCCGACCCGTCGCCTCGCGTTGGCCACGGCCTTCGGGGCTGGCCTCGCGCTGATCGTCACGGCGCGGCCGTCGCCGTTTCTCTACTTCCAGTTCTAGGCGATCGCCGTGCTGAGACGTCTCGCGATCTGGCTGTCGGCGCTGACCGCCATGGCAGTGGCGCTCGAGGTGACCGTGCGCCTCGACGACTGGGCCCAGTTCGGTGTACCACTCATGGCACCGGCCATCGACCTCGAGGAATTGTCTGTCCGTGACTCCCTGGGCATGCATGCGCGCGCGGGCACCCAGTTTCGGCAGTTCCACATCAACGCCTTGGGGTTTCGCGGTCCGGAAGTCACCGACCGCACCGACAGTACGGTGTTGATCATGACGGCTGGTGCGTCGGAGACCTTTGGACTGTATGAAAGCCAGGGTCGGGAATGGCCGCGGCAGCTCGAGGACAGCCTGAACGCCTGCGGCGCGCGCGCGGTCGTACTGAATGCAGCGTTCGCCGGAATGGCGCTGCCAACCGTGCAGCAGGACTTTGTGCGACGTCTGGCGTCCTCGAAGCCGCGCTTCGTGGTGTACTATCCGACGCCCATGCAATACATGAGCGGTGACCCCACAGCGGCTGAGCCGGCGACTGCGGCCCCTGTACCGTTGCCCATGTGGCGATCACGAGCCCTGCCGCGATTCCGCGACGCGTTCAAGCGGGCGACGCCAACGCCGGTGCTCGACCTGGCGCGGCGCGTCACGACCCATCGGACACGCACCGCCCGCGGTATCTCCGTGCGCGATGCTGTCGACGCGAGCCGACTCGACGCCTTCGAACGGGATCTTCGGGGTCTGATCGGAACATATCGTCGGGGCGGTGCCACCCCCGTCCTGCTCACCCACCGCAATCGATTCGCAGATACGACCGGCGCCGATGCCCAGCTCTATTTGCGGGCGTGGGAACGGTTCTACCCCGAATTCACCGGAGCCGCCATCGTGCGGTTCGATGCACAGGCCGCACTCCGCGTCGCACGGGTGGGCAGCGATTCCGGGGTGCTGGTGGTGGATCCGCTACCAGCTCTCCGGGCGGCGGGGACCAAGGCTTTTTCCGACTTTGCGCACTTTACCGATGTGGGCGCTGCCGCGGTGGGCGGCACCACCGCGAGAGCCCTCGCGGCGAACCTCTGCCGACGCTAGCGGGGTGCCTGGCTCTGGGTCCCCAATCAGGTACCACCGTTTAGTTTCCTCGGTACTCAGCTAGTCTTGCGCTCCCAACTGATGGTTCAGGAAGATGACTCAGCCCAGCTCCGGCACCCCCCTGGCTTCCGATAGCCTCGAGATCCGCGACAGCCGTACCGGCTCCACGTACAGCGCTCCGGTGCGTACCGAAGGGCCGGAAGGCGACACGTACATGCGCGCCATGGACCTGCGTCCGATCAAGCAGGAGGCCGGTGAGTTCGGCCTGCTGAGCTATGATCCCGCGTTCATGAACACCGCTTCGTGCCGCAGTGCGATCACGTTCATCGATGGCGACAAGGGTATCCTGCGCTATCGCGGCTATCCCATCGAGCAGCTCGCTGAAAAGGCCACCTTCCTCGAAGTGGCGTACTTGTTGCGCAACGGTGAGCTCCCGAATCAGGGCCAGTACGACTCGTGGGTGCACGACATCACGTACCACACGTACGTGCACGAGAACATCCGGAAGTTCCTCGAGGGTTTCCGGTACGATGCGCACCCGATGAGCATGCTGTGCAGCGCCACGGCGGCGCTGTCGAGCTTCTATCCGGAAGCGCGCGACATCCACGATCCACAGCAGCGCTACATCAGCACGATCCGCCTGCTGGCCAAGTTGCCGACGATCGCGGCGTTTGCGTACCGGCATGTGAAGGGCCTGCCCTTCATCTATCCCGACAATGATCTGAGCTACTCGGAGAATTTCCTCTCCATGATCGCTCGGATGTCGGAGCCGAAGTACGAAGCGAATCCAGTGTTCGTGAAGGCGCTCGAAGTGCTGTTTATCCTGCACGCCGATCACGAGCAGAATTGCAGCACCAATGCCGTCCGCGCGGTTGGTTCGTCGCATGTGGATCCGTTCTCGGCCGTCGCGGCAGGCATCGCCGCGCTCTATGGCCCGTTGCACGGCGGTGCGAACGAAGCTGTGCTGCGCATGATCACCGAGATCGGCGACAAGAAGAACATTCCGGCCTTCATCGAAGCGGTGAAGAGCGGCAAGGGCGAGCAGCGCCTCATGGGCTTCGGCCACCGCGTGTACAAGAGCTACGATCCGCGCGCCCGTATCGTGAAGAAGCTGGCCGACGAAGTGTTCGCCCAGGTCGGCATGGACAAGGACCTCGAGATCGCGCTCGAACTGGAGCGCATCGCACTGTCCGACGACTACTTCGTGTCGCGCAAGCTGTACCCGAACGTGGACTTCTACACGGGCCTGATCTATCGCTCGATGGCGTTCCCGACGGACTTCTTCACGGTGCTCTTTGCCGTGGCGCGTGTGTCCGGCTGGCTGGCTCAGTGGGAAGAGATGATCCTGGACAAGGAGCAGAAGATTGCCCGTCCGCGTCAGATCTATATCGGCCATGGCGAACGGCAGTACGCGGATCCGCTTTCGGACAAGTTTCCGCGCACGCGAAAGGACAGCATCCGCAAGTAAATGCCCGCTCCAGAGCGTCCCTCGTGAACGGTGATACAGGTCAGCGCCCGCCCGGCTTAGGGCGGGCGCTTCCCGTCTTCACGGTGGACGTGGAAGATTGGTTCCAGGTCAGCGCGTTCGACAGCCATGTCGCACGCGATCAATGGGACGCGTTACCCTCGCGCGTTGAGCGCAACACCGATCGTCTGCTGCAGCTCTGCGCCGACACCGGCGCCCGCGGTACGTTCTTCACGCTTGGCTGGGTTGCGGAACGGTTCCCCGCGCTATTGCGCCGCATCGCCGAGCAGGGGCACGAGGTCGCCTCGCATGGGTATTGGCACCAGCGCATTCCGACCATCAGCGAAAGCGCGTTCCGTGAAGACGTGCGTCGCGCGAAGGCCGTGTTGGAAGACGCTTCGGGTCAGCGCGTGACGGGGTACCGGGCTCCGTCGTTTTCCCTCACAGACGATGTGTTGTGGGCGGCGCGGGTGCTGGTGGAGGAGGGGCACGAGTATGACTCGAGCCGTTTTCCGATTTCGCGTTCAGGATACGGGAGCGCCAACGCCTCCCGCGATCCCCATGTGCTCCACACCGCGTCTGGCCCGCTGCTGGAGTATCCCCCTGCAGTGTGGCCCGTCGCGGGCCTGCAGGTGCCGGTGGCAGGCGGCGGGTGGTTCCGGCAGTTCCCCTCGTGGCTCATCACCACGGGACTCGCGGAGGTCCTCAAGGGAGGCCAGCCCGCGGTGTTCTACATTCATCCGTGGGAGATCGATCCTGACCAGCCGAGACTACCTGTGGGTATGGTGACACGCATTCGTCACTATCGTGGTCTCGCGGCCTGTGATCGGCGCCTCGAGGTATTGCTGCGTCGTTTCCAGTTCCGCGCCTTCGACGATCTCCGGGCATCCGCGTGAGCAAGTCCGCTAGCCAGATCACGATCGCGACCCCCGGTGACGCCGCCGCATGGAATGCCTTTGTCGATGAGCATGCGCACGGCAGCACGTTTCACCGCTTCGAATGGCGGGATGTGTACCGCGACGTCTATGGTCACGACACGCCATACCTGATGGCGCGTCGGGATGGTGCGCTGGTCGGCGTGCTTCCGTTGGTGCGGGTGCGCTCGCTGCTCTTCGGGCACTACCTGGTCTCCTCGCCGTTCGTGAGCTACGGTGGTCCCATCGGAGACGATGAGAGTGAGTATGCCCTGAGCATGCATGCCGCAGGAATGGCCAACGGCGCCAAGCTGGTAGAGCTCCGGTCACGTCACGCCATTCGTACCGATCTCACCGCGGTCACGCGCAAGCTCACCGTGCTGCTCGACCTCGTGCCCAATGACTACGAGGCGACGTTCAAGGCGTTCGATGGCAAGTTGCGCAGCCAGATCCGGCGCGCCGACCGCGAGGGATTGCGCGTGGAGTTCGGCCCTGCGCACCTCGGGAGGTTCCATCAGGTGTTCGCGGAGCATATGCGTGACCTGGGATCGCCGGCCCATGGTCCGCGATTTTTTGCGCGTCTCACCGAGGCCTTGGGGGAACGGGCCTGGGTGGGTGTCGCCTATCTCGGTGAAGAGGCGGTGGCTGCCGGCTACGCGATCGAGAACGGCTCCGAGGTGGAGATCTCGTGGGCGTCCTCGCTGCGGCGACACCAGAAGATCTCGCCGAATATGGCGCTGTACGGGGCGTTCATCCGTCGCGCGTGTGAGCGTGGTTTTTCGGTGTTCAACTTCGGCCGATGCACGCCGGGGTCAGGCACGCACAAGTTCAAGCGACAGTGGGGATCGCGCGACGAGCCGCTCACCTGGTATCAGCGCAGCGCGTCCGGCGACGCTGCGCCGCCCAGCGGGGATGGCAGCGGATACGGCACCGCGGTGAAGGTCTGGCAGCGGTTGCCGCTGGCGTTGACCACGCCACTCGGAGCCCGGTTGATCGGAGGGGTGCCTTGAGCGCTGCACGGGCGGCCGTGCGTGCGCTGGCCTCCACCGTGCTGGGACAGCTCCCTTCACGGGTGCAACAGGGAGACCGTCTGATTCTGGCATACCACAATGTGGTGCCGCGAACGCAGCCACCGATTGGCGAGCGTACGCTGCATATGCCGGACGATCTGTTCGCTGCGCAGCTCGATGTGCTTCAGCAGGAACTCGACATCGTGCCCTTGATGGACATCATCGAGCGCGAGGCACCTGCTGAGCGGCGTGTCGCCCTGACGTTCGATGATGCCTGTGCGTCCGCGCTGTCGCTGGGTGTGCGGGCGTGCGTCGCACGTGGGCTACCCGTGACCGTCTTCGTCGCTCCCAGCCTGCTCGGCACCGTGCCGTGGTGGGATGAGCAGGCCGCGGCCGGCCGGTGGCCCGATGTCGCGCGAGCGGAGTTCCTCAACGCACGACAGGGCATCGTGACACACACTCCGGCATCGCAGCTCGCTGCGGAACTGGAGGTCCTGCGCATTGCCCACAAGGAAGAACTGGATGCGATCGTGACCCTGCCAGGGATCACGCTCGGCAACCACACGATGCGTCACGCCAATCTCTCGCGGCTTTCTGCTGCCGAAGTTGGTGAGGAGATCGCGGCGGCGCATCACTGGCTGCTCCAGCACTACCCATTGGTCACCGTGCCCGTCGTGGCCTATCCGTACGGACTTCCGCCCGCAGACGAGACCGCCCATCGGGTGCGTGGCGTCGAGCACGGTATGCTCGCCGCCGGTGGGTGGTGGCTTGCCGGCTCTGCGCAGTCTCATGGGGTCATTCCGCGTTGGAATGTGCCGGCGCCGATTCCCATCGGTCGATTTCGCTCCGTGGTTCGTGGCCCCTTCCGTCGTCGGCCACACACCGGAGCGACGGCATGAGTGACGCTCTCAAGGAGCGAAAGGGACGCGATGGGCAGGTGGCCCGGGCGATCGCCCTGACGGGACTCGGCAAGTACGCCGGACAGGCCGTACGCTGGGGTGCCACCATCCTGATCGCCCGCCTGCTTGATCCGAGCGACTACGGCCTCGTTGGCATGAACGAGCTGTTTGTTGGGCTGGTGTACCTGTTGGCCGAGTTTGGGGTCGGCACCGCAGTACTCAAGCTCCGCGTCGACGATCCGCGTGGATTGGCTCGACTGAATGGGCTGGCTCTGCTCACGGGGCTGGTCGCGTTCGGCATCGGCTTGGTCAGTGCCGGCTTCATTGCCGATTTCTTCAAGCAGCCTGCGTTGCGAGCCATCGTGATGGTGTCCTCCATCTCGTTTGTGCTGACATCGCTACAGACGGTGCCCGGCGCCATCCTGCAGCGGGACCTGCGGTTCAAGGAGTCCGCCATCGTCGAGTTCGCGGGCCACATTCTCACTGCCCTCGTGGTACTGGCGGGCGCATTGCTCGGCCTGCGCTACTGGTCTCTCGTCATCGCGGCACCAATCGTCAACGTGATTCGAGTGCTCTGGCTGTGGCGTCTCGCGCCGGTGGGGTTCGCATTTCCTGATCTGCGGCCGATCCGCGAAGCCGCCCACTACAGCGCGTGGGTGTTCGCCGGCCGCCTTGGGGCATATCTCCTGTACACGGCGGACTTCCTCGTCGTTGGCCGAGTGCTGGGCGATGTCGCCCTGGGCTCATATCAGTTTGCGTGGACGCTGGCCAATACGCCCAACGATCAGGTAAATGGCCTGGTGGCGCGCGTGTCTGGATCGTTCTATTCGGCGCTCCAGCATGACGTGCAGGAAGTGAATCGTCTCTATCGGCACCTGCTGATGGCGGTGGCTCTGGTGTCGGTGCCCATGGTGCTGGGACTTGCGGCCGTGGCAGAAGACTTCGTTCCCGTCGTGTTGGGCCCGCATTGGTCCAGTGTGATTGTACCGCTGCAGATTCTGTGTGTCTTCAACGCACTGCGCATCATCTCCATTCTGGCACTGCCGATGCTGGAGATGATGGGTGAAGCACGGTTCCAGACGTTCATTGAGTTTGCGGGTCTGGCCTACTTGCCCGCGCTCTTCGTGGCGGCGGCGTGGTGGCGGGGATCGACGGGCGTGGCGTTGGCCTGGATGGTGGGCTTCCCGCCACTGCTCCTGTTCATCTTGCTGCGGCTGCGGTCGCGCCTGGGTGTGCGACTCACCGAAATTGGCCGGGCGCTGCTGCCCGCCATGGCATCGAGCGTGTTGATGGTGGGCGTGGTGCTCCTGGCGCGCCATCTCATTGGCGATGCAGTGCCGGTTGCGGTCCGACTCATCATCCTGATCGTGATCGGGGCGCTGTCATACTTGGCAATGCTGCTTGGGCCGTTTCGCACGGAAGCCGACCGCGTGTTGCGCGTCCTGCAGTCATTCCGTCGATAGGCGTGCCATCATGGACGTTTTGCGTCAGGGCCTGGGCATCGTGCATCCGTTCACACCCAACGGCACGTGTGCATATCGCCCTGCTTGGGAGACACCGTGATGGCTGAACGGATTCGTTGTGTCGCGGCGTCGACGGAACATGCGGCAGGCCTCGCCGAGTTCTTCCGGATCAACTGGGGCGCCCAGACGACGCCTGACGAGGTGGTGCGCAGTATGGAGACCAGCGCCGCGGAAAACGTCGCGGAGCCTGGGCGTATCCCACCCGCCACGATTGCGGTGCGCGGTGGCGAGGTGCTCGCCTACTGCGGTTCCATTCCCACCCAATTTCGGCTGTGTGGCTCGACCCAGAGCGCGTACTGGGCCAAAGGTCTGTGGGTACTGGAGCAATACCGGGGCGGTCCACTGGGTTACATGGTCCTGAAGGAATTCTCCGCATCGGTGGAAATCGCTGCCGCGCTCACCGTGGACCCCGCCTCTCGGCGCCTGTTCGAGGGCCTGGGGTATCAGAACCTTGGTACGCTTCCCAATCTGGTGCAGCCGGTTTCGTTTGAGCGGTTGGGGCGACACATGCGCGGCATTGTGGAGCGTCAGGCAAACCTCCCGAGTGTTGTGCGCCGCGGAGCCCGCGTGGTGGACACGCTGGGCATCGGGCGCGCCGGCGGCATGATGGCAGATGCCATGGTATGGATGCTGCGCGCTGTGCGCCCGTCTCGCTACGAAGTCGCCATGGCGCCCGACATCACGGACGACGCGTTGCACCATTTATGGGACCGCTCCCGCGATGCCGCGCCCGCGAGCCCGGTGCGGGATGCGCATGCGCTGCGGACGCGCTATCAGCTGGGAATGCCGAAATCGGAGTACTTCCCGATTGTCGCTCGCAGGGAAGGCGAACTCGTCGGACTCGCCATCATGAAGCGCCCCAAAGCCATGCCGGACGGCCGTCTCGGCGGAGTCAGTGCCGCCTCGCTGTCGGACATTCTGGCGCTCCCCAACCAGCCCGGGCTGGACGCCGCGCTGCTGGACGGCTGCTATGGGGCCGCACGAGCCGAAGG
This sequence comes from Gemmatimonas sp., assembly GCF_036405635.1. Classification (GTDB taxonomy): domain Bacteria; phylum Gemmatimonadota; class Gemmatimonadetes; order Gemmatimonadales; family Gemmatimonadaceae; genus Gemmatimonas. The sequence goes on along the minus strand of NZ_DASWXE010000147.1, from coordinate 4,454 downwards.
GGCGGCGGCGATAGTCTTCAGCCCCGCACTCCAGCGTTGGCGCGACTCTGCGCGCCGACTGGGCTACTTCGCCATGCCTGGCAACGTACACTTCCTTCTCAAGCATCCGGCCGCTGCGGGAACGGTGCCCGGTGTGCTGAATCAATGGCATCTGACTCGCGGCGACGCAGAGTCGGATGCGTCATTCTAGTCCAGTCACGCGAGTCCTTCGATGAGCCAGCCACAGCGCCTGCAAGAGATCTTCCGCTCTGTCTTCAACCTGTCCGACAGCGTGGACCCCACCAGCATCCATCAACTGGGATTTCCGGCGTGGGATTCGCTCGCGCACGTGACGTTGATGGCGGCTATCGAAAGTGAGTTTGGTGTGGCGATTGATCTCGCGGACTCGATCGAACTGACGTCGTACGACGCGATCCTCGCACACCTGGAAGACGTGATGCCATGAGCAGCGCCAGATTCGTCGTCGACATTCCGGCGGAGGCGGCGCTCGCATTTGCAGGCCTGTCGGGTGACTGGAACCCGCTGCACACCGATCCCGCGTACGCAGCCACCACCGCGTACGCGCGACCGGTGCTGCATGGTGCCTTTTCGGCCGGCCTCTTCTCGCGCATGGCCGGCATGCATCTGCCGGGGCGCGCGTGTCTGCTGCACGGGCTGCGCTTGCGATTCATCGCTCCGATCATTCCACCTGTTGGCGTGGTGGTGGAAGGGCGGCAGATCTCGGGCACGGCATCGGTCGGTCGCGTCGCGGTATCGATCAGCGACCGCGAATCCGGCACGCGATATGTCGAGGGCGAGTACGACTTTGGCTTGCATACGTCCTCCCTCGATGACGCCGCCAGCGACGTCGTGGGCGCAGAAGGCATCGATACGCTCAGCACCGAGTCGTCGCCTCCGGGCACAGCCACTGACGGCGGTACCGCTCCGGGTCGCTTCATCGTGACGGGAGCGTCTGGTGGACTCGGGCAAGCGGTGTGCGATCGTCTCGGTGAACGGGCGATCGGCATCTCGCGAAGCGCTCGCGAAGGCCTTACACAGGTTGCAGATCTCGAGAATGCCGAGGAGTGGGTGCCGCAGGTGGTCGACGGTCAGCCTCTGGCAGGCATCGTGCATTGCGCGTGGCCCTCTCCAGACAACGCCGCCTTGAGTGAGTTGTCCGACCGCCTCAATCCCATCGAGCATCATATTGCGGCGCCACTGCGGCAGTGTTTTGCACTGGCGTCGGCGTTGCGGCGTCACGGGCAACCGGGATCGACACTGGTGCTTTTTGGTTCGACCGCCGCCGATCCGGGCCGCCACAACTACCGCATGCCGCTGTACTCCATCGCCAAGTCCACGCTGCCCACCATGACACGCGCACTGGCGATCGAGCTGGCGAAGTCTGAGCAGCGTGTGGTGAACATCGTGCTCGACGTCCTCGATACGGGGATGAATCAACGCATGGGGAAACTGGCCCGCATTGCGAATGCGAACCGGTCACCGTTCGGCACGATCCCCACCGCCGCGGATGCGGCCGCTCAACTGGCGTGGGTCCTCGACAACCCCTCTCCGATGGTGTCCGGGGCCAGCATTACTCTGGCGGCGGGGGCGCTGCCGTGAGTTTTCTGGAAGCCACCAAAGTCTTGCGCGCGTTCGCTGGCGGCCCCTCGCTTTCTGTTTTGCTGGCGATGTCCGGTACGAGCACACCGCTCGAGCTGTATCTGCGCGCCGAGGCCGCCCGTCGCCAACGGGCGCTCGAACTCGAGACATTGCCATTCGGGACCCTCCAGCAGCACCTGCTCCTGCCTGCCAGCGCGGAAAACCACCTCGAGGTCGCACTGCTCCTGCCGTGGGACCTGGTGCAGGAACTCGATTGGCGAACCGGCGTCGCTGAGCACGATGTGCAGGGTGATGTGCTGTGGCAGCGAGCGCAGGCGGTATTGGATCGCTTGCAGGCACGACGCACGCCCGTGGTGTACATCGATGCACCGACCCCTCCGCTGTCTCTCAGGGCCGGTGAAGGCGCACGCCTGCGCGCCCAACTGAGCCTGGCCGTGCGCGCCGCTGGTGGCGTGGTGCTTCCAGAAGAGGTATTCGCACTCTCGTCCTATCTCGGGAGCGGTGTGCCGGTGGCTGGGTCGCACATGGCCCGGGTCGCCACGGCCATTGTCGACGCCGTACTCCCCGTGCTTGATGCGTCAAAGAAAGTGCTCGTGACCGATCTCGACGAGACGCTGTGGAAGGGGATCATCGGAGATGATGGCGTGGAAGGGATCCATGCTGGCGCCGATGAAAAGGGTTACCCGCACTACCTCTATCAGACACTGCTCAAGCGGTTGCGAGGTGACGGCGTGCTGCTCGCCGTCGTGTCGAAGAATGATCTGGAGGTGGCTCGGGGGCCATTCCGGAGTGGTCGGACATTGCTGGCCGAGTCCGACTTCGTGGCCCTGCTTGCATCGTGGAATCCCAAGTCGGCGCAGATCGAGGCACTGGCCGAGCAACTGAATCTTGGTCTCGATGCCTTTGTCTTCGTGGACGACAATCCCGTTGAACTCGAAGAGGTGTCGCGCAAGCTGCCTTTGGTGCGTTGCCATCAGTTTCCGCAGCACCTGCGGGATGTGCCTGCCTTGCTGGAGCGCATCGCGGAGGACTTTCCGCGCACGATGGTGACGGAGGAAGACCGGGCCCGCACGGAACTCTACCGCCGGCGCCTCGCGACGATGGCACCGCGGGAGGCCGCGGCAGCAGACCTGCAGGCCTTCCTGCGTGACCTGGACATGACACTGCTCATCGCCGACCGCAGTCACGGTTCGCGGGACCGGGCGATCCAGCTCATCAACAAGACCAACCAGTTCAATGCCAACGGCCGCCGCTTCACGGAAGAAGAGGTCGCGACGGTGCTGGATGCGGGTGGTCGATTGCTGACGGCCACGTTGAGTGATCGGTCAGGCAGTCACGGAGAAATCCTGACGATGCTGGTCGACGCCGATGGTGTGTTGCGGGCCTTCGTGATGTCGTGTCGGGTGTTTCAGCGCCGCGTGGAGCATGCGGTATTGGGCTGGTTGATGGAGGCCGGTCGACCGTTGCAGATCGACTATGCACCGACGGAAAAAAATGGTCCCTTCCGGAGCTTTCTCACGGCACTTGGTGTCAGCGCTACGCAGACCGGCGTCGTGACGGTCGATTCGGCGCGGATCCAGGAAGACCAGGAGTCGGTGCGCGGCCTGTTCCGATGGACCACGCCAGAGGACAGATGAGCTGGCGCCCAGCGTTCCCCGATGGCAAGCGCTTTGCCTTCACCATCATCGACGACACGGATGTCGCGACGGTGGAGAACGTGCAACCGCTCTATGACTTGCTGCATCGGCTTGGGTTCCGGACCACCAAGACGGTCTGGCCGCTGCGCTGGGAAGAGGGATGGAGCGCCTTTGCCGGCTCGGAGACTCTGGAAGATCCGCACTATCTGGAGTTCGTGCGCACGCTGCAATCGCGCGGATTCGAGATCGCCTCGCACGGCGCGCGCATGGAGTCCAGTGATCGCGATCGGACGCTGGAAGGACTGTCGCGCATGGAGCAGCAGTTGGGCGCCATCCCGCGGGTGTACGCCAACCACTCGTTCAATCGCGAGAACCTGTATTGGGGCCCCGAACGGGTGGACATCCCCGTGTTGCGGGTCCTGTACCGGTGGATGATGGGTTCCAAGGGACGCGGACATTTTCTCGGCGGCGTCGAAGGCTCCGCCTACTGGTGGGGTGACCTCTGTCGCACCCATCACGAGTACGTCCGCAACCTCACCTACACCCACGTGAATGTGCTCGACATGAACCCGACGATGCCGTACCGGGATCCAGGTCGACCGTTGGTGAACTGGTGGTTCTCTGCCGTGGACGCCGACAACGTCGAAGTATTCGTCGAGCGGTTCAACTCGTCAGCAATAGACACCCTTGAACGCTCGGGCGGCGTCTGCATCGTGGCCACCCACCTGGGCAAACAGTTCGTCCGCGACGGGGCGGTGGATCCCCGCGTGCAGCGCATCCTCGAGGACATCGCCTCACGCGACGGATGGCTCGTGCCTGTGGGTGAACTGCTGGATTGCCTGCGCGCCCAGCGTGGCGGCAACGCGGAAATCCCCCGCCGGGAATGGCGCGCGATGCAGTGGCGCTGGGCGCTCGACTTCGCGTGGAATGCCGCACGTTCGCGCATCAGGCGCGCCGGAACCCGCTGATCACCACCGTCGTATCCACTTTTCCCTGTTCGACGCCGAACGATGACGACACGTCCTTCCACTGCACGTCGGGTGATCACCAAGCTCAAGGCCATCGCCAAGCGCGGTTTGCCAAGCTTGCGCAACTACGTGTTCTCCCAGTGGAACTATTGGCCTGTGGGGTCCATGCGCGGCCATTGGATGGAGCACATGCCGATCTACTGCATCAATCTGGATCGGGCGAAAGGTCGTCGCCGACTGATGGAGCGGC
>NZ_DASWXE010000146.1:0-5673 GCF_036405635.1 Gemmatimonas sp. | reverse complement strand
TGGAGACAGAGTCAGCGGGAACGCGCGCGGTGTCCACAATAGGCGATACATCGGCCACCCTCGTCTCCCACGGACGTTGCACGGCCATGATGCCGCCAAGCACGAGCACGGCAGCACCCGCGATCCACCGCCACCGCTTCGATGTACGCTGCGGACGGAACGCCTCAACGGTGTGAGAACCAATGCGTCGCGCCGATGCGCTGCGTTCCGGTGCGGAGGGGAGCGCGGCCAGTGCGTCCACCACCTGCATGGCCGACAGGTATCGCTCATCAGGCGTCTTAGCGAGCAGCCGCTGCACGACCTGCTCAAACTCCGGCGTGAGCTCCGGGACCAGAGAGCGCATCGCGGCGGGCGGCTCTTCGATGTGCTGACGGGCGACGGCATACCAGTCGTCCCCGTCGAAGGGAACGCGACCGGTGGCGGTGCGATACAGCGTGATACCCAGCGCGTAGAGATCGCTGCGTCCGTCAAGTTCCTGGCCGCGTGCCTGTTCCGGGCTGAAGTAGTGGGGCGTGCCGAGCACCTGATTGGTGGCGCTCATGGAGTTGGACACGGCCAGGGCGCGGGCGAGACCGAAGTCGGCCACCACCGCTTCGCCCTCACTGTCGATCAGGATGTTGTCAGGCTTGATGTCGCGATGGATGATCTGGCTGGCATGCGCCACGGAGAGCGCGGCGGCAATGCCGATACCGAGTCGCACGACTTCTGCCTCGGGCAGGCGGTCGACGAGGGAGAGGCGTCGACCGAGCGTGACCGGGTAGAGGTCCATGGCCACGAACGCCGTGCCGTCGATTTGCCCCACGTCCCTCACGGTGACGATATTGGGGTGGCGCAGACGGGCGGCGGTGGCAGCTTCCCGACGGAAGCGACTTTCTGCGACGTCCTGACCAGCGAACTCGGGTCGGAGGATCTTGAGGGCGACCGGAATCTCCAGATCCTGGTCGACTGCCTCATAGACCCACGCGAAGGCTCCCGTGCCGAGGAGCCGGGTGACCCGATATTTGCCGATTGAACGCCCCAGATATCGATCAGGCACGCGTTGGTCCTTTACAGACGGGGCGGAGTGAGATAAGGTATCATGCTACCTGCAATTGCGCGCTAAACGTAGCGCACGACATGCGCTTAGAACGGCTGAGAATACAACGACGATGGCGTTCGACAAGGCTAACACGATCGACAAATTCCGGGCCCACGAAGGGGACACCGGATCGACCCGCGTACAGATCGCAATCCTCACGGAGCGAATCAACTACCTGACGGGTCACTTCCGTACGCATGCGAAGGATCACCACGGTCGCCGTGGTCTCCTCAAGATGGTCGGCAAGCGCCGCCGTCTGCTCGACTATTTGAAGCGTACGGACGTGCAGCAGTATCGCACGCTCGTGCAGGACCTTGGTCTCCGGTACTAACCGGATCGCGCCACGTTGTCGCGCGGGGGCAATCATGCCACCCGCGCGATTTGCGTTCTCATGAGGCTTAAAAGCAGATGATGCATCGAATCGAGCGGACCTTCGCGGGACGCCCCCTGGTCATCGAGACCGGTCGGATGGCCAAGCAGGCCGCCGGCTCTGCCGTGGTGCAGTTCGGAGAGACGATGGTTCTGGCCGCCGTGACGGTGAGCGAGAACCAGAGCCCCCTCCCGTTCTTCCCGCTCACGGTCGAGTACAAGGAAAAGACCTACGCCGCCGGCAAGATCCCGGGCGGATTCATCAAGCGCGAAGGGCGCCCGCACGATCATGAGATCCTCGCGGCGCGCATCATCGATCGCTCGATCCGCCCGCTGTTCCCCGAAGGCTTCAAGAACGAAGTGCAGGTGTTCATCTACGTCATCTCTGCGGACCAGGAGAATGACGCGGACGTGCTGGCGCTGGTCGCCGCATCGTTCGCCCTGAACGCCTCCAAGATCCCGTTCCTCGGCCCGATCGCTGGTGTGCGCGTCGGTCGCGTGCAGGGGCACTGGGTGCTCAACCCCACCTTCCAGCAGCTCGGCTTCTCCGATCTGGAGCTGGTGGTGGCGGGCTCGAAGGACTCCATCGTGATGGTCGAAGGCGGCTCGCTCGAAGTGTCCGAAGAGGACGTGCTCGAGTCGCTGCGCCTCTCGCACGACGGCATCCGTGAGCTGATCGGCATGCAGGAAGAACTGCTCGCCAAGGTCAGCGTGCCGAAGATGTCGTGGGTGAAGGCCGAGGCGCCGGAAGGCATCACGACGCGCGTGAAGGAACTCGCGTCGGGCCGCATCCGCGAAGCACTGAATCAGAAGGACAAGCACACGCGCATCGAAGCGGTCGAACGCACCAAGAAGGAACTCGCCGAGGGGCTGCTCGTCGAATTCCCCGACAACGCCAAGGACATCGGCAACCTGCTCGGTGACGTTGAATACCACGAGCTCCGCTCGCAGGTGCTCGACACGCAGCTCCGCGTCGACGGCCGCAAGAAGGATGAAGTGCGCGCCATCAGCATCGACACCAGCGTGCTGCCGCGTGCGCATGGTTCGGCGCTCTTCACGCGTGGCCAGACGCAGGCGCTCGTCGCCGCGACGCTCGGCACCGCCAAGGATGCGCAGCGCCTCGACTCCATCAAGGAGCCGGGTGAAGTCACGCGCTCGTTCATGCTGCACTACAACTTCCCGCCGTTCTCGACCGGTGAAGTGCGCCCGATGCGTGGCACCAGCCGCCGCGAAATCGGCCACGGCAACCTCGCTGAGCGCGCGCTGCAGGGCGTGCTCCCCGACTTCGCCGACTTCCCGTACACGATTCGCATCGTCTCCGACGTGCTCGAGTCGAACGGCTCGTCGTCGATGGCCTCGGTGTGCGGTGGTTCGCTGTCGCTGTTCGACGCCGGTGTGCCGCTCAAGGCGGCCGTGGCCGGTGTCGCCATGGGTCTCATCAAGGAAGGCGAGCGCTACGCCATCCTGACCGACATCCTCGGCACTGAAGACCACCTCGGCGACATGGACTTCAAGGTCGCCGGCACGAAGGATGGCATCACGTCCATCCAGATGGACATCAAGATCGAAGGTCTGGACATCAAGATCATGGAGGAGGCGCTTTCGCAGGCGAAGGCCGGCCGTCTCCACATCCTGGGCGAGATGGACAAGGCGCTAAACGCCCCGCGTGCTGAGCTGTCGAAGTACGCCCCGCGCATCGTGACGGTGCAGATCCCGGTCGACAAGATCGGCGAGCTGATCGGACCGAAGGGCAAGAACATCCGTGGCATCCAGGACGAGACGGGCGCCGAGCTCAGCGTCGAGGATGACGGCACCGTGACGATCGCTGCCGTCGGCGGCGAGAGCATGGAGCGCGCCAAGCAGATGGTCATGGCCATCACGGCCGAACCGGTCGTCGGCGAAACCTACGAAGGCACGGTGAAGACGGTGACGGCGTTTGGCGCCTTCGTCGAAATCATGCCCGGCAACGAAGCGCTGCTGCACGTCTCCGAGATGAAGTGGGAGCGTGTCGAGAAGCCGGAAGACGTCGTGAAGAAGGGCGACCGCGTGACGGTCAAGCTCGTCGATCGCGACGAACGCGGCCGCCTGCGCCTCAGCATGAAGGCGCTGCTGCCGAAGCCGGAAGGCATGCCCGATGAGCCGCAGGGTGAGCGTCCGCGTCGTGAAGACGGCGAGCGCTCCGGTGGTGGCGATCGTGGTGGACGCGGTGGACGGAACGGCGGTGGTCGCGATCGGCGCTGACAAACAGGGCGCTGAGGCGCCCCAGTTGCACCGAACGGACCTGCCCAACGGGCTGACCGTGCTCTCGGAAGCAGTTCCGGGAGCACGGTCGGTTGCTTTCGGGGCGTGGGTACGTGCGGCGACGCTGCACGAGCGTCCCGAAGAGATGGGTGTGTCCCATCTCCTCGAGCATATGGTGTTCAAGGGCACGCGCACGCGTTCGGCGCAGGAAATCGCGTTGTCGCTCGAGACGCTTGGCGGTTCACTCGATGCCTACACCGAGCGCGAGCACACGTCCTATCAGGCGCGGGTGCTCGACGAGCACCTGCCCGAAGCGGCATCTGTCATCGGTGAGTTGATCTTCGAACCCATGCTTCGTGCGGATGATCTCGCACTGGAACGCAAGGTGATCCTCGAAGAGATCAGCATGGTCGATGATACGCCGGACGACATCATCTTCGACGTGCACAATCGCGCCGTATGGGGCGATCATCCGCACGGCTACGCCATCCTCGGCACGCGCGACACGGTGAAGGCGCTCGATGTGCCGCACATTCGTGCGCTGCACGAGCGGGCCTATCACCCCGGTCGGCTCGTGGTGGCTGCGTCCGGCCGCGTCGAGCACGACCAGTTGCTCGAGGTGCTCGACAAGGCTGGCTGGACGTCGCAGGCGCGTGGCGACATGACGCCGTTTGCGATCGATCCGGTTGAAGCGGCCGGCCCGCACGCCGAGCATGTGAAGCGCAAGGACATTGCGCAGACACACATCGTGTTGGGCGGGCAGGGGATCGCGCATGGCGACCCACGTCGGTACGCGTTTGCCCTGATCGATATGCTGCTGGGCGGTGGGATGAGCTCCCGGCTCTTCCAGCGTGTGCGTGAAGAGCTGGGACTGGCCTACAGCGTCCACACCTTCAGCAGTGCATTTGCGGATACGGGGGTGCACGGTGTGTACCTCGCCACGGCCCCGGAGAGCGCGCAGGAGGCTCTGGATGCGGCTCGGGACGTCCTGCGTGAGGTGGCGGCCCACGGCCTCCCGGAGGAGGATCTGGTGGCCGGCAAGCGCCAGCTCCGCGGCCAGCTGGTGCTGTCGATGGAAGGCGTGTCGTCACGGATGTACCGGGCGGCTACGACCGCGTTGTATGGCGAACCGTTCCGTTCCGTCGACGAATTGATGGCGCTTGTCGATGCAATCGACGAGGATACAGTGCGGGACGTGGCACGTGATTTCTTCGATCCCGATCGGCACATTCTGGTCAGCCTTGGCCCGAAGGCCGTGCGCTGACGGTTCAGCGATATTCCCCTCCTCTTCATCCTTCCTCGACTATGCGCATCGGCGTACCGAAAGAGATCAAGACGAATGAAAACCGCGTGGCCCTCGTTCCTGCCGGAGCGGAGGCCCTGACGGCTGCAGGGCATGAAGTGTTCGTCGAAACAGGCGCCGGTATCGGCAGCGGTTTCGAGGACGACGACTACCGTGGCGTGGGCGCGCAGATCGTGCCCGACGCGAAGACGGCATGGGGCAATGCAGAGCTGCTGCTCAAGGTGAAGGAGCCCATCGCCAGTGAGTGGCAGCACCTGCGCCCGGATCTCACGTTGTTCACGTACTTCCACTTCGCAGCGGACGAGCAGCTCACCAAGGCGCACCTCGCCAGCGGAGCAACGTGCATCGCGTACGAGACGGTGGAGCTGCCCAGCCGCGAGCTGCCCTTGCTCACGCCGATGTCGGAAGTGGCGGGTCGCATGGCGGTGCAGGAAGGCGCCAAGTACCTCGAGAAGCTGTACGGCGGCCGCGGTGTGTTGCTGGGTGGCGTGCCGGGCGTGGCGCCGGCCAAGGTCGTGATCCTTGGCGGCGGTGTGGTGGGCGTGAACGCAGCCAAGATGGCGGCCGGCTTGGGCGCGAAGGTGGTGGTGCTCGACCTCTCACTCGAGCGCCTGCGCTACCTGTCGGACGTGATGGCCGCCAACGTGCAGCTCATCCACTCCAATCGCCACAACATCCTCGA
>NZ_DASWXE010000145.1:0-19398 GCF_036405635.1 Gemmatimonas sp. | reverse complement strand
AACGTCTGCGCCGACGCGATGGGATCAATGCGCCAGTCCCACGAGTTCGGACCCGTCTTCCACATCTGGATCTTCACGTCGTGCTTCGTACCCTGCGAATCGAACACACCAATCTGCGTTTCCGACCACGCCTTCTGGTTGATCGGCAGCGCGCGGTCCATCGGATCGTTGAAGTCACCCTGGAACACCGGTGACGACGCGTTCAGGTTGCCGGCGAGCTTCATCTCGGTGGTCGGATTGGCCGACACCTTCTGGCCGAACGGCAGGCGCACGTCCTGAATACCGTCCTGCAGCTGACCGTTTTCGTACATGCGGCCCTGGACGATGAAGCCGTTCGCGGGCGAGACGAGCTGACCGAGTGCGTCGACCTGGAAGTTACCAGCGCGCGTGTAGAAGCTCTGGTTGCCCTTTCGCACGACGAAGAACGAGTCGCCCTGAATCGCGACGTCGGTGTTGAGACCCGTCGTTTCGAGATTACCCTGGTTGAAGATCTGGTCGATGGAACCGATCTGCATGCCGAGGCCGATCTGGATCGGGTTGATACCACCCTGGTCGCCCGGCGGACGGCTCGCACCCTGCAGCAACTGCGCGAAGCCTTCCTTGAACGTCACGCGACCCGCCTTGAAGGCGACCGTGTTGACGTTGGCGATGTTGTTACCGATCACGTCCATGCGCACCTGGTTGTTGCGCAGTCCGGACACGCCGGCGTAGAGAGAGCGAAGCATTGTGTGTGAGTCCTCGGTGTCAGGTCGCGATCAGGCGCGGATCTGGGTGAGCTGGGACATCGGCACTGCGAGCGAGTCGCCGATGATCAGGATCGGATTGCCATTTTCGTACTTCATGCCGGTGATGCGACCGGCGGTGTACGTCGTGGCACTCTGGAACAGGCCGCCATCCTTTGCGACGTCGAACTTGTAGGTGTACTGGCCGGGCTCGAGTGGTGGTTCGAACTCGTAGTCGCCGACATTGAACGAGGCCTGCCCGGGCTTCACCGCACCGACAATGGCCTGTCCGACTGCTTCGCCCTTGCTGTTGATCATCGTGATGCGTCCCGTGCCGGAGAGCGAGCCGGCATCCACGACCAGCGTGCCATTGCCTTCCTTGTCGACCCAGGCGTTGTTGCCCGGCGTGACACCCGTCTTGCCGACGGTGGCCATGGCCATCTGTCCTTCGATGAGCTGCGCGAGTTCATCCGCGCGCTCGTTCTGCGTCTGCTCGAGGGAGAGGATCGCGTCCTTCATTTCGGTCGCGGCCGACTTCTGCTCTTCGAGCGACTTGTTCATCGAGATCAGCTGCTCGACGGTGGAGAACTGGGCGAGCTGCGCCGCCATGTCCTTGCCGTCCATCGGATTGAGCGGATCCTGATTCTTCATCTGGGCGACGAGCATCTTCAGGAACTCATCGCGCCCCATGCCGTTCGGGTTCGTCGGCAGCGTGCGTGGCGCCGACGGCTCCGCGGGACCGACGGGCGGCTCCGGCGCGGCCGCGTTGCCCGTCGTGTTGAACATCGAGCTGTAGCTGTTGTAGCTGCTGCGTACGTCGGTGATCATCACTCGTTCCCGAGGAAGAAGTTTGGACGGCGCTGCCGCCCCTGCTGCTCTTGCCGGTCGTCACGGGCCTGCTCGGCCTGCTCACGACGCGAAGAATCCTGCTGCGAATCGCGCGACGACTGACGTTCCCACGGCGCGCGTTCCCGCTGGCCGCTGCTCGCTGCACCATCCTGCGAGGCCGTCGTCATCGGGCGAAGCGGATCACGCTCGAGGCCCGTCACGCGCGCTGCATCAGACGGTTCCTGCCGCGTGCCGCTCACTCGCACCGTGTCACCATCGAGTCCGTGGCGACCGAGAGCGTCCTGCAACTCCGCGGTGCGCAACCGCATCGAACCCGCGGTGTTGGCATCGGTGGAGATGTGCGTGCTCACGGTGTTGCCACGCAGATCGACGGTGATCCGTTCCTGCGTGCCGTTTCCGTTGTCGACATTCAACGTCATGCGATTCAGCGGCGTGGCGGGTGCATCGGCACGCATCTGCTGGATGTCGGCCACACGCTGGATCTGGTCGCTGCCTGTCGTCGCCTGGCTAGCCGATGCACGCTCCGTGCCGTTGACCACGCTCACCGTGGCGCCGTTGCTGAACGTCGCGCCGATCGCGCTGCTGTTGTCCGTCAGGCTGCCGATAGCGGTGCTCGTACGATCACCACGACGGTGCTCGCTGTGTGACGCTCCACGATCGCGTTCACTCGACGCGCCATCCTGGTTGGTGGACGCGTTGTGACTTCCGCGTCCGGCTTGCTGCTGCGCGACCTGCATCAGGTTGTCGCTGTTCACGCCCATGCCGACGCGCGGCGTGGCGGATGCATCGGCAACACTGGCAACCGTTGCCACACCAGCAACCCCGGCAACTCGTGCCACCCCGGCAGCGCTTGCCGAGTCGATCTGCGTCGTCGGTGTGGTGCGCGCGGCGACCGTGTTCGCACTATTCCCATTGCCACGCTGCGCGAGCTCGAGGTGGCCCGGATCCTTCATGCCCAGCGTGCGCAGGCCTTCTTCCTTCGCGATGCGCTGCAGGCGACCAAAGCCTGCGGCGTTGTCGTAGCGGCCGTCGATGATCACGTCCACGGCTTCGCCATGCGTGTGTGCGGAGTCACGCGTCCAGGTCACGACGGACCCTTCGCGCGTGCGACCCTGCTCGTACAGCCAATCCTGCCGTTCCTGTGAACGCGTCGTCTCCACGATGGAGACGTCGTGCCCGTATTCGTTCTTCATGCGATCGATCACACGCTCCACGCGAGCGCGCAGCTCGGGATCGAGACCATCGAGTGCCTTCACAGGCGTCGCAACGTCGCCACTCTTCACGGCGTTTGTGGCCGTGGCGTTGTGCGAGGCCGCGGCAGCCAAGGCCGTCATGTCGACTCCGTCCTGACGCGCCGACGACAGCGCACCAAGTGCCTGTTCGTTGTCGCTGCCACCGAGCAGGCTCGCGTTCGTCTGACTCATGATCGCCCGCGCCGCCAGCCGGGCACCGGCGGGCGTTCCGGCCTGCGCCAGCAACGAATCAAGGGCCGCGCGGGCATCGGCACCCTTTGCATCGCCGAGGGCCAGCAACTGCTCCACCGACGATCCACGACGCGACGTCACGCGCGAAAGCGCGTCGAGCATGCGGGCGCGCTGGGCGCCGGAGTCGGTGGGCGAGGTGTTGTCGTTCGACGACGCATCGGCCGCACCAGCGGCGCGCGCTGGAGCTTGTATTGCCGCGTGCTGCGTACCGTCCTGCACGCCTTCCATCTGTTCACGACCGCTGTTCGTGCCAGCGGATTCCATCGTCATCGCGGACGGTTCCTTCTGCTTCGACCGCGCGTACGCGGCCAGGTCAATGACATTCGAGCCGCTGCGGTCGTCGGCGACCAGTTGCAACAGGCCATAGCGCAGCGCTTCGTCAGCGGTCTGCGCGTCAGGTTCGACCGCCTCGGTTTCGCCTTCGAGCAGGCGATCCACCAGCGAGGCGGTTTCGGCGGGCAACTGTTCGGCGAGCCCTTCGCGCACCGACGGGCCCATCCCTGACAACAGCGCGAGCAACGCCGAGAACTCGGCCTTGCTCACCGGACGTTCGCGACCCGATTCCTGCGTGGAGTCGTCTTCGATGCGTGTACGCGTGTCGGTGCGGTTGGCCCGCGTGGCGCCACGCGAAGCCGGACGCGCCGTCGGGCGGGACACGTCGCGCGTGTTGTCACGCCCGGCATCCCGCGGATGCTCGCGCACGATATCCCGTGAGGCCTCACGAGCCGCATCACGGGCGAGGTCACGCGGCGTCGCGCGGGTCGGCACCCAGTTCACATCCATGGGACTCACGGGGTAGTGGCGGCGGCGGTCTTGGCGGCGGCGCTCTTCGTGATCGAGGCCGCGCGGGTCGCGGGCATTGCCGTGAGGATCGCCGCAGCCTGCTTGTCACCCATGAGGGCGAGGATGCCGCGGATATCCGAATCGCTCATCTGGTCGAGCACCTTGGCGGCGTCCTTGGCCGGCATGGCGCTGAAGATCTTGGCCAGACGCTGCTCGGGAAGCGGCGTGGCAAGGGCCGCGTCGCGCGCTGACTTCACCATGGTGGCGGCGGTCGCGGCGGTGGCCTTGGGATCTTCCTTGGTTTCCGGCTTGGCTTCAGCCTTGGTGTCGGCGTGGGCGTCCTTGGCGGTCGCCTTCGGATCGGCCTTGGCTGCCTTGGGGTCGGGCTTCACCGTGCCAGAGGCGGTCGGTGCGCCATGTCCAGCCTTGATATCGGGGGCGGCGCCATGACCGGCGGCGGCAGGCTTAGCCTTGGCAGGGGCTGAGCCCGCTGTACCAGTGCGGGCCTTGCGGAGCTCGGCGCGAGCGGCCTCGAGCGCACGGATGCTGTCGGCCGGCGTGAGCGTCACGTCGTCCGGATTGCCATGCTCAGCGGTGGCGCCGGAGGCTGCCGAGTCTGCTGCGCCGTGTGCATCGGCCGCGGCCGGTCCGTGGCCCGCTTCACCATGACCTTCGCCTTCGGCCTTGGTGGAGTCGGCCGGATGATTCTTCAGGCTGTCAGCCAAATGTGCCGAGTCAGCGGAAAACTTCGCCGACGCGCGCATATACGAATAGCCCGAGCCGCCGCCCAATCCGGCCAGCAAACCGATAACAATGGGTACGATCAACTGCTTCATCGGGTCGATCCATCACGAGGGGGAGCATTCTCCGTCGTCTCAGCGGGGCGCTGTGTCGACTGATCCTGCTTGCGTGCGAACTGCATGAGGGCCACTTCATCCATCAGGGTGCGGTCGCGCTGGGCCTCGTCGGCACGCCAGGCATCAGCATGGCGGGACTTCAGGCGGTCCAACACGCGACGGTCGCGTGCAGCCTCTTCAAGCAACTCCTGTGCCTGACGCACACCGGCATCGGCTTCCTTCACGGCGTCGCCGGCCACGACCAGGCGCTCGTCCAGAGACGTGAGCACGGTGCCGAGCTGGGTCAGGTGACCAATGCGGGAGCCATTGCCCTGGGCCGTGTGCAGTTGGGCCTGGGAATCAGACCACAGGTTCTGCAGGGCCAGGCGGGCTTCGGCGGCTCGCTCTGCCGAGTCCTGGGCCGATGCGAGCTCGCGCGCCTTGGCATGTTCGTGCTGTTCGCGCAGCTCGAGGATGCGCTGCAGGCGAAATCGGAACATCAGCGCCTCTTGACCGACGCCTCGATCGCTTCCGCGATCTCATTCAGCGCCTGGTAGGTGTCCCCATACGGGGTGATCTCGTCAGGGCGCTGCTGCAGGAAATCGAGCACGCGCTGCCGGTAGGCGATGGCGGCGTCCACGTAGGGGTCGCTGCCCCGCTGATACGCGCCCACCATGATGAGATCTTCTTTTTCGCGATACGCCGCTTCCAGCCGGAGCATCGCCGCGCCGCTGCGTCGCTGCGCCTCGTTCGTGATGTGATCCTTCACTCGGCTCTTCGAATCCAGCACGTCGATGGCCGGGAAGTGATTCTGCGCGGCGAGACGACGCGTGAGCACGATGTGTCCGTCGAGGATCGATCGCGCCGCGTCGGCCACCGGTTCGTTGAAATCGTCACCGTCCACAAGCACGGTGTAGATGCCCGTAATGCCGCCACGCTCACCGTTACCCGCGCGCTCGAGCAGGCGCGGCAGATTCGCAAACACCGACGGCGGATACCCCTTCGTGGTGGGCGGCTCGCCGGTCGCGAGGCCGATCTCACGCCACGCCATCGCCACACGCGTGACCGAGTCGACCATGAGCAGTACTTCCTTGCCCTGATCGCGGAAGTATTCGGCGATCGCCGTGGCTACGAGCGCACCGCGGGCGCGCACCAGCGCTGCCTGATCACCGGTGGCCACGATCACGACCGAGCGCGCCAGCCCTTCCGCACCCAGCGAGTTCTCGAGGAACTCGCGCACTTCACGACCACGCTCACCCAACAGCGCGATCACGTTCACATCGGCCTTCGCGGAGCGCGCAATCATGCCGAGCATGGTGCTCTTGCCCACGCCGGAGCCGGCGAAGATGCCCACGCGCTGTCCACGACCAACCGTGAGCAGGCCATCGATCGCACGCACGCCCGTTTCCATCGGACGGTCGATCGTTTCGCGCTGCAGAGGGTTCGGCGGCTCAGCCGACAGCGACACCCGCTCGATCGTATCCAGCTTGCCCTTGCCATCGATCGGGTGACCAAGGCCATTGAGCACACGACCCAGCAGGCCAGGGCCCACGTCCACGCCGAATGAACGGCCGAGCGGTTGCACACTGGCACCCGCGTGCAGGCCATCGAGTTCGCCGAGTGGCATGAGCAGCACGTTGCGGTCGTTGAAGCCCACCACTTCGGCCAGCACCGATCGGTCGCGCGCATGGTTCGTCACGCGGCAGAGTGAGCCCAGGCCCACATCGATACCGGTGGCTTCCACCACGAGACCCACCACCCGCGTCACCTTGCCATACGGCGCGAAGCGCTCGACACGACCAAGGCGGTCGGTCAACGCATCCAGCGGCGACTCGGCATCGGTCAGTGCCGTGTTGTAGACGGGGGTCTTCATCGCCACGCTCACGCCTGAATGCCGGCGAGCATGCGGTACGCGCGTTCGAGCGACGTGTCGACGCGGCCATCGATGATGCGCTCACGGCCTTCGGTGAGGCAGCCGCCGCGCTGAATGTTGGTGTCGCCCAGCCAGCGCAACGTGCGCACACCAGCGCCCAGCGACTTCTCCAGCGCCGGACGGCATGCCGCCAGATCATCCGGGTGCAAGCGCACCGTGATCTCTTCGTCCACGGGATACTGCTCCACGGCCTTCGAAACCAGGTCGCTCACGAACGTCCGGTCGGCGAGGATCTCGCGCTGCAGCACATGACGCGCCACGAGCACTGATAGCGCGGCGATGTTCTCTTCCGCATTGCTCAGCCAACGCGCTTCATGCATCTGCACCGACAGCACCGCTTCGTTCAGCGCGCTGGTGGTGTGAGCGATGTGTTCTTCGAGCGTGGCCCGCGCCGCGCGTTCGCCATCGGCACGACCGCGTGCGTAGGCGTCGGCTTCGATGCGCGCACGCTCGGCGGCGAGACGCACCGCGAAATCGGCTTCGAGATGCTCCAGCGAGACTGCGGGGAGAGCCGGGGTGGCGGCCTCCGGCGCCGACGGGTTCGCAAAATCTGCGAACTCGTCGAACGCCGGGAACTCGTCGAGGGACCAGGGTGTGGCGTGCATGGGCTTCTGCTCAGACGATGACATCGTCGGTACCCGCGCTCAGCACGATTTCGCCCGTCTCTTCCAGTGCGCGCACCTTCGAGACGATGTCCGTCTGCGCCGCTTCCACGTCGCGCATCTTGACCGGGCCGAGGAACTCCATCTCTTCCTTGAGGCCAGCCACTGCACGCTGCGACATCGTGCCCATGATCTTCGTCTTGAGGTCCGGGCTCGCGGCCTTGAGGGCCAGGGCCAGCTGCTTGACATCCACTTCGCGCAGCAGACGCTGCAGCGACTTGTCGTCGAGGGCGGACAGGTCTTCGAACACGAACATGAGGTTCTTGATCTGGTCGCTGAGATGCGGATCCTTCTCGGCCACCAGGTCCAGCACTTCCTTTTCGAGCGACGAGCTGACGAGGTTGAGCACCGCGGCCACAGCGGCCGGGCCACCCACGCTCGACATACCCTGCGAGAATGCCAGATCTGCTTCGTTGCCGATGGCGCGCTCGACCAGCGAGATCATCTCGGGCGACACCTTCTCCATGCGCGCGATGCGGAACATCACCTCGCCACCGAGGGCGGGGTCGAACTCGCGGATGATCGCGGCCACGTGCGCCGGATCGAGGTGCGCGAGGATGAGCGCAATCGTCTGCGGGTGTTCACCGCGCAGCGTGTTGCCGAGCTGCTGCGGATCGGCGCGGCGCAGGCGACCGAAACGATCGCTGTCGGCCAGCTGGCCCTGAATGCGCTTGAGAATCTGCTGCGCCTTGGCCGGCCCGAATGCCTTCTCGAGCACGTCCTTGGCGAACTCCACGCCGCCCGTGGTGATCGAGTCCACGCCGAGCGTGATCTCGAGCCACTCGAGCAGCACGGCGTCGATCGTGGTGGGCGGCACGCGATCGAGCTGCGCCATTTCCAGCGCGACGATCTCGGCTTCTTCCGGGTGCAGGCCGCCAGTGATCTTGGCCGCGTGTTCGGCGCCGATGGCCATGCACAGGATGGCCACCTTCTGGCGTCCCGTGAGGCGATCCGGCGCGTACCGGTCGGCGTTGACGTTGGCGTTGTTGCGAGCGAGAGCAGTCATCGTACGGTCGTCGGTTACTGGCGGAGCCAGGTGCGGACGACGCGAATCGCGGCTTCCGGACGCTGGTCCACCGTGGCCATGGCCTGTTCACGCTCCGGCGTGGTCGGCGGCGGCGGCAGCACGATCTGACGGCGCTGTTCTTCGAGGAGCGCCATCTGGTCCATCTCTTCCTGTTCGGCTTCCATGTCCTGCATGGCCTGCTGCATCTGCGTGCTGGCCGGGAGCTCTGCATAACCAGCCGGAGCGGCCAATGCGGCCGGCGCTTCGACCACCTTCACCTTCTTCGGGCGGAGCAGGAGCACCGTCACCAGCGCCAGGATCAGCAGCACCACGAGGGCAGCGATCGCGACGACGGGCTTCGGGTTGCTCTGGATGCGGCCCAACAGATCGGTGGGCGCGGCGGGTTCCTTCACGACGGCCACCGGCACCGGCATGTCGAACGGCGCGCTCACCACGGAGATCATGTCGCCGCGCGTCGAGTCCACACCGAGCGCATTGCGCACCAGCGCTTCGATGCGTGTGAGTTCGTCCGGCGTGCGGGCTTCGATGGTCGGCGCCACCGGCGGAGCGGCCGCGGCAGCCGCAGCGGCCGCGGAATCTGCCGGCACCGGTGCGGCCGGCGGCAGCACCACGCGGTCGGCCACCAGCACGGCGACGGTGAGCTTCTTGATGTTGCCGACAGCGCCCGTGAAGTTCTCGACGCTGCGCGTGTTCTCGTACGACGTGGCGGTGGTCGAGTAACCCGCGCCCTGCTGCGGATTGCTCGGCGTCACTTCCGCCTTCTGTTCCGTGGCGATCGCCTGACGGTCGGGATCGACCGCCTGCACCGTGCGCTCGACCTTGTCGAAGTTCATCGACGCCGACACCTGCACGCGCGCGTTGCCAACACCCACAAGACTCGACAGCAGCTTGTCGGCCTTCTGCTCCAGGTACGTCTCGGCTTCGCGCTGCACGGAGAGCTGACGACTGGTCAGACCGGCCAGCGAACCGTCGTCTTCCATCGTCAGCGCTTCACCGCGTTCATCCACGATGGTGACATGCTCGGGCTCGAGACCACCCACGCTGCTTGCCACCAGGCTCGCGATGCCACGCACGGCTTCGGCGCGTGGCGCATTGCTGTTGTTCATCGCCAGCGTCACCGACGCCTTCGACGGACGCTCGTTCTGCTTGAAGAGCTGGTCGTCCTCGATCGCGAGGTGGACCTTCACACTCTTCACGTCCTTCATCTTGCCAATGGTGCGCTCGAGTTCTCCTTCGAGCGCGCGGCGATAGTTCACCTTCTGCGTGAAGTCCGTCATGCCCCAGGTGGGCTTGTCGAACAGCTCGAGGCCCGGGCGGCCGGCGTTCGGCAGCTCACCCGCCGCCAGGTCGACCCGGGCGCGCGCCAGATCGGCGCTCTGCACCATGATCGACGTACCGGTGCGATCGAGTTCGTACACGACGCCGGCTTCGGTGAGCTTGTCGGTCATCGCCTTGACCTGCTCCACCGGCACATCGGTGTAGAGCGGGACCATCGTGGGCTTGGTGGCCCAGCGGGAGACACCGAACACCAGCACGGTCACGACCACGCCGACGCCGATGATCATCGCCTGTCGGGCGCCGCCAAGCCGGCCGGTGAGAGATTCGAGCAGAGAGTTCATGAAGTGGATGCGCTACGCGATGTGGACGTCTGCTCAGGACTGCATGCTGATGACACTGCGGTAGGCCTCGACGACCTTGTTCCGCAGCTCAATGAGCATGTCGAGGGCGATGCCGGCTTCTTCCGAGGCGGCCATCACCTGGTGCAACTCGACGTTCTCTCCGTTGGCGAAGCGCTGGGTCAAGTCGCCCGAGCGATCGCGCGCGTCGCTGACTTCATTGATCGCGCGGGTGAGGGTGTTGCCGAAGGAGTTCTCGCCAGTGCCGACGGTGCCGCCAACAGGCACCTGCGTGGTCAGGCCACGATCCTGTCCGAACTGCGGCAGGCTGCGGGTGATCAGGTCGAGACGGGTCTGCATGGGGGCGGTGTCGGAAGAAGACGAAGCGGAGAACGGAGATCGGAGCGGCGGATCAGTTACGCGAAGCCGTTACGCGCGAACATCGAGGCGGACACCACGAGCGGCCGGCGGCGCCGGATTCGAGGCTTCCTTGATGCGGCTGTACGTCAGCGGGCCGAGCGCGGCGGTCTTCGCGAAGAAGTTCCGCTCTTCACTCGTGAGCACGCTCCACAACGTCGGGTCGGTGCCGGCCGGTGCTTCGGCGGGCACGCTGGTCTGCGTCGCCGCGGCGCCGGCGATCGGCGTCTGCGGCTTGAGCGCGTTGGCCTGCGCTGCACGGGCCTGCTGACCCGCCTGCTGCGCCGTCCCCGTCTGTCCGTTCTGCGCCGCGCGATTGGCATCGCGGTTCGCGTCGGTGCGCGAGAGCGGACCGAAGGAGTTCAGGGGATTGTTGTTGATGCCGTTGACGCTCATGGGATTCTCTGTTGGTGCTTAAGGAGTGAAGCGGCGAGCCGGGAACCGATGTGGTGTCGGAGAGGAGGAAGAGGAGGAGGAGGAAGAAGTGACCTCACACCGGTTCCCGGGCCCGCCGCTGTGTAGCGCGTGATCAGGTCGTTCAGATATCGAGTGCCGCGCGGAGCATCGACTTCGCCGTCTGGAAGACCGCTGCGTTGGCTTCGTAGATGCGCTTGGCATCCATCAGCTTCACGAGTTCCTGCGTGGTGTCGATGTCGGGGTAGCGCACATAACCGTTGGCGTCGGCGTCCGGATGACCGGGTTCGTACACCAGGCGTCCTTCGCCCTGGTCTTCCGCCACACCCGCCACACGCACGCCGTATTCACCACCCATCACACCATCAGGGCCGCCCGTGACCGGCAGTACTGGCACGGTGAAGGTCTTGGCGGTGTCGGTGACCGGCACTTCGAAGGCCGGCGCACCCGCGACGTTCTGGTTGCCCATCGTCTGCGCGGTGATGTTGCCGGGATTGAACAGCGCGTTCTGCGCGGTGGCCGATTCCAGCACCACTTCGCGACGCTTGTAGGGCATGCCGTCGGTGCCGCGCGTGACGTCGGCGTTGGCGATGTTCTGCGCGATCGTGTCCATGCGCTGGCGCTGCGCGGAGATGCCGCTGGCCGCGATCCCCATCGACTTGAACATCGGGCGAACCGGCGACTGTCCCGGGATCGGGAGCAGCGCGAGTGGGCGCGTCGGGTTGATCGGCATCAGGCGCCTCCGCCCTTGATGGCGGTCCGAAGGCTCTGGTAGGTCTTTTCCAGCAGGCGCGACGTCGCGAGGAAGCGGAGCTGCTCATCGGCGAGCGCCACCATCTCGTCTTCGACGTTCACCGGATTGACGTTGGCCTGCGCGTTCCCGGTCTTCGCTTCCAGCGCGAAGCCGTCACCGTTGTTCAGCGTGGCCTTGGACACGCGATCGGCGATCCCTCGCGAACGGTCTACGCTCTTGTCCAGCGCCGCCTTGAGTGGCGACGCCGAGGTCGTGCGTTCGATGAGTCCGAAGAGTTTCATGAGTACCGGAAGTGAGGGAGAACTATCCGGGCCCAGTAAAAGCAATGGGCGGGCCAGACGCTCAGGAGATGAGCATCCGGGCCCGCCGGCTGTGCTTAAGTCATTTAATTAGAAGTGTTTACAAGTGTCTGCCGGTATGCGCCCCGCAGTATATCTGTCCATCCGGATCGCTGGAAATAGGCGGAAAGAAGGCAAAAACTGCCGCATTCCACGTGACCCAAGTTGCCGTGTGATCCCCGGGACGCGATCCGGCAACTCGTGCCGGTCTCGCGTTCCTCGGGCCTGGCCGATAGCTCAGGCCCGTTGCCAGCCTACTCCTCGTCGCTTTCGCGACCGGGGCCGTTCAGCTTGTTGCGCAGGGTGCGCACGCTGATGCCGAGCAGGTCAGCAGCCTTCGTACGGTTATTATCGGCAGCTGCCAGCGCATGCTGAATAAGCACGCGCTCGGCATCTGCAACATTCAATGAAGAAAGGGCGATTCCGCCGTTCGCCGGCGTGTTCATGGCACCCGGCGCCGCGGCGGCTCCGCTCACGGCCAGCACCGGGGTGGCACCGGGGGTGGCAATGGCGCGGGGGCGCATGTTGGGAGCGCCCAGCGAGTGGGCCAGCCCGAACCGGGTCCCCTCGAGGCAGTGCGGCTGGATGATCGGGTCGGGGGTCAGAATGACCGCGCGTTCGATCACGTGCTGCAGTTCGCGGATATTGCCGGGCCACGGATACTGCTGGAGCGCCTCGAGCGCGTCCTGAGACAGGCCTTCGATCTTCTTGCCGATCTCGGCGGCCGTCCGCATGGCGAATCGCAGGGCGAGCACCGGCACGTCCTCGGCGCGATCGCGGAGAGGCGGGATCAGGACCGGAATCGTGGACAGTCTATAGTAGAGATCCTGCCGGAACGTGCCGTGGTCCGCTTCCATGGCCAGATCGCGGTTCGTGGTGGCCACGATACGGACATCCACCTTGATGGGTGACGTTCCACCAACCCGCTCGAACTCCTGTTCCTGCAGCACGCGCAGCAGCTTGGCCTGCAGGTCCAACCGCATCTCGGAAATTTCGTCCAGCAGCAGCGTGCCGCGGTTGGCGCGCTCGAAGGCGCCCTCCACCCGCTTGATCGCGCCGGTGAATGCACCTTTCTCGTGCCCAAACAGCGCCGACTCCACCAGCCCTTCCGGGAGCGCCGCACAGTTGAGCTTGATGAAGGGCTTGTCCCGACGTTCGCTCTGGTCGTGGATCGCCCGGGCAAAAAGCTCCTTACCGGTGCCCGATTCGCCCTGCAGCAGCACGGTGGCCCGGGTGGGCGCGGCCATGGATACCGTCTGCAGGATGCGCCGGATGGTCGCCGAATCGCCGATGATCTGGCGCTCGTTCCGGAACTGCATGACCTCCTTCCGGAGCGTCTCGTTCTCCCGGCGCAGCCGTACGAACTCCAGCGCCTGGTCCACCGCCAGTTCCAACTGCTGCGGCCGGACCGGCTTGGTGATGTAGTCGATCGCACCCGCCTTGATCGACGCGACCGCGTGCTCGATGCTGGCGTGCCCCGTTAGCATGATCAGCGGGATGTCATATCCCTCCCGGGTCAGGAGCTGGATGAACTCCAGTCCCGTGAGTCCGGGCATGCGATAGTCGGAGATGATCAAGTCGATACCGCCCCGTTCCAGAACCTGCAGGGCCTCCGGCACGTTCCGGGCGCCGACGGGTGTGTGACCGGCCTGGGCGAGGGTGTCCTCGAGGATCAGGCCGACCGCGACTTCGTCATCGACGTACAGGATCGTGGCCATTGCGGCGCAGACGGGAGACGGGATTGTCCCGGCATTTGTGTGGGTTGTGCCGGCCGGGTGACGCGAGACGCGCCTGTGCGTCCTTCTCAGGAAGCGCACCCGGCAAAAATAGCCGCATGGATCACAAAATGCGACAGTTTTCGAAGTGTCGTTGTGGTCCAAGCCTTGCATCACTCAAGGCTGCCGGGGGCGTTCCGATACTTCCAGGTGGAAGAGTCTGCCGGCAGGAGCGCCGCTTCCGCGACGGTTCCGCACCGGCCCGATGAGATAGACGATGCGCGTTACCAACTCGATCATCACCAACAACAGCAAGCTCCGCCTGCAGACCGGTCTGCAGGGCATTGATCGCTTGCGCGATGACATCGCGACGGGTGTGACGATCCGAAAGATCTCGGACAACGTCATCAGTGGTGGTGAGATCGTGCGCATCGGCAGCTCGATGCGCGCGCTCACGCAGTTCAAGCGCAATGCCGACTCCGCCGCAGCGCGTGCAGAGGCGGAAGAGGGTGTGCTCAATCAGCTGACCAACACCATCACGCGCGCGTCGGAGCTCTCCGTGACGCAGGCGGGATCCACCGCTACCGCGCAGTCGCGCCTCGCCGTGAAGGCCGAGGTCGATCAGTTGCTCAACTTCGCCGTGGGACTCGGCAACACGCGATTCGGCGACGAATACCTGCTCGGTGGTACTCGTGCCAATGAACCGCCGTTGCACAACCCGGCGCCCGCCACGGGCACGTTCTCGCGCCTCATGCTCGCCGGCAATCCGGTGGACCCGAGTGGCAACATCACGCTCGAGGTGGGAGACAACAAGTTCGTCACGCCGACACACAACGCAAAAGAAGTACTGCTCGACACCGACGCCCTCGAGGCGCTGCGAGAGCTTTCCACGGCACTCGGCAACAACGACACGGCCGCCATTCAGGCGGCCACCACGCGCCTCAACACCGCCAACAGCAACGTGCAGTCGCTGATCGGCACGCAGGGCGCGCGCATCAACGAGATTGAAGACGCAAAGGTCAACCTCCAAGCGATGGAGATGAACCTCAAGATGTACCGATCCGATCTGCGGGACACCGAGGTGGACCAGGCCATGGTCGAGCTCGTGGGCAAGCAGACGCTGTACCAGGCTGCGATGAGCGCGACGTCGCGCATCCTGGGCCTGAGTCTCGCCAACTATCTGTAAAATATTCTCATGGGACTGGCTGTCATGAACGCACCGCAGGGCACGGTCACGATCACACATCACTTCGGCGCGATCGAAGTTGCCGAGGAAGCGATGATGACCTTCCCGACGGGCGGGCTCTTCGGCTTCGAGAAGATCACGCAGTACGTGCTGCTTCCGGCAGCCCGCAAGGGACTGTGGTGGTTGATCGCGCCAAACGCGGATGCCACCACCTTCGTGCTGGCCGATCCGTTTGCGCTCGATGCGGACTATGCGATCGACCTCGGCGAGCATGAGCGCGCCGATCTCGCCATCGAAGACGCGAACGACGCATTTGCACTCGTCATGCTCACGCTGCCCGAAGGCACGGGCGCCATGCCCACGGCGAACATGCGCGCGCCGATCGTCTTCAACCTGAACAAGCGCCTTGCCGCCCAGGTGGTGAGCCGTGAGGAGTCGCACGAGTTGCAAAAGCCGGCGAACCTCACGCTCTATCCGCTGCAGGAAGGCGGCGTTTCGCTCGGCTGATCGGGCGATATCGCTCCTCCGAAACTGAAGAAGCCGGCCTCCGAGATTTCGGGGGCCGGCTTCTGCGTGTTTGGGGACAGCGGGGGGAACGCAGAATGCACAGAAACAGAGCAGATCGACACATATGCTGCGCCATTGGGGGTGACGTTGGATTTTTGGGAATTGGAGTTCATCTCCATTTCGACAAACTTCATGACGCGCATTCAGACGCGCCCATCATTCCCCCCTCTTTTCACACGAGCTGAATCGATGCCGTGGTCGTATCTGCGTCGTCTGCTCCCTTTCTGTGCACTCTGTGTTCCCCCCGCTGTACCAGCGGGATCAGGCCGCCGCTGGGTGCACGAGGGCACTGGTCACAACGTCCGATACTGCGGCCGACGAGGCGTCCAGCGGTAACGGATAGCCAAACGATTCGTGCGCCAGACCATCGAATAGCCCTTGCAAGGCTTCGCCGTACTCGGTGGACGCCAGGAACGGTGCGGTCGGCAATGCGGCGCGCATCTTGTCGCACACCTGCGCGCGGAATGGTGCATCGGTAGCCAGACGCACGGTGAGATCCACGTAGGTGTCGGCATCGGCCGCTACCAGCTCGTCGAGACCGATGGACTGCACAATGCTCGCGTCGCCGGTGCCGCGCAGCCAGGGCGAGCGTCGTGTCACCGCAGGAACACCGGCCTGCATTGCGAGCGCCACCGAGGTGGAGCTGCCGTGCGGGAAGGTGCCGAGGTACACCGTGGCCATCTCGTAGAGCTGGTGCGTATCCCGCGGCGACAGTTCGCGCAGCACGATGACGCGGCGCGGGTCCACACGATGCGCCCGGCAAGTGGTCTCGATGAGCGCGTGCAGGTTCGTTGCGCCACTCACGCCCGACCAGCCCGGATTGAACGGCGCGAGCACCAGCACACTGCCCGAAATGCGCGCCATCGCCCGCACCCACGCATCGAGCTGTACCGGCACGATCTTGTCCACCGCACCGCCATTGTAGAGCACCACCGCATTGGCGGGGATGCGCAGTGCGGCACGATTGATCACGCGCACCGGCGGCTGCGCCACGAAGGGCAGGTAGCTCAGCAGCACACGCGGGATTTCGGCGAACGCTTCGCGGCACTCGCCCAACAGCGACGCCCGCGCCTCCGG
The DNA here is from genome assembly GCF_036405635.1 of Gemmatimonas sp. Classification (GTDB taxonomy): domain Bacteria; phylum Gemmatimonadota; class Gemmatimonadetes; order Gemmatimonadales; family Gemmatimonadaceae; genus Gemmatimonas. Next base: position 3,018 of record NZ_DASWXE010000145.1, on the reverse strand, counting down.
TGCCGGTCGCACCGTGGCCACATGCGTGAAGCTGCCGAATCCCGTGGACATGGGCACGTAGCTGTTCATCAGGATCTGCACGCGCGCCAGGCGCGAGCTCACCAACAGATCGGTGGGTGACGCACCAATGGTGGCTGCATACGAATACACGAACACGTCGAGGTCATCGGCGTGGATGCGATCGACCATTTGCTGCACATTGAGCCCGTTCATCGTGCGCACGGCACTCACGAATCGGAACAGGCGCTGGTAGAGCGCGATGTCGTGCTCGCACTGCCGGTCCACCAGGTCCTGCGAATAGATGATGATCTCGTAGCGCTCCTGATCGAAGTGCTCGAACTGCGAGCAGAACGCCACCGGATCCGGGTGCTTGAGGATCGTGCGCAGCAACACGCCAAGCCGGATGCGGCGATCGGCGGGCCGAGTGGCTGCGGGGCCCCTGTCGGATCCGCGCAGGGTCTCGATCTGGCGGGTCATCGCCTCGACAAGCCGGGCGCGCGCGTCCAGCACGGAGCGCACCTGCACATCGGAGTAGATCACCATGCCAATGTCGAGCAGGCGGATGATCACATTCACCACCGTTGCAAGACGGGCACGCAGGCCAGGGGCATCCACCTGCGCGCGCAACCAGTCCAGCATCTCCGGCAACCACGCCACATAGCGCGCATCATCACCCAGCGCGCGATACACCGGTCGGACAAACAGCCAGGCCAGGTAGCGCTCCATCACATGCTCGGGGCACGCAGGCAGGTCGCGCATGATCGGCATTTCCCACGGCTGCGTGTCGAGCACGGCGATGGCAAAGGCGTGTGCCGCCATCGGATGGGTCCAGCCGACCGTCATGATCTCGCGCGCGGCCTCGATGCGCGTGAGCACCGCGGGCGGACGATCGAACACCAGTCCCATCTGCGACGAGACTTCCGGCCGATGAAAGAGGCGGGCCCGCAATACCGTCTCCACTTCCCCTCGTGAGCACTGGCTCAGCGCCGCGCACAGTTGCTCCCGCGAACTGCGTAGCAATGTCAGCCAGTCAGTCCGCGGTGCAGGCGCAATGAGCGGCCAATCCTGCCCATTGCGAAACCAACTCGCCACATCGGCCATGCCATCGGCAAGGGTGGCGCACTTCGTCGCAGCGTCTTGAGACATGGGAGGGGTGAGTTCAGGCAGCCTGATCGGCGACTGCGCCCGGAGCAACGGCGTTCGTCAAAGCGGCGGCCTGTCCTTCCGCCCCATCGGGATGGGGAAGGGCACGTCCGTCGCGGTGCGCCGACACGACGGCGCCGAGGTGGCGCACCAACATGTCCAGTGAGAAGCGCTCACGCGCACAGACCGTTCCGCGATCGGCACGGGTCTGCGCCTCGGGCGAGGTGATCGTGTCGAGTGTTGACGCCACCACGTCAGCGATGGTGCGCGTATCGCCATCCCAGCAGGTGAACTGCTCACGGCCGATGCGCGCATCGATGAAACGATTGCTGTCGGAGACAACGGCCGCGCCAGCCTGCAGGCCAAGCAGGAACCGATCGTGCACGGAGTCGGTGGTGCCGGGCTGCACATTCAACACACTCGCCGATGACGCCATGAGGCGGCGCACGTCCGGCAATGGGGTGCCCGGCAAAAATGTGGCGCGGCTTGTGGTACGGTCCAGGTGCTCCCACTCACCGCCCACAAACGTCACAGGCAGCGACAACAGGGCGCGGGCCACACCCGTCGCCCGTCGGATGCGTGCCAGATGGTCGCCATGCGCCGCCAGTGTGTGCCAGCGCGCGTCGGGCGCGGTCGTTGGCAGGCACGCATTCGCGACATCACCCATGCGCTGCGGGGTGGTCGTGGCGCCAAGTGCATCGGCAATCGCGAGCACGACGCGCAGACCCCTGGCGTCCAGCGTACGGCGCAGCATGGCTTCGTACTGCACTGGATCGCCACCCTTGCTCGCGAACAGCACCGTGCGGGTGCGCTCGGCGATTGGTGACGTCGGCGCCGTCCAGGGCGATGTCGCGAGACGAAACAGACCGCGATGACTGCCTGCTGGCGAAATGGCCACCGACGCATCGTGGTGACCGTCGTCGCCGTGCAGGAAGATCGTTTCCGCGGACAATGTCTCGTGTCGCGACGGATAGTAGCTTGGGCTGTCGAGCATCAGTCCGACATACGGCACGCCAAGCGCGTCGTACGCCGACGTGCCGTTGGCGCCAGCGATGTTGGCGCCGTAACCCGAGTAACCGCAGAAGAACGCCGTGCGATTCTGCACCACGATGCGCCGCAGTTCGGTCGGTGTGGACACACGCGACAGATCGAGCACTTCCGCGCTCCATCCCGCGTCCACGAACGCCCGTGCGAGATCGTTGGACAGGTACGACAGCACATGGTAGCTGCTGACGCCGGTGCAGAGCACGACGTGACGCCGAGCCTGGATGCCGGACGCTCCTGCGGTCATCATGAAATCAGCGACCGAAGAAGCCGCGGACCACCTGCACCACCCGTGCGACCTGACCTTCCGTCAACGTCGGGAACATTGGTAGGCTCAACAGCTCGGCGGCCGTGCGTTCCGTGATCGGCAACGCACCTTCGGCATAGCCAAGGTGTGCGTACGCTTCCTGGCGATGCAGCGGCACCGGGTAATGCAGTCCCGCGCCGATACGCGCATCGGTGAGCGCCTTGCGCAGTGCCTCACGCACCGGCGTGCGCACCACATACAGGTGCCATACATGTTCCGCCCACGGCGCCACCTGCGGCAATGACAACTCGGCGATGTCGCCCAGCGCTTCCTGATACCACCGCGCCACTTGCTGGCGTCCGGCCGTGGCCGCATCGAGATCCTGCAGCTTGATGCGCAGTACGGCCGCCTGAATGGCGTGCAGACGACCGTTGTAGCCCTCACTCACGTGCACGTACTTCTCACGCTGCCCATGCTCGCGCAACCGACGCACGCCTTCGAGCACGCGCGGGTCATTCGTGGTGACGGCACCACCCTCACCAACCGACCCGAGATTCTTGCCCGGATAGAACGAGAACGAACCG
>NZ_DASWXE010000144.1:0-5772 GCF_036405635.1 Gemmatimonas sp. | reverse complement strand
CGTGCTGGTCACGACCTGCAGTCCATCAAATTGTCCGTCCTGCGGTCCATCGGTGGCGCATCGAGATGGACGTCAGGCGAGCAGGGGATAGGCCGTGATCAGCGCGATGGCCTGACCCACGAGTACGTCACCCGGATAGTGCACGCCGAGTGCCACGCGGGAGAACCCGACCGCGCAGGCCAGAATCAGCAATGGCAGCGTGAGCATCGGGAATGCTGCCGCAAACCCCACGGCCACCGCCATCGCGGCGCAGGCGTGACCACTCGGAAACGAGAAGCGGTCCGGCACATGGATCAGCGCCTCGAACGACAGTCGCGTCGACGGACGCGGCCGACCGACCGTGCGCTTCACCACCTGCACGAGGAGATGGGAAAAGCCGAGCAGCAACAACACACGCCAGACGAGCGCGCCGCTGACGGCGGGCAGCGTGAGTGCGGCGAGGCAGGTGCCGATTGATCCACGCGCCCCGCCGGCGTGCGTGATCAGCATCCAGAAACGGCGGGGGTGGGACGGGGCGGTGGGCGACAGGGCCCACCGCGTGAACAGTGCACGGTCCCGCGCATCGAGATGGTGCAGCCAGGATTGCATGACCACACAGTGCGCGCACCCGATGACGGTTCGGAGACCACCCGGCGACGGCCGCGTAACGCCCGGGTTTCGGGTTGTGCGATACCGGAACGCCCGCGCCTGCCGCTATTCCCGACCGTCTGTACTACTTCTTCGTACGCTCCCGAACGATCAGGGCGTTGCCCACTTCGCGTTCACCAGTGGCATCAGTGGGTACGTTCACCACGCGTCCGTCGATGACCATGGTGGTGGAGCCGCCGCCGTCGAAGTTGAGAGCGCTCCACGCGCCAAGCGTGCGCAGGAATTCGGCGAGCTCCACCAGCGTCATGCCCACACTGTTGGTGGCGCGACCATCCACGGTGACCAGCCATGCCGTATGTCCGGAGCGCGACACCGCGATAGCAGTGCGCGGATGCCGGGCCTCGGCGTTGCGGGAAATCGTGCCTTCAAGTGTGGCCGCGCGGGCCGCCACGTTCTCGCCGTCCACCAGCAGCAGCGGCCAGCCGCCCAGCAGCGCCTGCGGCGTGCGCTGCGAGGTGAGACGCGGCCAGGTGTTCAGGTGCACACGCACCGTGTCTGAACGCGACAGGGCGGCGACGCCGGCCGCACGATCACCAGTGCCCACGAGAAGTGCGCCCTCACGCGGAATCTGTCCGCCGCTCCGAGAGCTGGCGGTGTCGGGCGCGGCATAGAGCAGCGTGTCGCCACGCACGCCGATGGGCCGCAGGCGCAGTTCGGCCACGCGACCGGTATCGGTCGGCGCCGCAGCGCCGAAACGCGGCGTGTAGAGCGCGGTGCCCTCGTATCGTCCTTTGGGCTTACTGTTGATGCTCAACACCGGCACCGCGCCTGTGCGCGTCCATGCGCGTGCGTCCAGAATGAAACGGCCGAAGGTGAGACCGCCCGCCGGATCGATGGCCACCTGGCCATGCACATTGTCGTAGGTGTCGTACGGCGAATCGGTGAGTGGCAATCCTTTCCACCATTCGCCACGCAGGACCTGATTGTTCTCGTTCTCGCCGTTGGCCAGATCGAAGAAGTCCGCATTCACCGCCACGCGCACGCGACTGGTATCGGACTGCATGCGTTTCGCCATCGACGAGGTACGTTCCCGCCCCTGCAGTGCATCCTTGGCGCGCACGGCCTCCATCGACAGCGCGGCATTTTGCAGGTCGATCTCCACAATGTGGAAGCGCCAGGGCCCACGTGGATCGAGGCGTACCTCGTGCTGCAGCCCCGGTGCGAGCTGGTTGCGGCTCGGGCGCACATCGCCTGGTGTGCCGGCAGCGGGACGGCAGGCAGCGAGCATGCCGAGAATCAGGAATGCCACCTTCGTGAGCGAATTGCTTCGCTGAGCGCCAGTCTGCAGGGAGATGCTGGTCACACCAGCCTTATCCCGGTATTTTGGGTGCAGAAGTTCCACCATCGTTACATCCCCTCGGATACGGAAACCCCATGTCCCCAGCGTCGTTCAGGCGCCTGTTGACCCCTGCTTCATGGGTCGCCCGGGTGCTTGTCGCCGGAGCCCTCGTCGTGCTCCACAGCACCACTGCGATTGCTCAGAATACCATAACGCTCGAAGGTGCGGTGAAAGGAGAAGGCGCTCCGATTGTCGGCGCCCAGATCACCATCACCAATGTGGCTACCAATGAAGTCGCTCGAGCGCTGACCCGCGCGACTGGCGACTTTCGCGTTCTGGGTCTGTACTCCGGCCGGTACACGGTCAACGTGCGGGCCATTGGTTTCCGTCAGCGCACCGACACGGTTGAACTGGTGATCGGTCAGCGTGCCCGTCTCGAGTTCGAACTCGAAAAGGGCGCTGCTGAGCTCGAGGCACAGACGGTCGTTGCCGAGCGCGTGAAGCAGGTGGAAGTGCAGCGCATGTCGGTGTCGGCGCCGGTCATGAAGGAAGAAATCGAAAACCTGCCGTTCAACTCGCGCGGCATCATGAACCTTGCCGGCATCGCGCCGGGCATCAAGACGTATGCGCCGCAGTCGGGTCGTACGCTGCCTTCGGGCGGTGCCGCGCCGGACCTTCGTTTCTTCAACGTCTACATGGACGGCGTCGAAATGAAGAGCCTCTACAACGGCAACATCGTCGGCCTCGGCCAGACGGGTTCGCCGCTGCCGCAGGAAGGCCTCGAGCAGTTCCGCGTGTACCTCAATCCGTACGACGCCGAGTTCACGCGTGCCGGATCGTACGTGATCAGCGCGGAAAGCCGCCGTGGCACCAACCAGTGGAAGGGCTCGGGCTTCGGCTTCCTGCAGAACAAGGCGATGCTGGCGCAGAACGCGTTCCAGACGCGGGTGCCGGACTATGGCCGCACTCAGGCTGGCTTCAACATTGCCGGTCCGCTCAAGAAGGACAAACTGTTCATCGCCACCAGCTATGAACTCACGAGCACGGATTTCTACCTCGACGTGAATCCGATCTCGGGTCCGTGGGATCAGTACCGTGGTTCGTTCGTGGCGCCCAACAAGAACCACACGGGCTTCACGCGCCTCACCTACGTGCAGAGCCCGCGCATCACGTACGACTTCATGGGCTCGGCCCGCTTCCTGCGCGGCGAAGGCAACTTCGGCGCCCGCACGGCGGCCATCAGCGGCATCTCCCAGACGTACGACATCTACACGGCGCAGCTTCGCCAGCGCTTCCTGTCGCAGAGCGGCAACTTCGTGAACGAGGCCAGCCTGCAGTACGTGAGCTGGAGCCACAACGAAGCCCCGCTCACGCCGGGCCCGCAGCGCACCTACCCGGGCGTCATCCTCGGCACCTCGGGTTTCCCGCTCATCCTCACGGAAAAGCACTTCCGCGCGGTGAACCGGTCCACGCTGAATATCGACAACGCGGCGGGCTCGCACGTGGTCAAGTTCGGTGTGGAACTGAGCACGATCGACGCCATGCAGAACCAGCCGAACAACCGTGACGGTACGTTCACGTTTGCGACGGACACGTCGACGCTGCCGATCTCGGCCTCCATCGCGGTGGGCTTCAATGATCGCACGGGCACGTCGGACGCCATCGCCAACGCCACGGGCTACACCACTGGTCTCTATATCAATGACGAGTGGCGCATGAAGCCCAACTTCACGCTGTCGCTCGGCCTGCGCTGGGATGCCGAGTTCAACACGATGAACAACGACTACGTCACGCCGTGGTCGAAGGACCCCGTGCTGACGGCCATCCCGTCGCTGCAGAACTACATCAACACCGGCAACCGCAAGAACCAGCTCGGCAACATCTCGCCGCGCGTGTCGTTCTCGTGGGATCCGCTCAAGAACAACAAGACGTTCGTGCGTGGTGGCTTTGGCATCATCTACGATCGTGTCACGAGCTTCATGGGCTTCCAGGAACGCCGCAACTCCACGTGGCGCACCTACACGTTCGCGAATCCGGGCACCACGGATCCGGCCGTGCTCCGCGCCCGTGTGATCGCCGGTGGCTCCACAGCCGCCGCGCCGATTCTGATGAACAACAACATGAAGACGCCGAACGCCAAGCAGATGTCCATTGGCGTCGGTCACCAGCTCACCAGCGAGTTCGGCTTCAACGTCGACTATGTGCGCCAGCACATGGACAACCTGTACGTGCAGCGTAACCCGAATTATGTCGATCGTTCGGTCACGCCCAACGTGCGCAAGCTGACGCCGGCATTCGGCGACATCCTGATCTGGGATGACATCGGCACGTCCGACTACTCGTCGGTGCTGCTGCAGGCCACCTACCAGCGCAACAAGATGCGCTTCAATCTGGCCTACACGCTGGGCTGGTATCAGGGTGACTTCGACACCGCCGCACTGCCGACGTACACGTACAACTTCCTGTTCGATCGTCAGCGCACCACGGGCGACGAGCGTCACCGCATCACGCTGTCCGACATCGTGCCGCTGCCGTTCGGCTTCACGTTCTCGTCGGTGGCGACGCTCGCCAGCCCGCGTCCGTTCATCACCACGGACGGCCGCGACATCAACCTGAACAACGTGCTCACCGACGACTTCCCGGGCGGCTCCACCACGGCCAGCGGTAACCGCACCACGCTGCCGGCCAACTCGTGGAACAACTGGTATCGTCAGGTGGACGTGCGCCTCACGCGTTCGCTGTTCACCTGGAACAAGACCAAGGTCAGCGCGTCGGCCGAAGCGTTCAACGTGTTCAACTTCAACAACACGCTGTCGTTCGGTGGCACGCAGTTCCAGGCCAATGGCAACCCGGTGGCATCGTTCGGCCGCCCGACGGCTGCCTACGGCGCCCGCATGGGCCAGGTTGGTATGCGCTTCGAGTTCTAAGCGACATGCTGTAGCACGGTAGAAAGCGAAGGGCCCGGACGAATTCTCGTCCGGGCCCTTCGTCTTTCAGTCCAGCTTCTATCGAATCACTTGCCAGGTGGGATCAGCTCGAGCACCAGGCCTTCCAGTGCGGCCACCGGAGCGCGCAACTCCTGTATCCCCACCTTGAGCGTGCCCAGCTCCTGCTTGCCGTTGCTGTTGTGCCGCACGATGCGGGAGCCGGCCGGTACACCCAGCTGTGCCGGGTCGATGGTCAGCACCGCCTCCAGCGGTTCGAGATTGATGCCCGCCAGTGCCACCGCCACACGGCCGTCCTTGGCCTTGAACGCACCGCTCAGCACTTCCGGCGTCTTGATATGGGCTTCGGTGGGGCCGCCCAGGCGCGCAGCATAGATGGAGATGCGGGATAGCAGCAGGTCGGCCTCGGGCACACGCACCTTGGGCGCACGCATGAACTCACCCGTCTGGAAGAAATCGCGCAGGCCGTACCGCAACCGGGCGAGCTTGCCGAAATAGTCCATCTCCCGACGACGCGCGGTGAGCTGGTCGGGGAGGAAGTTCGCGATCGTAGGCTGCATGCCCCACACGAACATGCGGGCCTGCTCGAGGTGGAACTGCCGCACGAACTTTTCGTCGAGTAGCTGCATGGCTGTGGCCGGGCGCTTTTCCTTGGGCCACAGGTCGTCGTATGGCGGCAGCGTGAGCGAACCGTAGGTGCCGTACGTCAGCGCATACGGATGGTACGCGGCCTGGAACATGGGCACCACTTCCCAGCCACTGGCCGGATCCATGTAGCGTTCCTGGCTCACCTGCAGCGTGAGGAAGGCATCCAGGTCGGGCATCCAGCTTTCGCCACCACCCTCGCCGGCGAAGCCGCGGCCATCACCACCGCGCGCGCGCAGCGACTTGGCCAGTTCA
>NZ_DASWXE010000143.1:0-16485 GCF_036405635.1 Gemmatimonas sp. | reverse complement strand
GACGATGAGCGCCGGCGTGCCGTCACCCAGCACGGTGGCACCGCTGAACCACGGCGCGGCACCCTGCACCGTATCGAGCGGCTTCACGACAATGTCCTGCTGAGCCACGAGCGCATCCACCAGGAACGCGGCCCGTCGTCCTCCCGCTTCCACCAGGGCCAGATGCCGTTCGCGGTCCACCTCGCGATCGTCCTCCCCCCGTGATATGGACGACCCATCGAGTCCGAAGTACTCATCAAGCGCCACCAATGGAACGATCTCGTCGCGCACGGTGATGGCGCGGGCGTTTCCGGCGCGGTGACCAGCGGCCGACAGCGCGAGCGGCGCCACTTCCAACGCCTCGTGATAGGCCAATGCCTCTTCCACGTTCACCGCCGGCAAGGCGAACGTGGATCCGCGCACGTTCACCAACAGGGCCCGCGTGATGGTCAACGTAGCCGGCAGACGCAGGGTGAACACCGTGCCCTCACCTTCGAGCGTTTCGAGTTCGACCTGTCCACCCAGCGCGCGCACGCGCGTGCTCACCACATCCACGCCTACACCACGCCCCGACAAACTCGTCACCGCGTGTGCGGTGGAGAAACCGGCGCGGGATACGAGCGGCAGCAAGGCTTCATCGGTGAGCGTCGTCTCGGTCATCGGCACCAGCCCCTGATGCTGCGCACGACGCAGCACGGCCATCCGATCGATGCCGCGGCCATCATCCTGTACCTGGATGACCACCGTGCCGCGATCGCGGGCCGCGCGGAGGATGAGTTCACCGACCGGCGCCTTGCCCGCCGCACGACGGGTCTCGCTGTCCTCCACACCATGGTCGAGCGCATTGCGCAGCAGGTGCAGGATGGGGTCGCCGATCGCATCGAGCAGGGCCCGATCAAGCTCGATCTCGCGTCCCTCCATGACGAACTGCACCTCCTTGCCCAGTTCACGCGCCACATCGCGCACGAGGCGCGGAAAGCGATCGAACACCTGGGAGACCGGCTGCAGCCGTGCCTGCAGTACTTCTTCCTGCATCACGCTGATGAGCCGCGACGCATCACGTGCGGCCGCCACCACACCACGATCCGGTCGTTCCGATGCCTCGATGGCCCGCAGGAGGCGATCACGCGAGATCACCAGTTCGCCGACCAGATCGAGCAATCCATCCAGCCGCCGGGCATCCAATCGCACTGTGCGCACGGGTGCCGCCGCGGTCTGCACTTCGGGCTCATGCGCCCGCACCTGCACACGCGACACATCGCCTGCACTCCGTACGGCGTCGGCCAGCTGGTCATCACTGCCATCGGCCTGCACGACGAGGCTGAACGCGCCATCGAATGTGTCGTCCTGCCAGCGCTCCTGCGCTGGCGTGGTGCGCAGCACCTGACCAAGCGCGGCGAGCTTGGCCGACACGATCATCGCGCGCACACCTTTGAGCGGGCAGTCGTCGGCCAGTCGAACATCCACCACACGCGCTGTGCGTATCGCGATGGCCTCACTGCGCGGAGGAGTGACCAAGGCAATCGAAGCCAGCGGAGGCTCCAGGTCTCCACCATCGACGGTCGTGGCGGAGACGTGGACCGCCGCGCGCAGGGCATCATGCCACGCATCGTGCAGCGATTCGATCAGCACGTCGATGCGCGGATCGTCCAGTTGATCTCCACGGCCCAATGCGGCTTCATCGATCGCCGCGCGCAACGCACTGGTGCCATCGAACAACAGCACCAGTGCACCGGCAGTGATCGGTTCGGTGCCCGCCCGCAGTGGCTCGCAGCGTGACTCGAGCGCGTGAGACAGTCGCTCCACGGCGGAATAGCCCATCGCCGCCGCCATGCCCTTGATGGTGTGCATGCCGCGAAACAGTGTGGCCACATGCGTGCCGGATTCCGGCGACGCGGGCGCCTGCTCGAGCGCGAGCAGCGCGGCATCGAGTTCATCGAGGTGCTCGCGCGACTCCGACTGGAACAGCGCGGCATAGCGCGCAGCACCAGTGGTGGACGCGTCCATCACGACCTCGGAGTGCGCGCGCGCCTGACGAGTTGCGTCAGGCCGCGAGCACGCGGTTCACCGCTTCCAGCACCCGACTGGGCTGGAACGGCTTCACCACAAAATCCTTCGCGCCGGCCTGGATGGCTTCGACGACCAGGGCCTGCTGCCCCATCGCGCTGCACATCAGGATCTTCGCCGCTGGGTCGTGCTTCGTGATCTCGCGGACGGCATCGATACCGCCCATGTCCGGCATGACGATATCCATCGTCACGAGGTCGGGACGCAGGTGCTTGTACTTCTCCACTGCCTGGATCCCCGTCTCCGCCTCGCCGACGACTTCGTAGCCCGCCTGCGTGAGGATGTCCCCCACCATCGTGCGCATGAAGATCGCGTCGTCGCAGATCAGTACTGTCCGGCTCACCGTTCCCTCTCCTCGACTGAATGCATGTGCCGTGCGCACAGCGCCACGGCGTCCAGCGGCATCACGGCAGAGAGATCAGCCGAACCCGAAGCGTCCTTGGCTTCGGCTTCGTCGGTCATCACCCGCACGTCATGCACGGCGTCAACGGCCAACCCGAGCATCCGGGAGCCGTACGAGAGCAGGACGATTGAGCCCGGCGTGACGGCACGTACTCCGGTGCGGAGGGCCTGGAGATCCAGGACTGTGACAATTGCACCCCGCACATTGACGATGCCGGCCTGGAGAGCGGGCGTTCCCGGCACGGGGCGCACCCCAGTGGGGCGCACGACTTCCCGCACCTGAGCGATGGGGATGCCCAGCAGGTCCCCCCCGGAACGCACGACGAGCCACTGCGCGTGCGGCTCGTCGTTCAGGGGGAAGGCGTCAGTCGGCGTGATAGAAATGGAAGGTCTCGAGCGGGTCCTGTTGCGACTCCAGCTCCGGCATGCCGCTCAGCGCCGCCATGGACGTGCGCAAATCCGCCGGAAGCGGTGAACGCAGGTCGATGACATCGCCCGTGACGGGATGATGGAACCGCAGCCAGGCCGCGTGCAAGAAGTGGCGACGCGGTGGCAAGGCTGCCAGCCGCCGTCCCCCGCCCCCGCCATAGGTGTCGTCACCGATGACTGGGTGTCCTGTCGACGCGAGGTGCACGCGGATCTGATGCGTGCGCCCCGTGTGCAGGTGCGCCCGCAGCAGGTCCACGCTGTCAAAGCGCGCCAGTCGCGAGAAATCCGTGCGTGCAGCCTTCCCCGACTGGACGATTGCCATGCGCGTGCGGTCTCGCGGATCGCGGGCGATGGGCTTCTCCACCGTGATCCGATCTTCCGACAAGTGGCCCCAGCACACGGCCACATAGCGGCGTGTCACCTGACGGGCCGCCAGTGCACTGCTCAACGTGCGATGAGCGGAATCACTCTTGGCCACCACCAGCAGGCCCGACGTGTCTTTGTCGAGGCGATGCACCAGCCCGGCCCGATCTTCGCCGCCGCCTTCCGCGAGCGGCTCACCGCGGCCAAGCAGTGCGTTCACCAACGTGCCGGTCCAGTTGCCAGGCGCCGGGTGCACCACCATGCCAGCCGCCTTGTCCACCACCAGCAGGTGCTCGTCTTCGTAGACGACGTTCAGCGGGATCTGCTCGGGGATGATGTCTCGCCCGGGCGGCGGCGGAATGGTCACCCGGATCACATCACCGGTCTCGCCCTTGTACGACGCCTTCTCGCGCGCGCCGTTCACCAGCACGTTCCCATTCGCAATGAGCGTGGCCGCCTGCGTGCGCGACAGCGACGCATGATCGGCCACCAGCAAGTCGAGGCGTCCGCCAGCCGTGTAGCCAACCGTGAACTCTGACGTCGAAGCCGAGTCGCTGCTCATGCTGCGCCGTGTTCAGAGTCGTGTTCGGCATTGCGGGCAGCCGCCTGCAACTGCTTGTCATGTTCCCACAGCGCCAGAATCAGGCACACCGCGCCGACCGTCACGGCGGTGTCGGCCACATTGAAGGTCCAGAAGCGCGTGTCACCGATACCGATGTCGATGAAGTCCACCACACCTTCACGAATGCGGATGCGATCGATGAGGTTTCCAATCGCGCCACCCACCACGATGGGCACACCGATCGCCGCCAGCTTGGACAGCCGCGTGAGCTCGGCCGTAGCCTTGAGCAACACCGACACGATGACCACGGCCAGCGTGGCGAAGATCCAGCGCGACGCGGGCCCCAAGTGCATGCCAAAGGCCGCCCCCGGGTTGTACGCCAGCGTGAAACGCACCACGTCGCCGATGATGCGATGCGGAATGTGACGCGGCGTGAGATGTTCGACCGCCAGCGACTTGGTGACAAAATCGATGGCCACGACCACAGCCACGATCACCCAGAAGGTCATCGTGGCGGCAGCAGGCGGCGTGTCGGAGAGCGTGGCCGTGGCAGCGGCCGCGCGAGGGTTGGGCTTCATGGGCAACTGCCTGGAGAGCGGCCGCGAACGGCCTATGAAACGTCGGCGGAGCGGGAAGACGCCGCATACGCGGCCTGGTCGGCTTCGGCGCGTGCGACCTCGTCCCGCTCTTCACGCCACAACACGATGGCCAACAGGAACGCGCCGCTGCTCACGGCGATGTCGGCCACATTGAAGGTGGGCCAGCGATGCAGGCCCACCCCGATGTCGATGAAATCCACCACACCCAGTTCGGAACGGATACGATCGATGACATTGCCCACTGCACCGGCCGCCACGAGCGCGATCGCGAGCATGCGGCGAATATCGTCCTCCGCCGTCTGACGCAGCAGACGCCACAGCACGGCCAGCGCCACGATCGTCAGCACCATGAACAGCCAGCGGGAATACTCGCCAAGGTGCAAACCGAAGGCCGCGCCGGGATTGTAGACCAACGCAAAGCGGAACCAATCTCCGATGACGGAGATTGGCGCGCCGGACGGTGCCAGCACCGAAACCGCGACGGCCTTCGTGATCAGGTCCAGCACGAGGACGACCAGAAAGACCGGGAGAGCGACAAACAGCTTCACGTCAGCTCTTCTTCGCGTCTTCCTCGCGCTGCTTGCACGCGATGCAGTAGCGCGCATTGGGCAGCGCGTCGAGACGCTCGAACGCGATGTCTTCGCCACACTGGTGGCACTTGCCGAAGGTTTCCGGCGCCTTGTACAGGCGACGCAGCGCCTGATCGAGGTGCCACAGGAAGCGCCCTTCCTTCGACGCGAACAGGAACGCCTTCTCACGCTCCATGGCATCCGTACCCTGGTCTGCCATATGGAACGAATAGGCGCTCGAATCGCCGCCTTCGGACTCACCGTTGGGGCCAAACGCCTCGCCGTGATGGCCCAGTTCCTTCAGGACGCGCTTCCGCTCATCGAGCAGCCGCTTCTCGAAGTACTGGAGCTGCTTCTTCGGCATCGGCTTCGACTTCTTCACGTCCTTGGTCGACGTCGTCTTCGATTCAGCCATCACGACCCTTCCTTGGTGAGCGCCAGCCGGACCGGATGCCCATCGACATCCACGGCCAGCGATGCAGTCCACGTGCTGCCGTCCCCACCTTCGCGGAACGGCGATCCCGATTCGTCGCCAAGCAACAGTCGCACGGCGAGCACTTCCTGGGCGATATGATCGCGATGTGCGGCCACGGCGCCTTCCAACTCCTCGTCACCGGCGACAGCCACCGTGATCCGGTCGCTGACAGCCAGTTGCGCTTCCTTTCGGAGACGCTGTACCCGGCTGACCACTTCGCGCGCCAAACCTTCAGCTCGCAGCGCCGGGGTGATCGTGGCATCGAGCGCCACGCCGTACCCGGCATGCTCCTGCACCACCGCATCGCCCGACGCGCGCCGGATGATCGCCACGTCGTCCGGGGCAATCTCGCGCGCAGTCCCAGCCACATCGATGGACACCGATTCGCCGGCCGCCAATTGCCGCAGCAGGTCGGCCGTCATCGTGCCGACCGCCTCCGCCACCAACGGCGTTTCCTTGCCGAACTTCTTGCCCAGCGTGCGGAAGTTGGCCTTCGCCTCCAAAGACACCAGGGCATCCGTGGAAGTGACGAACTCCACCTGCTTGACGTTGAGCTCCGCCGCCAGCAGCGCGGACAGTGCCGACACCGCTGCCGCGTCGCCCGGCACCACACACTGCATCGACGGAAGTGGTTGACGCACCTTCACATCGGCCACGTCACGCGCGGCGTGGGCGAGCCCGGTCAGGGTGCGCACATCGTCCATCGCGGCTTCCAGCGTTGCATCCACCGACGTCGGGGACTCCCGCGTGTAACTCGCCAAATGCACGGAGGTTCCCGTCAGCGCCCGGTGCAGCGCGTCCGTCATGAACGGCGCAAACGGCGCGAGCAGCCGGCAGGTCACCACCAGCACCTCGTGCAGTGTGGCGAACGCCGCCCGGTTGTCGGCTCCATCGATATCGTAGAAGCGCGCGCGCGACTGTCGCACGTACCACTTCGACACATCGTCGTCCATGAACTGCATGACACGACGGGCGGCCAAGGTGGCGTCGTAGTTGTTCAGGTGCTGATTCGCTTCCTGCTCCACGCGCGTGAGACGCGAGAGGATCCAGCGATCGAGCGCCGGACGATCTTCCACCTTCGGATCCGCCGCACTCGGCGACCAACCGAAGTTCGCGTACTGCGCGAAGATGCCGTTGTACACATTGCGCACGGTGAGCAGAAAACGCCCCGCCGTTTCGCGAATGGCGTTTTCGTCGAAGCGCCGCGGCACCCACACCTGGCTCGATCCCACGAGGAACAGGCGCACCGCGTCGGCGCCATGACGCTCGAGCACCTCCCACGGGTTCACCACGTTGCCGCGGCTCTTCGACATCTTCTGACCCGATGCATCGAGCACGAGGTCGTTCACGACCACGTTACGATAGGGCGCGGCCACACCCTCACCGTTGTTTGGCAGCGCATCGCCCAGCGTCGTGGCGATCGCGAGCAGCGAGTAGAACCAACCACGCGTCTGGTCGACACCTTCGCAGATGAAGTCGGCGGGATACTGCGCCGCGACCTTGTCCGCGTTCTCGAACGGATAGTGCCACTGTGCGAAGGGCATCGAACCCGAGTCGAACCAGGTATCGATCACTTCCGGCACACGACGCATCGTGCCCTTGCCGCTGGGCGCAGGCCAGGTGTACTGGTCGATGTGCGGCTTGTGCGGATCAAAATCATCCGGCAACGGACGCCCGATGCGCTGCGCGAGATCGGCGTAGCTGCCGATCACGTCCACTTCGCTCGGGTCTTCGTCGTTGATCCACACCGGCAGGGGCGTGCCCCAGTAGCGATCGCGCGAGATGGCCCAGTCGACATTGTTCGACAGCCACTCGCCGAACCGTCCCGAGCCCACTTCGCTCGGATTCCAGTTCACCTGTCCGTTGCGGGCCAGCAGCTGGTCGCGCACAGCCGTAGTGCGTACGAACCACGAACCGCGTGCGTAGTACAGCAGCGGCGTGCCACAGCGCCAGCAGTGCGGATACGAGTGCACGAATGTGCTCGCCTTCCAGAGCACATCGCGCTCCTTGAGCACTTCGAGAATGCGCGCATCGGCCTTCTTCACGAACACGCCGGCCACTTCGGGCACACCTTCCACGAACTCGCCGCGCGCATTCACGGGCTGCAGGAACGCGAGCCCATGACGCTGTCCGGCCGCGTAGTCGTCTGCACCGAACGCCGGCGCCATGTGCACCACACCCGAACCATCATCGGCCGAGACGAAGTCCTCGCCCACGATGATCTCGTGCTTGCCCTCGTCGGGGTACGGCACCCAGTCGAGTGGACGACGATAGCGGCGGCCCATGAGATCACGGCCCGTCATCGTGCCGACCACGTCCCAACGGTCCGCCCAGTCGGCACCCAGCACGCCCGCCGCGCGTGCTTCCGCCAGGATGATCGTCCACTCGGCGCCCGTCTTCTTGCGCAGCTCGACGTATGACAGATCGGGGTGCACCGCCAGCGCGGTGTTGGACACCAGCGTCCACGGCGTGGTCGTCCACACCAGTACGCGTCGGCGCATCGCCGGTGCATTGCCCTGTTCGTCGAGCAGATCGAGCGCGATGTAGACGCTCGGATCTTCCACGTCCTCGTAACCCTGCGCGACTTCGTGGCTCGACAGCGCCGTGCCGCAACGCGCGCAATACGGCAGGATCTTGTGGCCGCGCGTCAGCAACTGCTTGTCGTGCAGCGTGCGCAGCGCCCACCACGCGCTCTCCACGAAGTTGTGCGAGTACGTGACGTACGGATCGCCGTAGTCGAGCCAGTACGCGGTGCGCTGCGACAGCTTCTCCCACTCACCACGATACTTCCACACGCTCTCGCGGCAGCGACGGTTGAACTCCGCCACGCCCACCTGCTCGATCAGTTGCTTGCCACCGAGCTTGGCGATCTCCGACGGATCCACGCCCTGACGCGCTGCCTCTTCCCGCTGGAGTTCCTTCTCCACCTCGATCTCGACGGGGAGACCATGCGTGTCCCAACCCGCCTTACGCGGCACGAAGTACCCCTGCATGGCACGATGCCGGCAGAAGAGGTCCTTGATCGTGCGCGAGAAGACGTGGTGAATACCCGGACGTCCGTTCGCGGTCGGCGGCCCTTCGAAGAACACGAACGGCTTCGCGTTCGCGCGCGCGGCCTGCGTCTGCTCGAAGAGCTGCTCGGACTCCCATGTGGCGAGCAACGCGGTTTCGAGCGCGTCGGCGCTGGTCTCGGGGAGCAACGGAAACGGTACGGCGTCCTGCGGCACGGTCATGTACGCTGGCGATCGAAAGAGGTCGGACTTCGGTCAGTACTTCGAAACGAAAAACAGGACGGGATGCCTACAGCTTTGCCAGCACACCGGCCACGACGGCCGACAACTTGGGTTCCGCCGTGCGCGCCACCGCGATGATGTCCTCGAGGCGCGCCGGCTGCAGCGCGTCGGGCAGGCAGTTGTCGGTGATGATGGAAAGCCCCAGCACCTTCATGCCGCCATGCACCGCCACGATCACTTCGGGCACCGTGGACATACCCACCACATCCGCCCCCATGCTGCGCAGGAAACGATACTCCGCGCGCGTTTCGAGATTGGGGCCCTGCACCGCCACATACACGCCTTCGCGCAGCGCCACACCATTGGCGAGCGCCACTTCGCGGGCGAGCGTGCGCAGCCGCGCATCGTACGGTTCCGACATGTCCGGAAAACGCGGCCCGAGCGTATCGTCGTTCGGCCCGATCAGCGGATTGTCGCCCAGCAGGTTGATGTGGTCAGCAATGAGCATCAGGTCGCCCGGCGCCCACAGAGGGTGCATGCCACCACACGCGTTGCTGACGATCAGTGTCTCCGCGCCCAGCGCGCGCAACACACGCACGGGGAACGTGACTTGTTGCAGCGAATAACCTTCGTAGCGATGGAAACGTCCCTGCATCGCGACGACCGTCTTGCCACCCAGCATGCCACACAGCAGACGCCCCCGATGCGACTCCACCGTGGACAACGGGAAGTTTGGCAGGTCGCCATAGTCGATGACCTGCTCGACCTCGATCTCGTTGACCAGTGCACCCAGCCCGGTGCCGAGGATGATCGCCGCATCGACGGGACGCGCGAAGCGCTTGCGCACGGCCTGCGCGCACGCTTCCACGCGTTCACGGGCATGCAGCCCCAGCGCGGGGTGCGACAGCGAGACCGCCGTGTGTTCCTGCGTGTATTGCAACTGCGGGCGGGCGCCCGGTGTCATCGTCACTGTCCATCCTCCACGGCATCGAGCCACGACGGCGTGGGAGCCAAGGGACGCGGTGGCAGCTCGCGCACATCACGCGCCACCGATGGCTCGGTCCGCTGGGCCGCGCTCGCGCGGGGCGTCGCGAAGTCCGGCACCGGCTCTGATTCTGCCGCGTTCAGGTCGGTGAGCTGACGCTCGAGATGATTCCGGAGCTGCGCGAGATAGCTGCGACGCGTGCGCCACAACGCCTGGAGCTCCTCTTCCGCGCGACGGACTTCCTCGCGCACCGCCTGTACCTGGCGCTCGGCTTCCTGCTGCGCTTCCCGCAGAATGAGCTGTGCCTCGCGCTCGGCCTGTTCACGAATGTCGCCGCGCAACTGCTGCGCGCTCACCAGCGCTTCGTTCAGTGCCTTGTCGCGATCACGGAACGACTTGAGCTGCTCGTGAAAATTGCGCGCCTTGGTATCCAGCTCCTGATTCGCGCGCGCCAGACGCTCGAGCTCCTCCGCCACCTGCTCGCGAAATTGGTCCACGCGCGCGCGATCGTAGCCACGCAGTGCGTTGCCGAAGTCGTAGCGCCGCGCATCGACGGCGGTGAGGTGAAAGCCCTGAAAATGCTCGTCAGTCATTCCGGATCCCGTCAGATGCGACTGCCGAAGAGTACCGTGCCCAGACGCACATGCGTTGCACCCTCTTCAACAGCGATTTCGTAGTCGCCGGACATCCCCATGCTCAACCACTCAGCCGGATGACCTGCCTCCTGCAATACCGCACGTGCGATGCGAGCCCCGGTGAACACGGTGCGCAGCTCCGCCTCGGCCGCTTCGAACGGCGCCATGGTCATCACCCCGCGGACCCTGAGGCCAGGGAGATCATGCAAGCGCTTCGCCAGCGCCGGGACATCAGTACGGTTCACTCCGCCCTTGCTGGTCTCGCCGCTCACGTTGACCTGCAACAGTACCTCGAGCGAACGCCCCGCCTTGGTGGCTTCCTCGTGCAACGCCACCGCGAGTCGTTCACTGTCGACGCTGTGCACCAGGTCGAACCGGGTGGCGTTACGCGCCTTGTTACGCTGCAGGTGGCCGATCAGGTGCCAACGTACGGGGGCAGACACCACTGCCATCTTGGACTCGGCTTCCTGCACCTTGTTCTCGCCCACATCCACCACGCCCGCGGCGTAAGCTGCCTCAACCGCGTCTGGCCCATGTGTCTTGGTCACGGCGATCAGTGTTACATCCTGACCGTGGCCACCGCGTGAACGGGCCGCGGCGATGCGCGCTCGCACCTCCGCCACCGATTCCCGCACCTGGTCCGCCGCGACCGCCGTGTGGCCCGAAACTGGCATAGCACATAAGGTTAGAACCCGCCGCACCACGACACAAGTAACGGATCGGACAGCCGCTCTATGGTATTACAGCGAAGCAGTTCCTGGGCCGTGCGGAGTGCCGGATCCACGCCGGGGGGAAGCTGTCCCAGCGCCGACGGCGGGGTGCGGTCACGGCTCTCCCGCATCGCTTGCAGGTCGAGCCCAACGGTCCGCGGGGCGAGCACCCGCGAGGGGGCGTAAACCAGGCCCTCCAGCGCCCATCCCACCGTGCCGTCCACTTCCACCCGCTCGCGACGGTCGAGCAGCGTGCTGACGCGCACCGGGCGCCGAGACCGTTCGGCATGAATCATCACGGACCGCAGCGCACCACGCAGTCCTGGCCAGTGCTCCACCGCCTGTTCAGGGAGCAATCCCTCACGCACCAGTTGCGCCCGGTACCACTGCGCCCCGAGCAGCGGCACCGTCACCACGGTCACGTCTTCCCGAACCGCCTCCACCTGCTGCAAGTACCAGAGGGGGAAGGTGTCGTTGTCCCCGCCAGCCAGCAGCACGCCACGCTCGGGCACAGCATCGAGCAGCAGCCGCGCATACACCCGAGGCAGGGCCGACACGGGCTCGCGGGTCCGATCGATGAGATGGCGATTCGCGACCAGCGGAATGACGGCCGCCAGGAACGGCAGCAGCGCGACGGGCGCTGGCAGGCGGCGCGCCAGCGTCGTGCTCACCGCGGTCAGCCCCGCTCCTGCCAGCATACCCCAGGCCCAAAAGCCCAGCGCGAAGAAATAGTCCCGGTCCCGGGCTTCATGCACCGTGTCGGGCGCAACGAGCGGCCCCCCGAACGTCGGCCCGAGGCGCATGTTGAGCCACACCGCCACGCCGAACGACGCGGACAACGCCAGCAGTGCCATCGCGCGGCCAACTCGCGCTTCATGTCTCCAGAGCGCACGCACGCCAAGCAGGCCGATCCACACAAAGAGCAGCGTAAGGGACGTGCGTGGCCATGACGGCACGGGGCGTGGCTCGAGTCCGAGTGCCACCTGCCAGTCGGCCCACTGCAAAACATTTCCCAGCTGCAACCAGAGCGGCGCCTGTCGGGGCCACAGTCCCGGCACCTGATACTGCTCACGGCGCAACACCGCGATCAGCGCCTCAAGCGTGACGGGATCGCCGGAGTTGAGCGCCGGGGCCCGGGCCGCCAGTAACGGCAACACCGCCACCGCCGAAAAGCCCAGCATCACCAGCAGCACCCAACCAAACACATCGCGGGTGCGTGGACGCGGCCCACGCCAGGCGAATGCCAGCGCCGCCGGCATGGCCACCAGCACGCTCAGGTGGAGTGGCACTGCGATACCGACCATGAAGGCCATCACGCCGCGCAAACGGGCCCGCTGCGACTCATCCACATCACCGCGACCAGCCCGTTCGGCCACCACCAACAAGAGCACACTGGCCAGTAGCGAGACGGCGTACACCTCGGTCTCGGTGGCATTGTTCCACACCGTGTAGAACGTGCTGGCGATGACCGCCGACACCACCGCACCACGCGCGCCGATCCACCGCGTCGCCAACCAGGCCCCCGCGCCCCCTGTGAGCGCGCCGGCCAACACCGACAGCATCGTCACCGCACGCGCGGGATTGAGCGATTGGAATGCCAATACTGCGATGCGCCCCATCACCACCCACAGCGGCGTGCCGGGCGGGTGAGGAATGCCCAACGTGTGCGCCGCGGCCGCCAGTTCGCTGGCATCCCAGAACGTGAGGTCCGGCGCCGCCGTGGCGAGATAGGCGAAGAGCAACACCATCGTGGTCACACCGGCTGCCACCACGTGTGACGGCAGCTTCACGCCACGGCGCCTCGCCCGTGGACGGGGCTCGCCAGCGTTCACCCGGTCCCCTTCGGTGTGCGCCATTCGCCGGTGCGTTCGCTCATGCGCTCGGCCGGGCGCACCGGATTGCCAAGGACCAGATCACGTACCTGCATGGGCGTGATGCCGGGTCGGAGTTCTCCACCCTGCGCCACCGAAATCGTTGCCGTCTCCTCCGACACCACGATCACGAGCGCGTCGGTCTCCTCGGCCAATCCCAGTGCGGCACGATGCCGAGTGCCCATCGATCGGGAGCTCACATTTCCCTGCGACAGCGGCAGGATGCACCCCGCGCCGACAATCTGATTGCCGCGCACGATGACCGCGCCATCATGCAACGGCGAGTACGGCGTGAAGATGGTAGCCAGCAGGTCGGTCGTGAGCCGCGCCTCGAGCGACGAGCCGCTATCCACGTACTCGTCGAGCGCCACTTCGCGTTCGATGGCGATGATGGCACCCACTCCACTCCGCGAGAGCCGCTCCACGGCGTCGGCGATTTCATCTTCACGGGACCCGACGGACTCTTCACGCGGGAACAGCTTGGTGACCGGTGCCTGTCCGATGTGCGCCAGCGCCGCACGCAGTTCGGGCTGAAAGATGATCAGCAGCGCGAAGAACCCGTACGTGAACAACACGCCGAGCAATTGACGGATCATCGTGAGTTGCAGCCAGTTGGCCAACCCATAGACCGCGAGCAGCACCACCACGCCCCCCAGGATCTGGAGCGCGCGGCGTCCCTGGACGAATCCGAGCAGCCGATAGAACACCAGCGCGACGACCCCGATTTCGAGACCGTCGCGCCAAGTCACCGTGAGCGGAAAGCTCAACGGGTCCGTCACGCCACCCCAGTGGCGTGCACCACCATCGCCTTACGCAGGGGCAACCTCGGGGCCACCGAGCAGCGGCGGCGTCACCGGACGCGCCGGCGTCGAAGCCGTATTGCTGGTCATGGCCGACGGCGACGACAACGTGGCTTCCGGACGCGGCGGCAACGGCTGTCCACTCTTGAGCAGCAGGATGTCGTCGCGCGTGAGGGTTTCGCGCTCGAGCAGCGCGTTCGCCACCAGATCGAGCAGGCTACGATGCTCGGTCAGCACCGACACGGCGCGCGCATGAGCCTCGAAGGCGACACGCTTCACCTCTGCATCGACCAGTTGCGACGTCTGTTCAGACACTTCGCGACGCGACTGGATCTCACGGCCGAGGAACAGTTCCTGCTCGTTGTCTCCCACGAGGATCGGGCCGATGGTATCGGACAATCCCCACTGCGTGACATAGCGACGCGCAATGTTCGTGGCCTGCTGGATATCGCTGGCCGCACCGGTGGTCACCCGATTGTGACCGAACACGATTTCTTCCGCCGCGCGACCGCCGTAGGCCATCACGAGCCGTGCTTCCAACTGCTCACGCGTCACCGACACGCGATCGTCTTCCGGCAGGGTGAAGGCGATGCCCAAGGCACGACCACGCGGCACGATGGTCACCTTGTGCAGCGGGTCATTGCCCTTGACCATCATCGCGCACACGGCGTGCCCCGCCTCATGGAACGCCGTGAGGCGGCGCTCTTCGTCCTTCATGACCAGCGACTTGCGCTCGGCACCCAGCATGACACGATCCTTCGCTTCCTCGAGATCGCTCATGAAGATCTTCTCGTGATTCTTGCGGGCCGCGAGCAGCGCGCCTTCGTTCACGAGATTGGCCAGGTCGGCGCCAGCCATGCCCGGGGTGCCACGAGCGAGCGAGGTGACGCTCACATCGTCGGCAATGGGCTTGTTGCGCAGGTGCACCTTGAGGATGCCCTCGCGGCCACGCAGGTCGGGCGCATCCACCACGATCTGACGGTCGAAGCGGCCCGGTCGCAGCAGCGCGGGATCGAGCACGTCGGGGCGGTTCGTTGCGGCGATGAGGATCACACCATCGTTGGACTCGAAGCCGTCCATCTCGACGAGCAGCTGGTTGAGCGTCTGCTCGCGCTCATCGTGTCCACCGCCGAGGCCTGCGCCACGATGACGGCCGACAGCGTCGATTTCGTCGATGAAGATGATGCACGGCGCGTGTGCCTTGCCCTGTTCGAACAGGTCACGCACACGTGATGCGCCAACACCGACGAACATTTCGACGAAGTCGGAACCGGACATGCTGAAGAACGGACGTCCGGCCTCGCCGGCCACGGCCTTGGCGAGCAACGTCTTGCCGGTACCCGGCGGACCCACCAGCAGCGCACCCTTAGGCAGACGACCACCCAGGCGCGTGAACTTCTGCGGGTCCTTGAGGAACTCGATGATTTCCTGCAGCTCGACCTTGGCTTCATCGGCGCCGGCCACGTCGGCAAACGTCAGCTTGGGCGTGTCGCCGCTGAGCAGCTTCGCCTTGCTCTTGCCGAACGAGAACGCCTTGTTGCCGCCGGCCTGCATCTGACGGAACAGGAAGATCCAGAAGCCGATGAGCAGCAGGTACGGCAGCATCGTGATCAGGAAGCTGCCCGCGTTGAAGCGGGGCTCCTGCGAGGCTGTACGCACACCGCGGGCATACAGGCGATCCTGTTCATCGGCCAGCGATCCGGTCACCATGCGGACCGTGAAGCGCTTGGCTTCCTGGTTCTGCACGCGGACGGGCTGGTTGAACTGCCCCACCAGCACGTTGTCCGACTGGAAGGTGGCCTGCTTGATGTTGCCCGCCTCGAGCTGCTGGCGGTAGTCGGAATAGCCGATTTCGGGAGCCTGCGCCTCGCGTCCGTTCCCGTAGGATAGGAACGCAACGGGGATCAGGATCACGAGAATCCAGAACGAGAGCGTCTTGGACCACCGCCCCCAGTTGTTGGGCTTCTTCGGCGCGGGCGTCATGTTTGGTGCCATGGAGTGACCGCCTTACTGCAGACTGGCGACGTACGGGAGATGCCGGAAATTCTCGGCATGATCGAGCCCGTAGCCAACCAGGAATTCGTGCGGTGCGTCGAAACCGACGAACCGCGTGGGATGACGAAGCTCATGGGCGATGTGCTTGTGCAGCAGGGCACAGATCTCCAACGAGCGGGGATTGCGTTCGCGCAGCAACTCGACGAGCCGGTTCAGCGTCCGCCCCGAATCGACGATGTCCTCGACCAGCAGGATATGCTTGCCTTCCAACTCCGTTTCGGGGTCGTACAGCAACCGCACCACACCCGACGACTCCATCGCATCGCCATACGATGACGCGACGAGGAAGTCGACCTGCAACGGACGATTGACGTGGCGCACCAGGTCACTCAGGAAGATAAAGCTTCCCTTGAGCAGCCCGAGCACGAGCAAATCTCCGTCGGGATAGGCCGCCGTGATGTCCGCGCCAAGCTCCTGCACACGCGTCGCGATCGCGTCAGCATCGTACACGACGCGTTTCATGGCCCGACCATCGAGTCGGGGGTCCGGGCGGATCTCCTGCGGTTCAGTCAAACTCGCGCTCACACCGATACCAGATCAGCTCCGATCGACCGGATCGGGACGGCGCCGCAAGACCGCGGCAAACTCCGGGAACCCACGCCACCTGATCGTCCACCAGCATCACTGGCCACTGTGATCGATCCGGAACGGGAATCCGCGATTCCGTAAAATACCGTGTCACACGCCGCCCTGCTGGTGCGCCGGCACTTCGGATGCGGTCGCCTTCCTGCCATGGACGGACGACCACCTG
>NZ_DASWXE010000142.1:0-31610 GCF_036405635.1 Gemmatimonas sp. | reverse complement strand
GCTGGCGACAGTGCACCAGTGCCCGCCACGCGTGCGACTCCCTCCTGCACATCGAGCGGCAACACCGCGTGCTCGTCGAGCCAGCGCGCCGGAAATCGGCGGGCCAGCGGCGCGGCCGCGGCAGCACGCAGGTCTCGTGCGTCGCTCATGAGCGCGTGACGATCGGTGTGATGATCGACGGGAGGCCGATTGGCGCAGGCATCAGCGCGGCGGCGGGCGACGGGTGAGCGGCGTGTCGTCGAGCGATCCGGGGGACCGGTCTTCCATGCGCTTGCGAATACGCTCGCGAATGCTGTCGGCATCCGCGTCCGAACGCACGAGATAGGGCGTCACGAAGATCGCGAGCTCGGTGCGCTGGCGGGTGGACGATTGCCGCTTGAAGAGCGCGCCAATCCACGGGATGTCCTTGAGCAACGGCAATCCCTGGTCCTGCGACGTGCGTGTCTCGCCGATCAGGCCGGCGATGACGGCGGTCTGGCCATCACGCAGCACCGCGCGGGTGCTGGCCTCGCGCGTGGAAATCACTGGTGCACTGAGTGCCGCGGCGACAGTCTGCGGAGTGAGTGAACTGACCTCCTGCAGCAGCTGCACGCTGATGTAGCCATCGTCGTTGATCGTCGGAATGATGGCGAGTTTGGTGCCTACGTCCTGATACTGCACGGCGCGGTCGATCGAGACATCGTTGCCGAGTCGCGTGGACGAGATGAAGGGCACTTTGCTACCCACGAGGATCGATGCCTCGCGGTTGTTGGCTGCCATGATCTCCGGTGTGGCCAACACTTGCACTTCGGAACGTGAGGCGATGGTGCGCAGCAATGCGCGCACACCGGTGCCATCGAGGCGTACCACGCGCAGCAGCGCCGAGGTGGAGCCGGTGTCGGGAATCTCCGGGTTCCCGAACTGCGCCTGCACATCACCGCCGCGATTCACCGCAGCCCAGTCGATACCGAACTCGAAACCACGCCCGAGTGCGATCTCGGCGATCGTCACTTCGAACAGCACCTGCGCCGGACGGATGTCGAGCGCTTCAATGGTCTCGCGCAGCATCGGGAAGTTGGGCGGTGCCGTGCGGATGACGAGGGCGTTGGTGGGCGTGTTGGCCACCACGGTGGTGCGTCCCACCAGCAATCCCGCTGCCGAATCGCGCGCCGCTGTCGCTCCCGCTGGTGCCGTCTGTGCGGCGGTATTGGCGGTGCCACTGAGAGGCTGCCGCGTGCGGAATGTCTCCTGTTCTCGCGAACGGAACGTATCGAGCGCACGCGAGAGCGAACGATCGGACAACGAACCCGCACCCGAGTTGGCCACCTGTACGCCATACAGTGAGCCGATGGCGGTCGCCATCTCCTCGGCGGAGGCGTACTTGAGATTCAGCACGTACGTGCGCAGTCCGGACTCGCCACTGGGCGCCGCATCGAGCGTGCGCAGCAGGTCGAGATAACGCGCCATGTTTGCCCCACGGTCCACCAGCAACAACGCGTTCGAACGCGCCACGATCTCCACGCGTGCACCCTTGGCCAGCACGGCCCGCAAGGCATCAGCGCCTTCATCGGCACGAATGGACTGTAGTGGCACCAGCTGTGATACGAGCCCCAGTGGCGGCGGGTCGGGGAACGTGAACCCCGTGCGCAGCGTGCCCGTCATGGGCGCCTTGTCGTTGGGCATCACCTGCGCCACGGTGCCACTCGACACCAGCATGAGTCCATGTGCCTCGAGCACCGATTCGAGCACGCGCTCCAATTCGGACGTGCTCACGGCGCTGGGCGTGGCGAACGTTACGCGCACATCGGGGATGTCGCTCAGAATCACCGTGCGGCCAAGCATGGTGGCCAGCGTGCGGATCACGTCAGCGAGGCGCGCGTTGGCAAAGTCGAGCGAGTTGCCGGGCTGCCCACGTGTGGCCGCTGCGGAATCCGCGGCGGTCCTGGCCCCACCACCGGTGGTGCGTTGTGCGCCGAGCAGGCCCGGCGAAGCCGATAGCAGTGATGCCATCAGCAGCGCCCACACCCACGAGGACATGCGCGTGTTGGTCATGTGCCTGCTGGTCATGCGCCTGCTGGTCATACGGACATGATACATGTCCGGCTCCGGCTGAAGGGAATTGCTGCCACGAAGAAGAGACATCACGGGCGCGGGGCGCTGGAGTCGGATTGAGGCTGTCGTTGCAGGCGAAGCGTGCGAACTCCGCCGGCTGAGGTCAGCACGACATGATCACTGCCGATACTGCGGACACGATAGGCGCCGAGACGTTCACCGGGTGCCAGCAAGCGCGGAGCTGCGGACGCATCGTCACCGGCGTTCGCGAGGCGCAACAGCGCGCGCGACTGTCCATCACGGATCACGATGCCCTCCAGCACGGGTTCCGGCGAGTCGACGGCGCCATTCACACCGGCGTCCATCGCGATGCCTGCGCCGTCAGCTGGTGCGTTGGCATCAAACAGCCCCGGCGCCACGAAGGCCACGCGCGGCGCGCGGCGGGTCGCGCTGAAGAGATTGGTGTTCACGATCGATTCGGTGTCTTCCCGGCCGAACGTGGGCACATCGGTATCAGGAACGGGTTCGGATGAGGCAGACGCCGCCGCAGGCAAGTGCGGGGCAACTGGCTCCATGCTGGTGCCCACGGGCAGCACCACGAAGGCCACGCCCGCGATGGCCAAAGCACCGGCCAGGCCCTGCAACAGCGGCGTCATGTCACGGCGCATCATTCGATCACCACCGGGGCGCGTACCGCCATCGTCACCTGCACGACGTCGGGTGCACCACGCAGCGCACTGTTCTGCTGTACGGTGAGTGCAGACGGCACCACCACACGCGGGCCATGGGTGAGCGTGGTGAGCAGTGTGGCTAGTCCACGTACATCACCGTAGGCTGACACCGTGCCACTGGCCGCTCCGGTGCTGTCGAGCGCCGGTGCGATCTCCACTCGCGTCACGACCATGCCGGCCCCTTCACTGGCTTCCTGCAGCAAGGCTTGCAGGGCATTCGTGGCCAGCGATGCCGATGCCGCATGCAGCGCTCGGCGTGGTGACTCGGAGAGCACGCGCTCTGCATCAGCCGCGGCTGAGTCGAGCGCTGCAGCATGGTCGATGAGCCCCCGTAGATTGGCCACCCGGTCCTGCAACGCCGCGATCTGTCGCTGTCCATCGCGCCAGCGACGGGCGGTCGGCACCACGCCATAACTCAGGAGCGCACTCACGACGAGTACCACGACCGCGCCGACTATAACACGTCGCTCGCGTACATCCCGCGAAGTCGTCGCGCTCATGGCGTCGCTCCTGTGGCGGCCGGTGTCGTTGCATCGGTATTCGGTGTCACGCGAAACCCGAGAGAAAACGAACTCCGCGCGCGACCACCGTCCATGAAGCGGGTACTGGGCGCCAACGACTGCACATCGACGATGGCGGGGTCGGCGTCGAGCAGCGGCACCAGACGCGACACATCCGCCGCACTGCCGTCGATGCGCCAGCGCTCGCCGTTCCACTCGAGTCGCTGCACAAAGGCATCGGGTGGCACGAGACGACCCAACGCACTCAGTACGGTGAGCGGCGATGAACCGGTGCGCGATGCCCGGGAAGCGTCATCGAGGATGCGTTGCTCCAGCAGCGCCGACATCAACCGCGACTGGGCCGCACGCGGTCCGCCGGCCTGTGCCTCGAGCTGCGCCCGCTGGGTTTCCAGCGCGGTAATCATCCTTGCCTGACGATAGGACATCGCCCACACACAGAACAGCAATGCGGCGGCGACCATCGCGCCGGCGCGCCATCGGCGACTGCGGTCGCGACGCACCAGTCGGCTGCGCAGTTCTGCGTCGAGCAATTGGTTGGCAAGCGTCACGGCGCCGCGCGTACCGAGCACGCGCGCGCAGGCGGCCACATCGAGCGGAGCGCGCTCGTCTGCCCTTGTCTCTTGGGCGGCACGCGAGCGTCGTACCTCACCGATGCCCGCCGCGGACACGACTATGGTGCCGATCTCACCAGCGGCGGTCGGTACACGCCAGGTACCGCGCAATCCCGCCATGCGCACGGCCGACGGAAGCGCCATCACCGCGCCGACGGGAGCGATGGTGCCAAAAGCATCCCACCACCGCTGCACCAGCGTGGCCTCGCAGGCGAATGCCCAGGCGCCGTCGACCGACGCGGCCACGGGCCCGACCAATACGAAGAATCGTTCGTGATCGGCTGCCACCATACGCTGGCGCACGTCATCGCCCACCGGTGGCAGCTCCGGTCGCGCGGCCTCGAGAAAGGCGAGGCCAATCAGCAACGTCAACGACTTCGGCGCACCACCATCTGCCCGCAACACCGCCGACACCGCTTCGATCACGCGTTCGGGATGATGCGGTTCCCACGACACCGTGCGCGTCGCGCCCGTGACTGGCAATATGACGACCCGGTCCTGCTCCAGCATCAACGTGGCGGCAGGCATCAGCGGCTCACCTCCCGCCAGCGCACCAAGCGCAGCTCAGACTCTTGCACGGCAAACACCGCTTGAATCTCGCGCGTGAGGGGGGCGCCCTGTTGCCAGCCTCGCGCCACGATCACCACCCGCGTCGGGCGATCACTCAGCGAACCACTCGCCGCTGTGAGCACGGCCGGCGGTGCATGACGACGGTCGATCGTGCCGTCTCCATCCACCGTGAGCAGGTCGGCCACCGGAGTGAGCACGCGTGCGTCGTCGCCCAGGAATGCCTGCACTTCGTCCAAAGATTCGAAGGGGTGCCGCACACCGCGCCCCATGGTGGTTCCGGTGAACAGAGCGCGCAGCGAATCCCGCGCCCGCAGCGCGTCGTCCTGCGGCGATGGCAGCGCCAGAGGCTGCGCGGAGGACTGTGCTGCGCCCGTCTCTCCACGCACCCGGGCATCGAGGCGTTCCGCAATACGGCGTGCCACACCGGCGTCGGCCACGGTGCGCAGCAATGACTCGATCCCTTCCGCGCCGGCGTTGTTGATGTCGAGTCGCGCGCTGGCATTCACCACGGTAGCCGCGAAGACACCATCGTTCAGAGAGTCCTCGACCAGGGCGCGCCCCGCATCACTCGACGCAAAGAGGGAGGCGAACGCGCCATCCACCGCGAGTGAATCGGTGATGGTTGCCCGCGCCGCGGCACCAAGACGTTCTTCGATCGCTGCACGCGCGGCGATGACACCACTTTCGGCCATCAGTCGGGCCACCGTCTGCGCACGACGGTTCGATGCGATCGACGCCGAATTGCGCGCCCGCTGGCCCGCCATGGCGGTCAGCGTCGCGAGAATGGCAATGGCAAACAACGTGGCCAACAACGCTGTGCCGCGTCGGGCACGTCTCCCCGTGCCGGAGAGTCCACCACTTTGGCTCACGGCGTCGCTCCACTACTCATTGCATCGAGCCCGACCACCAGCGGTGGCGGCACACGCAACGACGATCCCGTGGTAGGCACCGTGCGGTCGGCGCCTGCCGGTTGCCACTGCAACGACACCGCCGCCGGACGGGTTTGTGCGAGTGGCCAGTCGGCGCGCCATTGTGCAGCGCCATTCGCGGTGGCCGGTTCCAGCACAGCAATCTCGAGGCCGTGCACATCCGCGATGCGCGCAACGAGTGTCTGTGACGCTGCTGAAAGTGCGCCCGGTCGCTGCAAGGGCGTGGCACGCAGCACCACATCGGTGGAGTCCTGCGTGATCACCACGTCCCACACATCGCCGGTGCCGAACGGTTCGCGCACACCCTGGGAGAGGAATCGCAACTCCTGGCCATCCGGCGTGACGTGGACGGCCAACAGCGCCCGATCGACACGCTCAGCAGCCGGCGGGTGCCGCAACATGTCCACAACGAGCGCACGCCACCGGGCTTCGGATTCGCCATGCGCGGCAAAATCCTGCTGTGATTCGGACGTGCGCCGCGCGGCCCAAATGGCACTGGCCGCGACGCCTGTCGCCATCGCTGTGAGCGACAGCGCGATCACCAGTTCCATCAGCGTGAAGCCAGCGCGCGCGCGTATGCGAGAAACGCGACTCATTGGCTCGGCCCTCCACGCACACCGGGGGCGCCACCAGCACTGGCATCGACCAGGCGCGTGAGGCGCACGATGCGACCGTGCTCGTCCTGCACCGATACCTCCACGCGCTGCAGGCCCGTACCGGCCCGGTACGGCGTGCGCTGCACTGACGGAAGCGTCACGTCGTCCGAACCCGTCGCCGGCAGCACACTGCCCGTGGCAGCCGTTTCCATAGCCGTCTCCGCCCGCGACAGGGCGTCCGACATCGACGCGGTGCGGCGCTGCAGCGCGGCTGCGCCATGCGTGCCCTCGAGACAGGCCACGGCGACGACGGCCAGAATCACCGTGGCGAGCAGCGCCTCCAGCAGCGTCACGGGGCACCGCCTTCGGGAAGAGCCAGCCAACGGCAGCGCGTCAGGTCGAACGCACGCATGTCCGTCATCGCGGTCCCCGAGACTGGCCGGCAAGAACCGAGCGGATCCACTTCGATCGCGAAACCCGCGGCGGCTGTTCCTTCGGTCGATGCTACGAAGCCCGACGCGATCGTGTCGGGCGTGTTCACGGCCGCCGCCCGCAGCAGCCAGTGCCCGTCATCCCGCATCTGCAGTGCAAGCCGTTCACCACGTGCCACGGCCAGGGTGCGGGCGCGGGCCACCACGGCGTCGATCGTGGCAGGCGAGTCTCCCGCGCCACCCTCGCGCGGCCACCACATCGCCGTGGCCAATGCCGCTCCGATCCCCATGATAGCGATCACGACCAACAGCTCCACCAGCGTGAACCCACCTGGATGGGCACGCCCGACACACGCTCCAACTCGAGTGTGCGCGTGATCACAGGTTGCGGATGGCGTTGTGGGCACATCCGCACAATCTCCGATCACGACGGGGGATGTCAACAAACCGGAGCACTCCCGGCGTGACATCCCACCGCGATCACCCTACTTCCTGATCAGCGGCTTGACCGCATCGGGTACCGAGAAGGCGGTGTCAGGCACGTCGTTCACCGAGACCTCGTTGATCTTGAGCACGATCTTCGTGGGCCCCACCGTCGCTTCGCTGCGCGTCGGAAACTTGCGACCGCCAAAGTCCTTGTAGTCGCCGAGCACGGTGACCATGGTCGTGGTGCCCATCGCCGATTCCTGCGTGGCTTCCGAGCCGATCAGCAGCCCGCTGGTGGCTGAGAAGTACTGGGTGCTCTCCTTGCCCGAGCCCTTGCGGGTGAACTTCACCTGATAGGCCTGCTCACCGGCAAAGGTCACGAGACCGACCGTTTCCATCTTCGAGAAGCGATCGGGGTCCATCATCAGGTTGCCGTAGAAGTCGGCGGCATCGCGGGCGTCCACCAGTTCCTTCTCCTCGAGCAGGCGCGGACCCTGCATGGGATTCACCTGCCACGCGACCTCGCCGTTGGTGCCCGAAATGATCTCGCCGATCCCCGCGATGCTGGCCTTCATCGACATCTTGTTCGGCGCAGCCGCGAAATTTTCCGCCTGAGCCTGAAGACCCATCGACGGCATTTCCATGACGCCCACCTGACGCACCGACTTGAGCGACTTGAACGCTTCGGCGCCACCGGCCGCGGCCAGATGCTTCGCGACCAGGTCTGTCGCAGCCGGCAACGCCTGTGCATGCAGCGCCGGGGCCGTGACCAGCGCGGCGAAGGTCGCCGCCATGGCCAGCGTGCGAAGCGAAAAGCGAGGCGAAGTGCGAACCATCGGGGAACGCCGCATCTGCAGCATATCGAGCTCCAACTGGATGACGGAAATCAGGAACTGCGCGAACCGTTCAGGGAACGGGATGACGCGGGGCGCGCTGCGCCGCCCAGTGCAGGGCGGCCTGCAGCGCGGGATCGCGCCCTTCAACCAACGCCCGAACTGTGGGCGGAGTCACATGATCGGGTAGGACACCAGCTCCCTCCACCGGGGTTCCGGTGGGCCCCAGAAAGTCGGCAATGGCGTGATACAGGATGTCGCCATTGGGAAGCCGTTCAGGCACCGAGGGCAGGGCCTGCCCAGCGGTACGGGTGCCGAAGACGGTGGCGCGCCGATGTCCCTGAAGGCCGCCCGCAAAGATCTCGGTGGTGCTGGCCGAGAGTTCGTCGACGACGAGAGCGAGCGGACCGGCAAAGGGCTTCACCGCTCGGGAGCGCGTGTCGACCCGGCGCGGATTGGTCACCATGCGCAGGGTCGCGCCACGCTGATGCATCGTGCCCAGGCTCAGCACGCTGTCCACGAAGTGGCCTGCGATGCCCATCGACATGCCGCCCACGCCACCTAGGTTGCCCCGCAGGTCCAGCACGATCGCATCGGCCGTGCGGAGGGAGTCCATGGCCGCGTCGAACTGGGCACTCAGCACCGGCATCCAGGTGTTGAAGGTGATCACCCCGATGGTTCGCCCGTCCTGCCGCACCCGCTTCCACTCCAGATGCGCCGCCATCGGCGGCAGGTTACCGAACTTGGTGATCGTGCCTGACGGCGGGGCAAAGGTCAGCGTGCGGGAGACGAACTGATGCCGTCCGTCGAGCATCGACACCACGATCTGGTCGCCGTCGCCGCCATCAAGCAAGCGACTGGCCAACTGGAAGGCGCGCAGCGCCACATGACGCGGATCAGGATCGGTGCTCAGCGCGGCGAGCCGCGGGGCCAGGGGACAGCCATCCACCGCTTGCACGGTCCAGCCGGGCCGGATCCCCGCCGTCCACGCCGGACCACCGCTGTCGACGGCTGTAAGTACCATGGCCCCATCGAGATAGCGGAACTGCCAGCCCAGCGAACCGCCACCGCCCCGCACTGCCCGGCCAGACGTCGTATCCGCCGCGCCGTCGGCGTCGGCGTACTCCTGCGGAATGATCGCGAAGTGCGACTGCCGCAATCGACCCACCATTTCCGCCAGCACCAGTCGGAGCTCGCCGCGGTTGTGCGCCGCTGCGGCACGCGGGCGCAGCTCCTCGCGGAGGGCACGCCAGTTGACACCGTTGTACGTGGTGTCCCAATGCGTGCGGGCGATGATGCTCCACGCGGTGTCGAACACGGCGACGCCGTTCACCGCCGGTTCTGCGTGACGAGACACCGAGGTGGCCATCGTGACCTGTCCGCAAGAGGACGGGATGGGCTCGACGCGCTGGAATACCGGGGCACAGGCTCCCACCAGAGCGGCCGCGGTAGCCAGGGGCAGGC
Source organism: Gemmatimonas sp. (assembly GCF_036405635.1). Taxonomy (GTDB): domain Bacteria; phylum Gemmatimonadota; class Gemmatimonadetes; order Gemmatimonadales; family Gemmatimonadaceae; genus Gemmatimonas. Next base: position 22,467 of record NZ_DASWXE010000142.1, on the reverse strand, counting down.
CGAGCCGGGCAAGGTGACTGGGCCAGTGAGCTCTCACGAGGGTCATGAAGGTCAAGTGTATCACGGCACGGGAGACAGATGGGAACACGATCGTAGTAGATTTGTAGGGATTGGCGCTGTTTCAGTAACGACACCGGCTCCTCTCGACCCGAGGTCGTGCATCCCATTAGGATGCATGGTTGTGTCGCAAACGCCCGTCGCCCTTTTCCCCGTCATGTCCACACGCCTTCACGCGCTGCACGCAGCCGGCCAGTCGCTCTGGCTGGATTACATCGACCGTGTCATGCTCTCCAACGGAGACCTGACCCGCCGGATCGCCGAAGATGCACTCACCGGGATGACCTCCAACCCGACCATCTTCGAGAAGGCCCTGGCCGAAGGCGCGGCATACGATGCGCAGTTGGCCACCGTGGATCCGGCGCTGAGCGATCGGGACGCGTTCTTCGTATTGGCCTCCACCGACGTGCGGGCGGCTTGTGATGCCTTCCGCGGTGTGTATGAGACGACGGCCGGCGTGGATGGATACGTCTCCCTCGAAGTCTCACCCGACCTGGCACGCGACGCGGCCAGCACCGTGGCCGAAGCCCGTCGCCTGTGGGCGATTGTCGACCGGCCCAACCTGATGATCAAGGTGCCTGGCACGGTCGAAGGCGCGGAAGCCATCCGCACCCTCATCGCCGATGGCATCAACGTGAATGTCACGTTGCTGTTCTCCATCGATGCCCACGCCAGAGTCATCGAAGCCTACATCGCTGGCCTCGAAGCGCGCGCCGCCGCTGGCTTGCCAGTGAACAACGTGGCCTCCGTGGCCAGCTTTTTCGTCAGCCGTGTCGACTCGGCCATCGACAAGCAGCTCGCCACCATCGCCACGACGTCCGACGCACCGGCCGAAGTCCTGGCCCTGCAGGGCAAGGCGGCCATCGCCAACGCCAAGCTGGCCTACCGTCTGTTTCAGGCCTCGTTCTCCGGTGCCCGGTGGAGCGCACTCTCTGCACTCGGCGCCCGTGTGCAGCGGCCGCTCTGGGCCAGCACGAGCACCAAGAATCCGGCGTTCCGCGATGTGCTGTATGTGGAGGAACTGGTCGGACCGGACACGGTCAACACGCTCCCGCCGGCCACACTGGAAGCGTTTCGCGATCATGGTGAAGTGCGGCAGTCGGTCACCGAGAACGTGGCTGATGCCGATCGTTCGCTCGCAGCGCTCGAAGCGCGCGGCGTGTCGTTGCAGGCAGTCACCGACGTCCTGCTCGCCGAAGGGCTCGCGTCGTTCGAACAATCCTTCGTGACGCTGCTGGACGGTCTGTCCAAAAAGCGTGCGGCACTCGCCGCACCCGCGAACTGATGCCGATTGAACCGATGACCATCCCCCGTACGGGACCTGAACGCGCAGCCGTTGACGCGACCGCGCCCGAAACGCCCACGAACTTCCGGCGCCCGCATGTGCCGCGCACCAAGATCGTCGGCACACTCGGCCCGGCCAGCAACTCGCCCGAGGGCATCCGCGCGCTGATCGACGCGGGCCTCGATGTGGCGCGCATCAACTTCTCGCACGGCACGCACGAAACGCACGAGCGCACCATCAAGGCGGTGCGCGAAGTGGCCGCCGCCGCAGGGCGCCCCGTGGCCATTCTGGCCGACCTGCAGGGGCCGCGTATTCGCATCGGCGTACTGCCGGGCCCCCGCGAACTCGAAGTCGGTTCGGAAGTCGTGCTGGTGCCCGAGGACGTGGCCAGCGGCACCGAGATCCCGATCACCTACGCGGACCTGCACCACGATGTGAACCCGGGCAACCGCGTGCTCATCAACGACGGCCTGTTCGAGCTCGTCGTGACGCGCGTGGAGAGCCCACGCGTGTGGGCCACGGTGGTGCACGGAGGCACGCTCACGAGCAACAAGGGGATGAACCTCCCCGGCATCGCCGTGTCGGCGCCTTCGCTGACGGAGAAAGACCGGGCCGATCTGGCGTTTGCCGTGTCCCACGAGCTCGACATGATCGCGCTCAGCTTCGTGCGCCGGGCGCAGGACATCGAAGAGCTGCGCGCGCTGATTCCGCGCACCATGCTCATCGTGGCCAAGATCGAGAAGGACGTGGCCCTCGAGAATATCGAGGAGATCATGCGCTCCACCGATGCGGTCATGGTCGCCCGTGGTGACCTCGGCGTGGAGCTGCCGTTCGAAGAAGTGCCGATCGCGCAGAAGAATATCATCGCCACGGCCAATCGGATGGGTCGTCCGGTGATCACGGCCACGCAGATGCTGGAGTCGATGATCGACAATCCGCGCCCGACGCGTGCGGAAGCCAGTGATGTGGCCAACGCCATCATCGATGGCACGGACGCGGTGATGCTCTCCGCCGAAACGGCGGCCGGTCATCACCCGCGCCTCGCCGTGGAAGCGATGCGCCGCATCATCAAGGAAATCGAGATTCACCCGGCGGCCATTCATCCGCGCAAGTTCGAGCGGCGCGTGCTGGCCGGCGTGAACACCGAGGAAGCCATTGCCGCAGCCACGGTGGCAGCGGTGCGCATGCTCGATGCGCCGTTGGTGGTGGTGTTCACGAAGAGCGGCTTCACGGCGCGCATTGTGGCGTCGCACCGCCCCAGTGTGCCCATTCTCGCGCTCACCGACGAGCCGCGGGTGTGCCGTCAGCTCGCGTTGGTGTGGGGCGTGGTGCCGCGACTGGTGCCCACAGCGCGTGGCTACGACCACATGGTGGCCATGGCTCTGCGCGAGGCGCTCGATCTCAATCTCGTCACCAAGGGCGACCGCGTGCTGGTGACCGCCGGCGTGCCGTTCGACGTGCCGGGCACGACCAACCTGCTCAAGGTCGAGACGGTGTGACCCACACCGCGCGGACTCCCGGGATGCGTCTCATCTTCCTGGGGACCGGGACGAGCTTCGGCGTGCCGCAGATTGGTTGCGCGTGCGCCGTATGCCGCTCGGATGACCCGCGCGACAAGCGCACACGTTGCGGTGCCGTCATCGAAGTGGACGGCCCGCATGGTAGCGTGCGCCTCCTGATCGACACGCCGCCCGAGTTGCGTCTGCAGCTCGTGGCGGCCGGTGTGGCTTCGGTGGATGCGGTGCTCTACACGCATGAACACGCCGACCACATCCACGGCATCGACGATCTGCGTGCGATCACCATTCATCGCGCCAGCCCGTTGCCGCTGTACGGTGAACCGCACACACTCGCCACGCTCGCCGCGCGATTCCCGTATGTGGTCGATCCGGCCATGCGCCCCATGCCCGGCACGACCCGCCCCGAAGGCACGCCCGTGGCTATCACACCGGGCGTGGCGTTCGATGTACAGGGCGTGGCGGTCATACCGTTCACGGTGCCCCATGGCCGCACATCGGTCACCGCATATCGGGTGGGCGACATCGGCTATGTGACCGATGCGAAGACATTGCCGCCCGACGCATTGGAGACGCTGGCCGGCGTGCGCGTGCTGGTGCTGAACGCTCTGCTACGTCACCCCCACCCGTCGCATCTCTCCATCGCCGAGGCCATCGACATGGCACGCCTGGTGGGAGCCGAGCGCACGTTCTTCACGCACCTCACGCACGACAACTTTCATGCGGCGCTGGCGGAGGAATTGCCGACCGGCATCGCACCGGCACACGACGGCCTGGTGGTCCATCTCCCCGAGCGATCGCACTCATGACCCTGACACTCGATTTCACCAACATGATGGCGGGCGCGCTGCCCAACGGTGCCGGAATCACGGAGTCGGAGTGGCGTGACGCGGCGGTCCGGTTCAGGGCCGCTCACGCAGAGGTGATGGCGAAGCAGGAGCAGTTGGGGTTCCTGCACCTGCCCACCAATGACGACCTGCTGCGGGCCAGTGTGGCTGTCGCGCAGGACACCCGCGGCCGTTTCGACGACGTGTTGCTGCTCGGCATCGGTGGCTCGGCGCTCGGCCCCATCGCGTTGCGCACGGCGCTTTGTGCCCCGCAATGGAACGCGCTGACCGCCGAACAACGCGGGGGCAATCCCCGTCTGCACGTGCTCGACAACGTCGATCCGGCCACCATTGCCGCCACGCTGGCGCGTCTCGACCTGTCGCGCACACGGGTGCTGGTCGTGTCCAAGTCGGGTGGGACGGTCGAGACCATGGCGCAGTATCTCATCGTACGCGAAGCCCTCGCGCAGGCCGTTGGCGAAGAGCAGGCGCGTGCGCACCTCGTGTTCGTGACCGATCCCGAAGTCGGCTCACTGCGGCGCATTGCGCGCGCCGAGGGCATCACCACGCTCGACATCCCGTCCAATGTGGGCGGCCGCTTCTCGGTGTTCTCGCCGGTCGGCATCCTGCCGGCGGCCATCATGGGTATCGACGTGCGTGCCCTGCTGGGCGGCGCCGCGCATGTGACGCTACTGGCCGAAGGCGATGATGTCGCGCGCAACCTGCCTGGCGCCTTTGCCGTGCTGCAGTGGCTGTCGGATACGCGTCATGGCCGTCGCATCCAGGTGCTCATGCCCTATGCCGATCCCCTGCGAGATCTCGCGCTGTGGTTCGTGCAGCTGTGGGCCGAGTCCCTCGGCAAGATCCTGCCCGACGGCACCTCGGTGGGCCCGACGCCTTTGCCGGCGCTGGGTGCCACCGATCAGCACTCGCAGGTGCAGCTGTTCATGGAGGGCCCGCACGACAAGACGGTGACGTTCATCGCCGTGCGCGGTCGCACCGACGAGGGGCGCATTCCGGCCCGCCATACAGACATCCCCGAGCTCGGATATCTTGGCGGGCACACGCTGGGCGAGCTGATCGACATCGAGCAGCGGGCCACGGCGGGTGCGCTGGCGGCCCGAGGCCGATTCAATGCCACCCTGCACATCGATGCGATCGACGCCTGGCACCTCGGCGCCCTGATGCAGACGTTCGAGCTGGCTACAGCCTATGCGGGCGCACTGTACGGCATCGATGCTTTCAACCAGCCGGGTGTGGAGCTGGGCAAGCAGTTTGCCTATGCGATGCTGGGGCGTGCTGGCAGCGAGGCCGCCCGTGCGGAGTGGGACGCGCTCCCCAAGCCGGATCCCCGTTGGCGGTTGTGATGTGACCCGTCACGGGGCGAGTTTGCGCCCTGACGGGCTTGCCGCGCGACTTCGTTTGGTGGGATGTTAGGAGGGTTGAACACCCTCCCGACCTGGCGGACAGGTCACCCGTCGCCAACCCTGACACCGCCCGGTGCTCTGCCGGGCAGGACAACTGAACTCCTCCATGACCGATTCGACGACATCCTCGGCCCCGCTGTTTGGCGGTGCCGTGAGCGTGGCCGACGGCCGCGTGCAGGTGCGAGACGCTGCGGCGCTGCAGAGCGCGCATCTCGACGCGCTCGTGCATCAGGCCGTATTCGGCGCGACCGAAGGTGAGCGCGACTACGCCCGCTGGCTGATCTGGCAGATTGGACAGGCTGTCGGTGTACGTGCGGCCTCCATTCACGATCTCTACATCGCGCGCGGTGAAGGGAAGTGTGGTGGCTTTACCGTGCCGGCCATCAATGTGCGCGCACTCGCCTACGACACCGCGCGTTCCATCTTCCGCACGGCCAAGCAGATGGACGCGGGCGCGTTCATCCTCGAGATCGCGCGTTCGGAAATCGCGTATACGGAACAGCGTCCGGCCGAGTATGTGGCGGTGATGCTGGCGGCGGCGCTGCGTGAAGGGTTCCGCGGCCCCGTGTTCATTCAGGGTGATCACTTCCAGGTCAACCACAAGAAGTACGCCGTCGATCCCGTCACCGAAGTGAACGCCGTGAAGGCGCTCGTCACGGAAGCGGTCGCGGCCGGTTTCTACAACATCGACGTCGATACGTCGACACTGGTGGATCTGTCCAAGGCCACCCTGGCTGAGCAGCAGCGCCTCAACTACGAAGTCTGCGTGGACATCACGCGCTTCGTGCGCGATGCCGAGCCGAACGGTGTGACGATCTCCATCGGTGGCGAGATCGGTGAAGTCGGCACGGAGAACAGCACACCGGCCGAGCTCGAAGCGTTCATGGACGGCTTCAACAGCACGCTCGCCGCGCAGGCCCCCGGCACGGCCGGGCTGTCGAAGATCTCGGTGCAGTCGGGCACGTCGCACGGTGGTGTCGTGCTGGCCGACGGTTCCATTGCCGATGTCGCGCTCGATCTCGACACACTGGGCACGTTGTCCAAGATGGCGCGGGACCGCTACCAGATGGCCGGCGCGGTGCAGCATGGTGCGTCCACCTTGCCCGACACGGCGTTCAACAACTTCCCGCGTGTCGAGACCGCCGAGATCCACCTGGCGACGAACTTCCAGAACATCATGTACGACCACATCCCCGCGTCACTGCGCGAGGAGATCTATGCGTGGCTCGACGTGAACGCGAAGGATGAGCGCAAGGAAAAGGACAGCAACGAGCAGTTCTACTACAAGACGCGCAAGAAGGCGATTGGCCCGTTCAAGAAGAAGTTGTGGGCCTTGCCGGCTGAAGTACGCAACGCACTCGGTGCGGCGTACGATGCGAAGTTCACGTTCCTGTTCACGCAACTCGGGATCGGCGGCACGCGGCAGTACGTCGAACAGTTCGTGAAGGTCCCCGAGTTGCATCGCCCGCTGCCTGATGGTGCCTCGACTGTAGTCGCGGCGCCCGACGACGCGGATCTTTCGGACTGACGTCAGGTACGCAGTACGGGACCGGGCATTGGCGACACGGCCGATGTCCTCCCGTACTGCCGGCGCTGCCGTCACCACCTGGAGGTACTTCAACATGGCCCGTGGATACGACGACGACCGTCTGGTTGTCATCGAGCGCGACGAGAGCAGCAACGGCCTCGGTATGCTTTTGCTCGGACTGGCGGTGGGCGCCGGTGCCGCGCTGCTGTTTGCTCCGGCGAGTGGTCGTGAAACGCGCGACCGCATTTCGCGTGAGGCTCGTCGCGCAGGCCGCCGTGTGCGCGAGATCACCGATGAATTCGGCGAAAAGGTCGCCGACTCGGTGGAGCGTGCGCGTTCCTCCGTCGATGATCGTGTGAACCGTGCACGCTCTGCGGTGCAGACGCGCGTCGATGCCGTGAATGATGCGGTGGACGCCGGTCGCGAGGCGGCCGCGCAGGCGCGCGTGGATCTCGAACAGGCTGTGGCCGACACCAAGCGAGCGTACACCGATGGACGCCGCGCCTACAACGATCGGGTCCGGCGTCAGGCCGATGACCTGAATACGCATGCGGACCAACACGCTGACGAGAATCCGGCAGAAGGCTGATAGCTGGTGGGACATTGTCCGCCGCGTCTGGCAACAGAGCGGGGAGGACAATGTCCCATTTCTCGCGGGCGGACTGGCGTTCAACATCCTGTTGGCGTTTGTCCCGTTTGTCCTGCTGCTGATTGGCGGCCTCTCCTTCCTGCTCGGCAACCAGCCGGCGGAAGCGGTGAATACCGTGTCGTCGCTGGTCGGCCAGCTGCTCCCCAATGAGTCCACTGCGGCCGACGCATTGTTGCGGGGCGTCATCACGGATGTGCTCGAGACTCGCGGTGCGGTCACGCTCTATTCCGCCATCGGTTTCGCGTGGTTCTCCACGCGCCTCTTCGGATCGCTGCGCAGTGTCCTGGCGCTGACATTCGATGGCTCCGATCGTAGCATCGTTGCCGGCAAGCTGTTCGACCTGCTCGCCACGGTAGTGGCGACTCTTGTGGTCGTGCTATATGTGGTATTCAGCGCATATCTCGACCTGGCGACCACACGCGGCTTGACCCTCTTGCGCGACGTGGGCCTGCGTGAGTCCGCGATGGGCGGTCTCACCTACTTGCTGGGACGAGCGCTCGCGGTGCTGCTGGTGTTCGCCCTGTTCTCGGCGATGTATCGCGGTTTGCCGCGACGCCGTCCCCCTGTTCGCGTGGCGTTCGTGGGAGGTGCGACGGCAGCTGTATTGTTCGAGCTGGCCCGGCACCTCTTCGCGATTCTCGTGCGCAATGCCGATCCGAGTTCCTTGTATACGGGGACGATCGCCGCGATCGTGGCCATCGTATTCTGGACATACTATGCGGCATTCCTCTTCCTGATCGGTGCCGAAGTCGCACAGGCGTATGATCTGCGGCAACGAGAGTTGTCGTTGCTCGATGAGCCGCCCTTGCACGCCACGGTCAACCGTATGGCTTCTGGCAAGGCAGCAGGAAAGCCCGAAGCCGCATCCAAGGGCACCCCAGCCAAAGCGCAGGCGCCCGTGCCTCCGGCCACCAAACCCAAACCGCGTCCCAGTTGATGTCGTCCGTTGCGTACGTGCTCGATCTGCGCAGTGACACTGTCACGCGTCCCACAACGGCCATGCGCCGTGCCATCGCCGATGCAGAGGTCGGCGACGATGTGCTCGAAGGCGATCCGACGACGGCGCGTCTCGAAGCCACGGTTGCCGAACTGCTGGGCAAGGAGCGGGCCCTGTTCTTCCCCAGCGGGACGATGGCCAATCAGGCGGCCATCTGGGTGCACAGCGCGCCGGGCACGGAGATCCTGCTGGACGCCGAGGCGCACATCGTGCACTGGGAGATTGCCGGCGCGGCCGCCTTGTGTGGTGTGCAAATCCGCCCGGTGTCGGCGCGTGGTACGGTGATGAAGGCCGACGATCTGCAGGCGGCAGTGCGCACACCGTCCATCCATGCGCCGGAAGCCTCGCTGGTGTGTCTCGAGAACACGCACAATGGGGCGGGCGGTGTGGTGACGCAGGTACTGGAGATGCAGGCGCTGCAGGCGGTGGCCAGGCAGGCGGGATTGCCTGTGCATCTCGATGGCGCCCGCCTCTGGAATGCGTCGGTGGCATTGGGGACTTCGCTGGCGGAACTCGCGAGCTGCACTGACACCGTGATGGTGTCCTTCTCAAAGGGACTTGGTGCGCCGGTGGGAGCGTGCCTGGTTGGGCCGGCCGACCATATCACGAAGGCGCATCGGGTGCGCAAGCGTCTGGGTGGTGGCATGCGACAGAGCGGAGTGCTCGCGGCCGCCGGGCTGCACGCGCTGGAGCATCATCTCGCACGTCTCGCCGAGGACCACGCAGCGGCGCGGGAGCTGGCATCCATCGTGGATGGTGCCGGCGGTGCGAAGGTGGTCACCCCCGATACCAACATCGTGATGATCGACTTGCCCACACCGACTGCGGCTGCCGTCGTGGCCCGCGCTGCCGAACTCGGCGTGCGCATCAGCATGTGGCACGACCGGCGCGTGCGGGCCGTCACGCACCTCGATGCGCCGATCCAAGCGATTGCCGCGCATGGCACCAGGCTGCGACAGGCACTGGAAGAAACGACGGCGGGCTAGATGTCAGAGTTCAGATATCTGAGATCTGAGATCCGAGATCCGAGATCCGACGGAGATAGATGGTGAGAGACCAGACCGCGTAGATGTCAGAAGTCTGAGCACTGGCGTCCGCACGGGAAGTGGCGCTCTCGACTGGCGCAGAAGTCAGCCCTTGGGACCCCGTACATCGGCAGGCAGCCTGCCCGGGCACTCAGACCTCTGACATCGTAGGTCATCTGGTCTCACACCATCTATCTCCGTCAGATCTCCGATTTCGGAACTCTGACATCAGAAATCTGAACCGAGAATTCAGCGCTCCGCCCCCGTAGTTTTCCCCGCGAGGACTGACTAGGTTGCTGATGTCCCGGGTCCCGGAGGGCGTCAGCCCGCCAACTCCGTCAGGACCCCGAAGGTAGCAGCGGTACGTGGATCCTGTCGTCGCTTCGTCAGGCCCGGGGCACTGCGCGCGGAAAGGTTCGCTCTGAGAGCGGGCCTTCCGCGCGTTTTTTTTTCGGCCACCCGGTCCGCGGCTGTGCCTGGTGTGCAGGCTCCGTGCATGCCGCTCCGAGCCGCCTGTCGGCCCGCTAGATTGCCAGCATGTCGCTCGCCCTCGCCCGGAAGTACCGCCCGCGCAACTTCGCCACCGTTGCCGTGCAGAATCACGTGGCCAACACGCTCAAGGGCGCCATTGCCCGTGGTCGTGTGGCGCATGGCTATCTGCTCTGCGGTCCCCGCGGTACGGGTAAGACCACACTCGCTCGCGTGCTTGCCATGGCGCTCAACTGCGAGCGACGCGGCGAGCCCGAATTGCAGGGGGAGCCCTGCGGACATTGTGGCAGCTGCCAGCGCATCTGGAGCGGGTCCGCCTCACTCGATGTCGTGGAGATCGACGCCGCGTCCAATCGCGGTGTGGATGACGCCCGTGAGTTGCGCGAGCGCGCCATGTACGCGCCGTCCGGCGATGACCGCTACAAGGTCTATATAGTCGACGAAGCACACATGCTCACGCGCGAAGCGTGGAACGCACTCCTCAAGATCCTCGAAGAGCCGCCGCCACGCGTGGTGTTTGTGTTTGCCACCACCGAGCCGCAGAAGATCGCCCAGCAGGCCGCGCCGATTCTTTCGCGCCTGCAGCGCTTCGACCTCAAGCGCATCGGCCCGGCCGAAATCCGCGAGCGTCTCGCCGCAGTGCTCGCCGAAGAGCAGGTCGCGTTCGAGCAGGACGCACTGGGCATGATTGCCCGCGCGGCCGATGGTGGCCTGCGCGATGCGTTGTCACTCACCGACCAGGTGCTCTCGCTCGGCGAAAGTGCGGCGGTGACCGCCGAGCGCGTGCAGACGGCGCTTGGCCTCATCCCCGACGACGAATACCTCGCGCTGCTGGACATGGTCGCTGAGCGTCGCGCGGTCGATGTGTTCGCCGCTGTGCAGCGATTGGCCGATGCCGGCGTCGACTTCGTGCTCGTGCTCTCCGGACTTGGCGATCTGCTGCGCGCGCAGCTTGCCATTGCATTGGGGGGTGTGCCGCCCGAGTTGCCCGAGCGCATGCGCGCAGCGCTGGAGACGCGCAAGGATCGTCTTGCTGCCAACGACCTGCTCCGCATGTTGCATGCGCTGCTCGAGCTCGAGCCCATGTATCGTCGCAGCGGCCAGCCACAGCTGTTGCTCGAAACGCTGCTCGTGCGCTTCGCGTTGCTCGACCGCACCATCGAGTTGCAGGAAGTGCTGCAGGGCTTTGGCAGCGGTGGACGTGAAGATCCGCCATCACGGCGCGTCTCCCATGAGCCACGCGTCGCCTCGGCGCATGCCTTGCCGTCTGCGCCACCGGCGGCCGTCGCTTCTGCTCCGGGGATGCCGTCTGCGCAGGCCGTCGCGCAGGTGATGGCACCGCCCGTGCCCACGCCGCGTCCGGCCACGGGGCAGGTGGCTGATGCCGCTGCCGCGTCGCAGCTCGCCGATCGTCATGCGGCGCCGCGCGTGCCGACCGCTCCGCCCACCATCGAGCGGGTGACCAAGGAATGGCGTGCGGTGGCGGATGCCATCCGTGCCAAGGGACGTGGCATGCTCGCGCAGGCGGTGGAGCGACTGGTGCCGATCACCATCACGCCGAACGGTGGGCTCACCCTGGGGTATGATCCGCTCGACGATACGTTCGCGCAGGCGGCCGATAATTCGCGCGCGGACGTGCTCGCCGCTGCCCAGGGTGTGTTTGGTGGTGTATCGTCGGTGACGCTCAAGCCGTACACACCGCCTGCCAGTGACAAGCCTGCTCGCGATACCACCGTGCGCATGACCGCGCATGATGTGCAGCGTCAGCGCACCGAACAGATCGCATCACGCAGTCCGCTACTCGACGCCGCCGTCAAGGCACTCGATCTCGAGCTACTCGACTGACGCGGTCGCGCCAAACCCGCTCCCCCGAAACCCCAAACTGCAGTTCTATGGATCTCTTCAAGATGCTGGGCCAGTTCAAGGACATTCAGTCGCGCATGCAGACCATGCAGGACGAGATGTCGCAGCGCACCTTCAGCGCGCTGGCTGGCGGCGGTATGGTGTCGGCCGATGTCGATGGCAAGATGCAGCTCAAGCGTATCAAGCTCGATCCGTCCATCGTGAATCCGGGTGACATCGAGATGCTCGAAGATCTGATCGTCGTTGCCGTGGCCGAAGCACAGAAGAAGGCCGCCGACGCGATGCAGATGGAATTGCAGAAGGTGACCGGAGGCGTCGACCTCCCCTTCAAGCTGCCGTTCTGAGTCGGCGCGCACACACGCGGACTCTCCGGCGGTAGTCCATGTCGGTCATCGACGAACTCACCAACGAGTTGGCGCGTCTGCCGGGTATTGGCCGGAAGACGGCGCTGCGCCTGACCTACCACCTGCTGCGTCAGCCCGCCGCGCAAAGCCGCAAGCTGGCCGAGGCGTTGGTGGCTTTGACGGAGCGTGTGCGTAGCTGCGAGTTGTGCCACAACCTCACGGAATCGACGCTGTGCCATCTGTGCGCCGATCCACGCCGGGATCAGGCCGTGTTGTGCGTGGTGGAGCAGGCCAGCGATATCGCCTCCATCGAGCGGGCCGGTGAATTCCGCGGGCGCTACCACGTACTTGGCGGGCGGTTGTCGCCGCTGGACGGCGTGGGTCCCGAGGACCTGCACGTGGCCGATCTGCTGGCTCGCCTGGGGGCGGAAGGGGTACGGGAAGTGATTCTGGCCACCAACCCCTCGTTGGAGGGTGAGGCCACGGCGCTCTATGTGCAGCGTCAGCTGGCGAGCGCGGCCGCAGATGGCGCCATCCGGGTCACCCGGATTGCTCGCGGGCTACCCGTGGGCGGAGACCTTGAATATGCCGATGGTGTGACGATCGCCCAAGCGATTGCCGCCCGGCGGGAGATGTGATGGGGCGTTCCAGGACATTGGGGTGGGTGCTGGCCAGTATGGCCATCGGCGTGGCGGTCGGCTTGGTGGGCTGGAGCGCGCAGCTCCACCAGCACCGGCGATCCCTGTTCCACCCCTCGCCGCGCAAGCGATTGGCCGCACTCGGTTACCTTCGCGCCCACCCGAGCGTTGATAGTGCGCGGCTACTCCGGGACTATCTGGCCTGGGAGTCGCATCCGTTGCTGCGGCGCCGGGCCCAGAGGGTTCTGCGACGCACGGAACGGCTGTTACGTTCTTAGCGGGGGCTTTGCCCCCCGCGGTGCCGGGCCTGTGACGCGGACGCCTGCGTGACCGGTTGCCCGGCGGCCACTGCCCGAGTCTTTCGCCCACTCCGTACATGCCTATCGGCGCCGCCACCTGGTCGTTCACCGAGGACGACTTCGGGGCCATCACGATCACGCTCCAGCGGTTCCTGTACGACGCCAAGGCGCGCTGCGCCCTGCTCGTCGACCGGAGCGGTCAGCTCGTTGCGACGGTGGGCGAGCCCCCCAACTTCGACGCGACCGCGTTTGCCACGCTGACGGCGGCCGATTTCAGTGCCAACGACCAGCTCGCGCGCCTGATCGGTGAGAGCGACTTCAACGTGCTGTTCCATCAGGGCGAACGCGAGTCGATGTATCTGGCCGATATCGCACGTCGGGTGATCCTGGTGGTCCTCTTCGACAACCGCACCACGCTGGGCCTCGTGCGGCTCCGCATGAAGAGTGCGGTGGAAGAGCTCACGCGTACGTTCGAGGGGGTCTTTGCGCGCGGTGCTGCCGCGCAGGCGGCCGCGCCGCCGGGGTTCCTGGCCGGGGCCGAGCACGAGATCGACCGACTCTTTCAGTAAGGACGCGCCCCGATGTCGATGATCAATTACGCGTCCCGCGAGATCAACTGCAAAATCGTGTTCTACGGACCCGGGCTCGGTGGCAAGACCACCAACCTGGAGTACGTGTACGGCAAGGTGTCGCCCAGCACCCGGGGCAAGCTCATCTCGCTGGCCACGGAAACCGAGCGCACCCTGTTCTTCGATTTTCTGCCGGTCGATCTGGGCACGATTCGTGGCTTCCGGACCCGATTTCACCTCTACACGGTGCCGGGGCAGGTCTACTACAATGCGAGTCGAAAGCTCATCTTGAAGGGCGTGGACGGGGTGGTGTTTGTGGCCGACTCCCAGGCGGAGCGGGCGGAAGCCAATCTCGAGTCCATGCAGAACCTGTACGACAACATGGCGGCCTACGGGTACGATCTGACCCGCATGCCGTTCGTGATTCAGTACAACAAGCGCGATCTCCCCAACGCGGCACCGCTGGAAGAGCTGCAGACCATGCTCAACCCGGGGTGGGAGATCACGGATCCCACCCGGATGCGTCCGATGGCGGATCCGTTCCGTCCTGGCGAGTATCTGGTGAACCAGCTACCGACCGGGGAGTGGGTGGAGCGTGTGCCGTATTTCGAAGCCGTCGCAGTCACCGGAGACGGTGTCTTCGATACGCTGAAGGCTGTCTCCAAGCTGGTGCTCAAGACACTCGCCTGATCGTTCTGTTGTTCGGAACGCTGGCAAGTGCGCGCGGGCACCGTCCTACGGACGCTGTCCCGCCTCCCGAGAGTCCCACGCACGTGAACCTTCCCAACGCGATCACCGTCGGCCGTATCGCACTGACGCCTCTGATTGCGTGGCTGCCGTTCACCACCTCGTGGACGGCCCGCCTGCTCGCCTTCGTGCTGTTCCTCGTCGCGGCCATCACCGACTACTGGGATGGGCACCTCGCCCGCCAGCACAACATGGTCACCGACCTCGGCCGCCTGCTCGACCCGCTGGCCGACAAGCTCCTGTTGCTGGCGACGCTCGTGCCGATGTACTTCCTGCAGCGCCATCCCCAGTTCGTCGTGCCCGATGTGGTGTATGCCGCCAATGGTGGGGCCGACGTGGCGCCGTTCCTGTTCGCCACGCCCTTCGGGCACGTCTCACTGCCCTTGTGGATCGTGCTCGTGGTGCTTGGACGCGAAGCTTTCATGACGCTGTTCCGTCAGTTCGCCGCCCGCCGTGGACTTGTGATCAGCGCCATTGGCCCGGCCAAGTGGAAGACCACGTTCCAGAGCATCTGGCTTGGCGCCGCGTATTTCTGGTTCTTCGCCCTCACGCTCGCCGTGCGCGAAGGTTGGCAGAATGACGCCAACTGGCAGACGTTTGCGTGGTTCAATGGTTTTGTGGGCATCACGAGTATGCTCGGCGCCGTGGCCCTCACGTTGTACAGCTTGTGGCTGTATCTGCGCCGCTATGGACCGCAGGTGATGCGGCTGGCGTGAGTCGGCGCGCGCATTGTCGCGCACGTCATCGCTGCGTCCATAGCACCAGGGCGCCACACACGGCCAGACCGCCCTTGTCGAACTCCGCGGGCACCTGGGACGCCGCGTAGTACTCCGACGCCACCACGGGAGGGCCGCCTGTCAGGAAGCTGATGTCGAGAGGCAATTCGCCGATCCCGTTGGCATACATGACCACATTGTCGACAATGATGTGCGGATAACATTCCGAGCGCACATCACCGCGAAGACTCACCGCACCACGCCGTCTGCCGGCGAACGTGTACCCCGAGCCGAAGATCGATTCGAAACGCACGATCCGCAAAAATGGCGTGTTGGCGGTCAGCTGTGTCGCCCATTGCATCGGACCGTAGGCATGCAGCCTGGTCGAATCCATGAAGCGACCAGAGCCCCATCGTCGCCTCTGGTCGAATCCCCTCAGGTGCGCTTCGCGTGGAATGCCGCCGGCCCTGACCTCCACCCGGCCGAGCGTCGGCGGCAACAGAATCTCGAGTGCATCCAGGCCGTCGACGGGCACCACCAGCGGCACATCGAGTGGCGCAAATCCAAGGGCGCGGACCATCAATCGGTAACGCCCCGGGACGATGTCCCAAAGTGCGAACACGCCCGAAGAATCCGTGGTGGTCATGTTTCCGTTGCCAACCAGCTCCACTTGGGCGCCTGCAATCGGACGCTCGCCCTGTTCGGCAAGCACGGTTCCGAGCAGGGCCACACGGCTTGCTGTCTGCTGCGCCCGTGCGCTCTCAGGAATGGTGGTCATTGAGGCCAGCGTCAGTGCTGCCGCCACCGCGATTGATCTGCACCGGTCAGTCCACATACGCCTCTCGAGGGCATTGTTTCCACTGATTCCGTCGGAAACTACCGCCGGTTCGCTACCACGCCAGCCGCCATCCTGGGGCCCAGGATGGCGCTCGCAGTATTCAGGAGGCATCAACCCTTGATTGCCTCCAGCGATTGACGAACTTCGAAGCATGCGCGCCAGCCAACATCCCACCGTGGTGGATTTTCTCGACCGCTTCAGTGCCATGATGGAGCCGGAGGGACTGCCACGGCCTGCCGGCCGCATGCTCGGCCTGTTCTTCGTGGAAGTTGGCCCCCTGACGGCCGAAGAGCTCTCCGAACAGTTGCAGATCAGCCGCAGCAACGTGAGTACCACGGTGCGGATGCTCGAATCCCTGGGCGTGGTGCACCGCACACGGCTACCGGGTGAACGCACCGATCGCTTCCGGCTGCACGATGATCCATTCGTGCCCATGCTGCAGGCGAGCGTGGCACGGGCGGAGCGCATGCGGGAGTTGGTGAAGGGGTGCCGCAGCGCGTTGCCGGCATCGCTCAAGCCGGCGGCGCAGCGATTGCGGCCACTCGAGCAGTTCTTCGGTCATGCCGCCCAGTGGCTGACCGAGATGGCGGGTGCCTGGCCGCGGGGGCGGCGTTCCCGGACATAGGGGGTGGTGGCCTGGTCTGTCGTGTTTTTATATTTCTGATAATTCAGAAATATCAGAACAGGAGATTTCATGTCTCGCGTGCATTTTTTCGAGATTGCCGACCAGCCCTGGTGTCCGCGTGCGGTGCGCGACGGTGTCACGGACTACCTCCAACACGCCATCGATGCTGGGCGTGCCTATGCACCCGCCGCGCCGGTCCTGGCGCGCGTGCTGCGTGAGACGGGGCGCACGACCATCGTCGATCTCGCCGCTGGTGGAGGTGGGCCATGGCGTTCGCTGCTCCCGGCGTTGGCGGAACAGGGCGCCGAAGCGACGTCGGTCACGCTCACCGACTGGCGGCCGAACGCATCGGCCTTTGCCCGGACGGAAGCGGCTACCGTGGGGCGGGTGCGCGGTGAGCTCACGCCGGTGGACGCGCGCGCGGTACCGCGCTCGCTCCGCGGTGTGCGCACGATCTTTTCGGCACTGCATCACTTCCGAGAGCACGATGTGGAGCAGATGCTGCGTGATGCGATCGACGCCGGCGAGCCCTTTGTCGCCTTCGAGGCGACCCATCGCAGCGCACGCGCGGTGTTGCTCACCTGCCTGACACCGTTGCTGGTCGTGTTGATGACACCCGCCATTCGGCCACTCACATGGTCGCGTCTGCTACTGACCTACCTTGTCCCGCTCATTCCGTTGGTGGTGCTCTTCGACGGGATTGTCTCCTGCCTGCGCACATACACGCCGGCGGAACTGGAGATCATACTGCGGCGGGTGAGTGGAGATCGTGACGGCGTGAGGTGGCAGACTGGTGAAATGGTGAATGGGCCGATTCCGGTGACCTGGCTGACCTGTTGGCCCGTGGTGTGACGATGCCGTGCCAACACTCGCAGCGAACTCGACCATGGTGCGAATGCAACCCACGCGGTGCTCAGTTGCGCCTCAGTGTTGCTGAGTTGCAGGAAGCAGGGATGCGCGCGAAGATAGCTGGACGCCGACGAATGCGGTCCGCGCACGCCTTGCCTGATGGCATTGTCCTTCCCGCTCCCTGAGATCATTGGCATGAAGAGATCTGTCGCGCTTGCAACTGGTATCGCGCTTCTGTCGTCTGTCGCATCAGCGCAAACCGTGGTGGTCACGCCTGCGGCCCCGCAGGGCTGGGGTGCCAACAGTTTGTCTGGCGTGGGCGCTGTGGGGATCACGACAACGCAGGCACGAGGTGCCGGTGGTGGCGCCGGCAACGGTTCGCTCGAACTCACCGGCACGGGCAGCGGTGATCGCACGCGCTTCACCATTGGAACTCAGGCCCAGGGTGGTTTTGGCCTACTCAATCAGCTCTCGACCTTGAGCTTTGACTGGTATCGGAGCTCCAGCAGTACGGCCTCGGCGTGGCATGTCCCGGTGTTTCGCATTCTCGTCGCGGACCCCGGCAATGCCATCACGTACCGCGAGATCATCTGGGAGTACGACTACCAGTTCAATAGCGGTAACAACACGGCGCCCACCGATGCATGGCAGAATGACGTGAACCTGCTCGCCGGCAACTGGTACACGAACGCGGCCCTGAATGCGGGGACCTGCTCCAGCCTCTATGGCAACAACTGCCTCAGCTACCCGGACAACTGGGGCTTCTCGTCCGCCGCCTACGTGCTCGGGTTCAGCATCGGCACGGGTAGCGGCTGGTCTGGCTCCTTCCAGGGATTTGCCGACGATGTCGCTATCGGCTTTGGCAATGGCCCGGTGACGCGCTACGACTTTGAGACGGCTGCCGTGCCGGAGCCGGCATCGCTCGCACTGCTCGGAACGGGCATGATGATGTTGCTGGCGATGGCCCGCCGCCGCGTCTGAGCTCCCGCATGATGCGGGCGGTGTACGCCGCCCGCAGTTGTTTGTTGTACGGCATCAACCACCCACACCGGAGAAGCTGATGAAGCATGCATGGTTGGCGGGATGTGCTCTTGTGGTGAGTGCAGGGCAGGCGATGGCACAACCGGTCACGATCAGTGGCGGGATCACCGGCACACCGAATGTCATCAACTATGATCCGTCGCTGGCTCCGACCAGCTACCTGCTCTCTGGTGGCTACACGAAACAGAACGTCGGTGGATCGACCGACTTCCACAACACGCACGTCACCGGTGGCAACCTGCGGTCGTCGTCGGTCGGCTGCTCCACTGGCGCGGTGATGTTCAACTGCTCCACCGGTTGGGGCAGTGTGGCGCTGAATACCCCGGCCGCGGGCCGTGGCTCGCTTGAACTCTACTACGCCGGCGGCATTGCCAATGCCACGGGCTTTGATCTGTTCGTGTTCGAGAATGGCACGGTGCCGTCGGCGTCGGAGCTGTTTTACACCAGCATCTACTCCGGTGGTGTGTGGAGCGAGATGCGCTATGTGACACCGCAGGCGTACAAGGCCGGCTCCGGCAGCACCGGCTTCCTGACCTTCCTCGATTTCAGCGTGTGGGGACTCGGCACCGACGCTGTGATCGACGGTGTGCGCTTCGTCGGCGGGTTGGCCGGTGACATGGGCACATACGACGCCCTGACCGGCAGCTGGGTGGTGAACGCCAACTTCTCCGGCAACGCGGTGATGAAGAACTATCAGGGCAACGATTTTGGTGCCGCCGACTATGACGCTGACCTTCTCTTGGTCGGCGTGCTCTCGGGACGTCCAACGGCTGTGCCCGAACCGGCCACTCTGGCACTGCTCGCGGTGGGCATGTCCGGCGTGATGCTGCGCTATCGGCGTCGCCAGAACTGAACCTGACTGGCGCCTCGCCCGGCGCCCTCTGTTGGTCTGATCGATCGAACCTCCGTCGCACGGGCTGCGACGGAGGTTCGTGCTTTCTGAGCTTCACTCCTGCGACGCCACGGCAGGTGTGCGGCAATTGTCTGGAAACCGTCGGAAACTTGTACGAACCATGCGGACGACGTTGCCCGTTGCAACCGGAATGCGGGACATTGCGCATCGAGCTCTGAAACACCTCAGGGATGAGGGCGCTCGAACGAGATTCTTCCGTCTCCCTACGCGTGGATACAGACATGATGCGAATTTTCATTGCGGCGTGCGCGTGCATGTGCGCGGCGTTCAGCTCGCCGATGGCCGCACAAACCGTTGTGACCGGCAACGGCAGCATGTTTACCAACGCAGGCCCAGTCAACACGGCGAATCCCGCTTGCAGTGGACTGAATGACACCTGGTGTGCCAACAATGTGCGCAATGGCGGCGCGGCAGGGATTACCAATGCCTATGCCCGAAGCGGCAACGGATCGATCGAGTTTTCGGGCCCCGTGGGCAGCAGCTACAAAGCCGACTTTCAATACCTGCTTTCCACGCCATTTGCCCTGAACGCACTCACTGCGCTGTCGTTCGACTACTTCCGTGACGCCAGCAGCACCAATCCCGAAGGCCAGGCGCCGGCCTTCCGACTCATGGTGGGTTCCGCCGGTGGACTGATGGGATACCTGGTCTACGAATCCATCTACAACGGTGGCGTGGTCGCCGGCAGTTGGCAGACGGCTACCATCGGCGCGAACTCCAACCTGTGGTTGTACTCGACGGTCGACGGTCAGGCTTTCGAACGCTACGACCTCTCGCTCGCGACCTGGCAAAGCGACGAGGGCGTCGATGTGTTCAAAGGTCCCTGGAACGGCAACCTTCAGGTGCTGGGATTCGAGGTGGGTATCGGGTCCGGATGGGATGGCCATTTCCGGGGTGCCGTCGACAACCTGACCTATCAGAGCGCAACGATGGGGCAGGCGGAGGTCTTCAACTTTGAAGTCTCCACCACCACCACGGTGCCAGAGCCTGCGAGTCTGGCACTCGTGGCGCTGGGCATCGCCGGGCTCTCCGTGGCCGCGCGTTCGCGAAAGGCCTGATCACCCCCCAGGTCTGCCGCGCGGTGTCGCTCTCTGGGCGGCACCGCGTTCGTGTTGTGCGAGGCCGGCGTAACGATTCTCACGCGCGCTATCTTTCCGGGTGGCCGCAAGGACCTTCGTGCGGCATCCCCTCGCGCATCGGATGTCATGAATCTCGAAATCGTCACCATCGGCGACGAGCTGCTGCTCGGCTTCACCATCGACACCAATGCCGCGCACCTGGCGCGCGAGTTCGCGGCACTCGGCGTACGCATCGTACAACGCACCACCTGCGGTGACGATGCCGATGCGATTGCCCAGGCGGTGCGTGAGGCACTCGAGCGCACGGGCGCCGTGATCACCACGGGTGGCCTCGGTCCCACAGCCGATGACATGACCAAGCCCGCGATCGCATCGATTTTCGGCAAGGGCATGGTCTTGAACGCCGAGGTCCTGGCCAATCTCGAACAGCGTTGGCTCACTCGGTTCGGTCACGCGCTCCCGGTGAGCAATCGCCAGCAGGCCATGGTGCCTGACGGCTGCACCATTCTGCCCAACCGCCACGGCTCGGCGCCGGGCATCTGGCTCGAGGATGATCGCGGGCGATGGGTGGTGATGCTGCCTGGCGTCCCGCGGGAGATGCGCGGCATGCTGGCTGACACGGTCGTTCCGTACTTGCGTGATCGTCTGCCCACCGATGGACCCGTCATCCGCAGCCGCACGCTGCGCACCGCCAACATTGCGGAATCCGCATTGGCTGATCGCCTCGGCGAACTGGCCCGGGGCGTGAATGGCTTGCCGTTGGCGTTCCTGCCAGGCAACGACGGCGTGGATCTGCGCCTCACCTCGTGGTCGCGGCCATCACGTGATGCCGAAGCGGCGCTGACGCAGGCGGCTGCGCTCGTGCGCGAAAAGGTCGGGCGCTTCATCTACGGCGAAGGCGACGATGATCTCGCGGCGTTGATGCTTGCCGAGTGTGCGATGCGGGGGCTGACGATTGCGGTGGCCGAGAGCTGCACGGGCGGCATGCTGGGCCAGCGTCTGACGGCGATTCCGGGCTCCAGCCGCACGGTACAGGGCGGTGTGATCGCCTACGCCAACGAAGTGAAGACCCGCGAGCTCGATGTGCCGGCTGAGGCCATCGCCGAACATGGTGCGGTGAGTGACGTGGTCGCCTGTGCCATGGCGGCCGGCGTACGCCGCCGGTTCGGGACCGGCATCGGCATCGGGATCACCGGAATTGCAGGTCCGGACGGCGGCACTCCGGACAAGCCGGTGGGTACGGTGTGGGTGGCCGTCGACGTGGACGGCGATGTGCATGCGGTACGTGCACTCCTGCCCGGTAACCGCTTCGAAATCCGCTACCGGGCAGCCCAATTGGCGCTGGACCGTCTCCGGCGCGCCTTTGCGCGCGAGGCCGGCCAGGATAGCGTGGGATGGACGTCCCGCGGCTGACGCGCGGTGCTATCCTTCGGGCGGACAGCGCCGCTGAATCTTCGCTGCCGGATTCTTCCGGGTAACCTTTGAGCGGTCCCGACCGTAGGGACCGTATGCCAAGACATTCCTGCCATGACTGATCCCAACGCGACCGGGCCGGACACGCCCCTTGAAAGCATTCTTGATGCGGCGACGGCCGATGCCGGCGCTGCGACAGACTCCCCGGACGATCGTCAGCGCGAGCTGGACGAGGCCCGGGACAAGTACCTGCGACTGGCCGCCGAGTTCGAGAACTTCCGTCGTCGTGCTGTGAAGGAGCGCCAGGAAGCCGGCTGGCGCGCGCAGGGCGAACTGGTGCGCGGTATCCTCGACGCACTCGATGACCTCAATCGGTTCGCCAACGTCGACCCGACCACCGTCGATTCGAAGGCTGTGGTGGATGGCGTGTCGCTTGTCGAAAAGAAGCTCTTCAAGTCGCTTGGAGGGCACGGCTTCGAAGTGATCGATCCGACGGGGCACCCGTTCGATCCCACCTTGCACGAGGCGGTCACCACCACGCCCGCTGGCGCCCCGGAAGAAGACGGTGTCGTCGCGGCGTGCTTCCAGGCTGGCTACGTCATCAATGGCCATGTGCTGCGTCCCGCGCGCGTGGTCGTCAAGCAGTGGACCGGCGCCTGACGGCGTCGTAGGTCCTCACGTCACCATTCGCGTCGTCACGCACTCCGTCACGACTCCTGTCATACATGGCCA
>NZ_DASWXE010000141.1:0-33055 GCF_036405635.1 Gemmatimonas sp. | reverse complement strand
AGCAGCGCTTCAGGTGCCGTGGGAACCATGCGACCGTCGGGGAAGTGGGTGTCTCTGTTCAGCCAGGGCGCGTGACAGCCGCATCACGCAGTCGCGCAACGGCTTCGCGGGCTTCACGCAACTGCGGTTGCAGCGGATCTTCGGCCTCCTGCCAGAGCGTGATGAAGCGCTCGTAGGCTTCGACCGCCTTGGCCTTGTCGCCGAGTTGTTCGTAGAGCTTGCCGCGCAGCGCGAACTGTCGCACGTACACGGCCCAGGTGATATCCAATCCGTCGTTGCGCTGGAAACGCGCCGGATCGATGGCTTCCAGCGTTTCCACGGCGCGGCGGGTGTTGCCCAGCTCCGCCAGCACCACCGCGCGTGTCACGATGCGCAGTCCCGTCAGGCCAATCGTCGATTTGCGCAGCGAGTCCGGCGAAGGAAAGGTGCGGGCCAGTCGTTCGGCCGTGGCCTTGTCGCCGCGCTGCAGCGACAGCATCGCTACCAGTTCGGGATAGCCGACCGTGTCACCCATCGCGGCCACGGTCTTGATCGTGAGGTTGGCGAAGGTGGAGTCGCGTGTAGACAGGTACAGCACATACGGGCTCACACGGTCACGCGCTTCCGGCGGCAACTGACTCAGCGAGCGCATGATCTCGGCGAACTGCGCCCGTTCGCCGGCCGACTGCAACACGCCCGTGCCCCCGCGGATCGCCAGCGCAAACCACTGCGCGATCACACGCGTGGGCGTTTGCTGCACGGTGGGCAGCATGACCGTGGTGTTGGTGAGCAGATCGGACGCGGTAGTCAGCAACGACAGGCGCCCGGTCAAACCGGCGACGGCCATCACGTCGGTGAGCGCGGAGTACCGCTCGCCGATGGTCATGGCGGCGAAGGAGTCCACCGGTGTGCGGCTCAGAAGATCGGCATAGGCCTGACCAACGCCCGGCTGCAACTGACGGGCACGAATGCGCAGGATGCGCCACGGGAGCACCGCAGCGTTCGTAGCCGGCCGGGCCATGGCGCCCTGCAGCACCTTGATCGCGCTGTCGATCATGCCGGCGGCTTCGAGATTCGTGGCCAGCGACGTGCGCGCCTGTACCGCATCGGGATCGGCGGAGATCCAGCCTTGTGCGGCTTCACGTGCCCGCATGCCGGCAGCGTTGCGCAGGGACGCGATGCGCTCGGCTCCGCCTACCTTGCGTTCGTTGGCTTCGGACCCGCCCGCCTTGATGGAGTCATTCACGAGAATGAACGAACGCGGAATGGCCGCGCGCTCGTACAGATCCACCAGGTGCTGGTAGGCGAGATGGAATGTGGAATCGAGGCGAATGGTGCGCTGGAAGGCGCGCAGCGATTCGTTCAGGTACTTGGCCGAACTGTCGGCGTTGCGGCCGTAGTTCGTGTTCCACACCAGGTGATAGTCGGCGTCGGCGAGCGCATACCACGCTTCTGCGTCCAGCGAATCGGCCACCACCAGCTTGGCGAATCGATCGCGCGACTGGATGAACGCATTGCGCGACGCGGTGCGGTCGCCCGACGCCATGTTCACGAAGCCCAGCGTGAGCTCGCCGTGTCCGCGCACGATTTCCTGCTGACGTGTGGGGAGGCGTGAGGCGTACTGGATGGACTTGTCCACGTCGAAGAGACGCGAGCTGTCCATGCGACCCATCCAGCCCTGACCGAGCGAACGACGGTAGTACGCCAGCGCAAAGGTGGAATCGAGCGCGATGGCCTGCGAGAACATCGAGTCGGCCTGCGTCAGGCGCCACGAGTTCAGTGCGCGCAGACCGGAGAGATACAGGCGATAAGCTTCGACCGATGTGGTGGTCTGCTGCGCGAGATCGAGCGAGACGCGCGGGCCACCCACCAGATCGAGCAGTTCACCGGCCAGTTCCTGGAAGAGTCCACGCGGGTCGGCCGTGCGCAGCGCTGCCGCGCGAGCACGATCGGTGACCTTGCCAGAGCGCACGTCATACAGATTGGCCGTGGCAATGACCGAATCACCGGCGAGCGTGAGCTGACCAAGCACCACGCGACCGGCGCCACCGCGGCGCGCGAGACGCTGCGCATCTTCGAGGCCCACGCGGCGTGTGTCTTCGAGCTTTTCGTCGCGCAGCAGGTCGAGCGTGCGCTCGTACTCCACGACGTGCAGGTCCTTCCACTGCGCGAGTGAAATCGTGAGCATGTTGAGCCCACCCTCGCGCAACCAGTCGAGCGAGTTGTCGGGGCTTTGCACCTCGAACGGCGCAACGATCCACTCCTTGTCGTCGCTGCTGCCGCGATTGCCAAGGAAGAACACGCCGGCCGCTGCGGCTGCCAGCGCTGCCACACCGCCACCGATCCAGCGCCGTGCCTTCGCGCCCACCGTCTGCGCCGAGACGCGGGTCGTGCCACGCGATGCACCGGGAATGGGAGACGGCGGGGTGCCGGGAATCGGTTCACCGGCCACGGCCGCGGCAAAGTCGCGTCCACGGGCCCAGCGTTCGTTTGGATTCTTGCGCAGCAGCAGGTCCACCGCGTGGGACACCGTCTCCGACGTACCTGGCGCCGAGACACTGAGCGAGGGCACCTGCTCGGTGAGATGCTTGATGAGCACGGTGGCCGCCGTTGTCGCTTCCACGGCGGGCGTGCCGGTGATCATCTCCACCGCGATGAGACCCAGCGAATAGAGATCGCTGCGACCATCGATATTCTGCTCGCCGCCGGCCTGTTCGGGACTCATGTAGCGCGGTGAGCCGAGTACGAAGCCGGCGCCGGTGAGTTGCACATTGCTCTGCAACGCGCGCGCCACACCGAAGTCGGTGAGCATCGCGCGGCCCGTTTCGCGATCGAGCAGCACGTTCTCGGGCTTCACATCGCGGTGCACCACGCCGGCCGCGTGTGCATAGTCGAGCGCGAGTCCCATGTCGCGCAGGATGGGCACGGCGTCGGCTTCGCTGATCTTGCCTTCGCGCGTGAGTCGGTCGCGCAGGCTCTCGCCCGGCACGAACTCCATGACGAAGTACAACAGGCCGTCCGACTCACCAGCCGCGTACACGGCCACGATGTTGGGATGCCGCAGTCGCGCGACGGTGCGCGATTCCATGACGAAGCGCTGGCGCAGCTCAGCGCTGGCCGCCATATCGGGCGAAACGACCTTGATGGCGACGGGCCGGTCGAGTGCCTCGTCGTGAGCCCGGAAGACGGCGCCCATGCCGCCCTGTCCCAGCAAGCCTTCCACGCGGTACTGCCCTGAGAGGGCGGTACGAAGCCGTGACTCGATATCCTGGGTTGCCGGGTCGCTCATAGCGGTAAGTTGGGGCGAAGATCGACGAAACTCCATGACACCCTACCATCATCCATTCGTTCGACAGGCCGCGCGTGTTGTCGGCTTGTCCCTCGCCGCGGCCAGTCTGAGTCTCGCGGCCGCCGGCTGTGCCCATGCCCCCGCGCCCGCTGCTGGCGCCTCAGCCCCCGCAGGTCCGTCGGCCCGCCCCCTGGTCATCGCCCATCGCGGCGCCAGCGGCCACCGTCCGGAGCACACGCTTGCGGCGTACACCCTGGCCGTGGAGATGGGGGCAGACTTCATCGAACCCGATCTCGTGAACACCCGGGACGGCGTGCTGGTGGCCCGCCATGAAAACGAGATCGGTGGCACCACCGACGTGGCCGACCGTTTCCCCGACCGAAAGACCCGCAAAGTCATCGATGGGGACACCGTGACGGGCTGGTTCACCGAGGACTTCACACTGGCCGAGCTTCGGACACTGCGTGCCCGCGAACGGTTGGCCTTTCGTTCGCACACGTTCGATGGTCAGTTCGGCATTCCCACTTTCGACGAGGTGCTGGCGCTGGCCGATTCGCTCTCGAAAGCCCGCGGACGGGTCGTCGGCGTGTATCCGGAGACCAAGCACCCCACCTACTTCCGCACCATTGGGTTGCCACTCGAGCCGGCGCTATTGAAGAGCCTCCGCGCCCGCGGACTCGATCGGCCCGATGCGCCGGTGTTCATCCAGAGCTTCGAGGTGGGCAACCTGCGCGCACTGCGGCAGGAGACCCGAGTGCCGCTGGTGCTGCTGCTGACGAGTGGTCAGGTCCCGTATGACCGGCGCACCGGTGCCCAGTGGGTCACACCCGAGGGGCTGCGGGAGATCCGCACCTTTGCCAACGCGATCGGCGTGAACACGCGCATGATCGTCGGTGCCGACTCGGCCAGTGTCCCTACTTCACTGGTGCGCGATGCACACGCCGCGGGGCTCAAGGTGCATGTGTGGACGCTGCGGTCCGAACCCGTGTTCCTGCCGAAGCGATACGGTGGGGATCCAGTGGCCGAGGTACAGGAGTTCGTGCGCCTCGGCGTGGACGGAATCTTCGGAGACTTTCCGGACGTGGTCGTAAAAGGCCGGTCGACATCGGCCCGCTAGGGCGTGACCGTGATATTCAGGAATCCGCGCGTGAGAACGGCGTCCGATTCTGCCTGAACCGTGACGGTGCCTGCCGTGCGCGATGTGAGCAGTCCGGTGGACGCGTTGATGCGCGCGATGCTCGAGTCGTTGACGCTGTATCGCCACGTATAGGTTGGCGTTTCGCGGCCCACGCAGGTTGTGGCAGACGCGCGCACTGTGGTGGTGTCACCCACACGCAGTGTTTCGCGGCTGCTTTGCACGCGCACGGCAATAGCCATGTCACAGGGTTCGGCCGAGTTCTGGGTGCAGGCCAGGGTGAATGTCGCGCACACGAGCAGAGCACCCGTGATGTAGTGATGCGAAGACAATGAACGGAGCATCGGCGCTCGAGACGGTAGGCATATGGCGCGGCACCGGGCCAAGCTCAAGCAAGGTGTGCGCCTTCAAGGTGGGAAAGGCCAGACAATTGTGCGGCCCGATTCCAGATCCCACAATGGCGTCGCGCTCGCTGGGACGAACTGATGGAGAACAGCTGGAGAACAGCGGGGGGAACACAGATGACACAGAACCCGTTCACAGAAAATCACAGATACGACCACTTCGCATCCTGCTAGTGCTGCCCCGTCCTTGCTTGGGGGAGACACGCTGTTCAACAATGAGAACGCTGTATCTGTGCCTTTCTGCGCAGTTCTGTGTCATCTGTGTTCCCCCCGCTGTTCCATCGTTGACGGGCGCGTGACGTGGGCCGAGGTTGAATCATGACTGAAATCCTCGACCCACCCTTGGCACGGGACGAGAAAGACCGTCCCCTCCGCGATGACATTCGCCTGTTGGGCCGCTTGTTGGGTGACGCGGTGCGCGAGCAGGAGGGTGCCGATGTCTTTCAGCTGGTCGAAGATACGCGTCGCGCAGCCATCCGGTTTGCCCGCGAAGGTCGGGCCGAAGATCGGGAGGAGCTCCACACACTGCTCGATCCACTGCCGCCAGACACGATGCTCAGTGTGGTGCGCGCGTTCTCGTATTTTCTGCAACTGGCCAATATCGCCGAGGACACGCATCGGGGACGTCGGCGCCGTGCGCACGAGGCGATGGGTTCACCGCCGCGGGAAGGCACGTTGGAGTTCGCGATCGAGACGGTGCGCCGTGCCATTGGTGATGACGCACAGGCTCAGGATCGCCTGATGCACTTCTTTCGCAATGCCTTCGTATCACCCGTTCTCACGGCGCATCCCACCGAGGTGCAGCGCCAGAGCACGCTCACGGTGTTGCAGCAGGTCGCTACGCTGCTCGAACAGCGCGATCGCATGGTACTCACCGCGGAAGAGCGCGCGGAGAATGACGCCCTGCTCACGCGGTTGGTGCTCACGCTCTGGCACACACGCATCGTGCGCGGCGAGCGCCTGCGTGTGGTGGACGAAGTGAAGAACGGCATCGCGTATTTCCGCAGCACGTTCTTCACCGAAGTGCCCCGGTTGCATGCCAATCTCGAAGACCTGCTGTCGGCCGAATTTCCAGGCAGTACGTGGCAACTGACGCCGTTCCTGAAGCCGGGCAGCTGGATCGGTGGGGACCGCGATGGCAATCCGTTTGTCACCGCCGGTGTGCTGAACGAAACGCTGCGGTTGCAGGCGTCGGCGACGTTCGATTTCTACCTGCAGGAGATTCACACGCTGGGGCAGCAGCTGTCGCTCTCGCGCACGCTGCATGCGGTGACGCCGGAGCTCGATACATTGGCGGCCCGTTCACCCGATACCAGCGCACAGCGAGCGGACGAGCCGTACCGCCGCGCGCTGAGTGGCATCTACGCGCGGGTGGTGTCCACTATGGGTGTACTGGAGCTGCCACCCCCGGTGCGTGCGGCGCTCGGCAGCGGTGAGCCCTACACGTCCGCCGATGCACTGCATGACGACCTCACCGTCATCCGTGATTCGCTCATGGCCACGGGTGTGGGCCTGCTGGCGACGGGTCGGCTGCGTCGCCTGCTCATGGCCGTGCGCGCCTTCGGCTTCTATCTCGCGCCGCTCGACCTGCGTCAGAATGCCGATGTGCATGAGCGTGTGGTGGCCGAGCTGTTCGCGCAGGCGGGTGTGCACACGGACTATGTCTCGCTCGACGAGTCGGCGCGCGTGTCGCTGCTGGCTCGTGAGCTCGAGGGCACACGGCCACTCTATTCGCCGCATCTGTCCTACGGCGACGAAGTGGCGGGTGAGCTGGACATCGTGTTCACCGCCGCCCAGATGCGGCAGCGGTACGGTGCGGAAGCGTTGCCGCACTATGTGATCTCCAAGTGTGATGGCGTATCCGACCTGCTGGAAGTGGCGCTGATGCTCAAGGAGGCGGGGCTCGCCACGGGCGGAACACAGCCTTCGCTGGGGCTCGACATCGTGCCGTT
Organism: Gemmatimonas sp.; assembly: GCF_036405635.1. GTDB lineage: Bacteria > Gemmatimonadota > Gemmatimonadetes > Gemmatimonadales > Gemmatimonadaceae > Gemmatimonas. The sequence goes on along the minus strand of NZ_DASWXE010000141.1, from coordinate 26,296 downwards.
GTTCGAAACCATTGCCGACCTGCGTCGCGCCGGTGAGACCATGCGCGCGGCGCTGGCGCTGCCGGTCTATCGTGCACTGTTGCGGATGCGTGGTGATGTGCAGGAAGTGATGCTGGGCTACTCCGACAGCAACAAGGACGGCGGGTTTCTCACCAGTGGTTGGGAGCTGTACCAGGCACAGACGGCACTCATGCAGGTGTTCGAGGATGCCGGCGTGCAGTTGCGGTTCTTTCACGGCCGCGGTGGCAGTGTGGGTCGTGGTGGCGGTCCGAGCTACGATGCCATTCTCGCGCAGCCTGCCGGTGCAGTCACGGGTCAGTTGCGGCTCACCGAGCAGGGCGAAGTGATTGCGTCCAAGTACGCCACGCCCGACGTGGGACGCCGCAATCTCGAATTGCTGGTCGCGGCCACGATGGAAGCCACACTCACCGATCACGAGAGTGGTGCTGATCAGGTGGCGGCGTTCCGTCCGGTCATGGAACAGCTCTCCGCGCATGCGTACTCGGCGTACCGCGCGCTGGTGTACGAAACGCCGGGCTTCGTGCAGTACTTTCGCGAGAGCACACCGCTGGCCGAGATCGCGACGCTCAACATCGGCAGCCGGCCATCGAGTCGGAAACCCTCCGAGCGCATCGAAGACCTGCGCGCGATCCCCTGGGTGTTCGCCTGGGCGCAGTGTCGCTGCATGCTGCCGGGCTGGTACGGCTTTGGCAGCGCGGTGACCGCATTCCTGGAAGCACAGCCCGACGGCCTGCCGGTGCTGCAGCGCATGGCACAACACTGGCCGTTCTTCCGCACGCTGTTGTCCAACGTGGACATGGTGCTCGCCAAGAGCGACCTGCGTGTAGCGTCGCGCTATTCGGAGTTGGTGCAGGACGAGACACTGCGTCGCACCATCTTCGCGCGCATCGAGAGCGAATGGCAACGCACGCGTGAAGCGCTGCGGCAGATCACGGGTCAGGACGAACTGCTGGCCGACAACCCCCTGCTCGTGCGGTCCATGGCCAATCGCTTTCCCTACATGGATCCACTCAACCACCTGCAGATCGCCCTGCTGCAACGCCATCGTGAGCACGTGGCCTCAGGCGCCGCGCCCGACGACCTCATGCGTCGTGGCATTCACATCACGATCAACGGCATCGCCGCGGGGCTGCGCAATTCGGGCTGACGTACAGCGGGAACAGCGGGGGGAACACAGATGACACAGAGCGAGCTCACAGAAACGCACAGATACCACAACTGCTCTTCTTTTTTGATACCTCAGTGAGGTCAGATCCAGCTCGAGCCTGACATGCTGTTCAAAAAGGAAAGTGCTGTATCTGTGAGTTTCTGTGCCTCTGCGTCATCTGTGTTCCCCCCGCTGTTCCCAGTCTTTCCGCCACGCCTCCAGGGACGCGACGCGCTGCTCAAGCGATACGGTCGCATCGCCACTGACAGGCGTGCGCGGTGCGCGAGGTGTGAGAAGCGAAACGGGCGTGGAAGCCGGCGGGGCCATCGTTTGCGGGAAGGCGTCGCTGAACGTGGCGGTCTGCGGACGCACGCCCCTCGAGAGCAGGTGCATCACCAAGCGCCCAGGCCATCCCGCCCAGATCCGGTCGTAGAACCGTTCACCCACGCTCGCTCGCAGCGGTGATCGTATCAGTCCGACAACCGCCACACCGCGCATCACATACGCGGCGAACAGGATGATCACGCCGGGCGTCGAAACGCCGTACCACCCTGGCGAGAGCTCTGTACGCATCGTGCGGATCACCCACTGCTGCAAGACAAACGACGCGACGAACGCGCTTACCAGAATGATCACCTGACGCCGCCGCTTGGCCACGAACATCGGATTGGCCCGCAGCTGCGCCCGCTCCGCGTCCCGCTCGGCACGAAGCGCCTTGAATCCCGTCTGGATCGTTTCCACCGAAAAGCCGCGGATCACGACGCTGCGCAACTGCTGCGTCACCTGTGCGAGTCGCCCCCAGGTGATCGCCAGCAGCATCACGATGGGCAGAATGGTATCGAGATCGCCGAGGCCCTGTTTCGACAGGAAGTAGTACATCAGCGGCAGCATCAGCAGCTCGAACAGCACCACGACCGAGGCCTGATGAAATCCCTGCGCCAGCAGTCGCACCGGCAGCGGGATCTCCACACCACGCAGCGACGCCACATCCAGCGCTTCCACCAGCGCCGCCGCGTTCTCGAAGCGCGCCTCCGGTGCCTTGAGCACACACCGGTCCACCACCACCGCGAGCTGCGGCGGCACATCACTGCGCATCGTCGCGATCGGCGGCACGGATTCGGTGAGCTGCTTCACCAGCACCTTCTGTGTGCTCTCTCCCGCCACGGCCGGCCGGCCCGTCAGCGCAAACCACGCCACGAGGCCCAGCGAGTAGAGATCGCTGCGTCCATCGATGTGGTCGCCCGAGGCTTGCTCCGGGCTCATGTACTCCGGCGTGCCTACCACCTCACCCACGCGCGTGAGGTTCGCACGTGTGCCCGGTACCGGCGCGGCACTCACCGCACGCGAGATACCAAAATCCATCAGCATCGCGCGGCCGGTGGCGCGCTCGATCATGATGTTGTCGGGCTTGATGTCGCGGTGCACGACGCCACGGCCATGCGCATACGCCAGCGCATAGCCGATGTCCTGCATCACGCGCACCACATCGCGCACGGCCAGCGGCCCATTGCGGGCCACCAGTTCGGCCAGGCTTTCACCTTCGACGTACCCCATGGCATACGCCAGCAGCGAGGCATGCTCCTCGATGCTGAACACCGGCACGATGTTGGGGTGCGAGAATCCCGCAGTGGTACGGGTTTCACGCAGGAAGCGCTCGCGCAGGTCGTGCTGGGTAGCAAATTCGGCCGGCAGCACCTTGAGTGCCACCGGCCGATCGAGTTGACGGTCACGGGCGAGGTATACCGCGCCCATACCGCCCCGTCCGAGCAAACGCTCGATGGCGAAACGATCGCCGAGGGCTGCACGCAGGTCGGCGATCGCATCGTGGGCCATCGATCAGTCCATCGCGAATTCGCGGGCGAAAGCGACCTGGAACTGGAAGGTCTTGGCGCGGCTGCGGGTTTCCATCATGTCCGCCACCCGCTCGAGACGGGCATTGATGGACATGATCTTTTCCTGCGCCTTGCGACCCGCCTCGTTGAGTCCTTCGATCTTGTCGATGGCCCAGAACTTCACCAGGTCTTCGACAATCTTGATGTACTCACGCGGACCATAGATGCCGGCGCGCCGGATGACATCGGCCATCTCGCGGAAGTGCGGCATGTTGAGGCCCGGCATGTCGATGCTCGGCATGATCAGCGCCGCCGACTCGAGTGCGCGGTTCGGATCGCGATCGAGCACACGCTTGAAGATCTCGCGATAGAACACGTAGTGACGCGCCTCTTCCTTCGCGACATGCTGCAGCACGGTGCCGATGAGCGGCTCGTACTCGCCGGCCAGCTTGCCCGTGTTGGCATGGCTCACCTGCGTCGCCCGCTCCTGCAGCGACGTGTAGACGAACACGCGGTACGGATCCTTGTCCCACGACGGCTCGAAACCCGCCTTCAGGTATTCGAACTGCATGCGCTCGAACGTCGGATTGTCGAGCAGCTGGCTGTCGCGGGTGTAGTCGTGCAGGATCGCGCCGTGCCGGTCTTCCTCGGCCGTCCACAGGTTGTTCCACTTCGCCCAGAACGTGTCACCGCCCAGGTAGGTGGCCAGCAGGCGGTGGAAGTGGGGCAGGCCTTCTTCGGTCAACGTATTGAGACAGATCGCCACACGTGACGGCATGCTGATACCACGGGCGCGCTCGCGCAGCCCCTTCACATGTGCGTCAGGATCGGTCTCCGGCTCTGGCGCCAGGATCTCGGAAGGGAACCACAGGATGCGCTTGGCTTCATGCGCTTCCATGAGCTGTTCCACGTCCTTCTCGAGGTCGGCCAGGACTTCGACCTTGGCCAGAATTTCTGAATCGGGGAGGTGCATGGGACTCGGTGATAGGGCGTGAGAAACGCAAGATACCTCGCCCCGAGCGTCGTCACCATGCCCGACTCGACCGTTCGGCTTTCTTTGGACGGGGCGCGGCCGTTCAGGCTGCTGCAAGCCCCCCAGAGTAGATTGCCGACATGAATCCTCCTGCCAAAGGCAAGCCGAAGTACGACAGCAAGCGCGCCTGGAGTGAAGTGCGCGCCCTCATGTGGGAGCACCGGCGTTCGGTCAGTATCGGGCTGGTCCTGATGCTCATCAGCCGGGCCTCCGGATTTGTACTGCCGTATTCCACCAAGTTCGTACTGGATGATGTCATCCCCAACAAGGACATCCGGCTGCTCGGCCTGATCGCGCTGGCAGGTTTCGCAGCGACGATTGTGCAGTCCGTCACCGGATACGCGCTCTCCCAGGTGGTCAGTGTGGCCGCCCAGCAGGCCATCGCCCATCTGCGCGAGGAGGTGCAGGGGCACCTGATCCGCCTGCCGGTGCGCTATTTCGACAGCACCAAGAGCGGCGTGCTGGTGTCCCGTGTCATGAATGACCCCGAAGGTATCCGGAATCTCATCGGAACGGGGCTGATTCAGCTCACCGGTGGCATTCTGAGCGCCGTTGCGGCCCTGGGCGTGCTCATCCACCTCAACTGGCGGCTCACGCTGGTGACGGTGGTGTTCCTGGCCGTCTTCGGCGCCGGCATGAGCATCGCCTTCAAGCGACTGCGCCCGATCTTCCGCGAACGCAGCGTGATCACGGCCGAAGTGACCGGTCGTCTCACCGAAACACTGGGCGGCATTCGCCTGGTGAAAGTGTACACGGCGGAAGAGCGTGAACGCGCCGTGTTCGGCAAGGGTGTGCAGCGTCTGTTCGAAAACATCGCCAAGACCATCACCGGCACCTCGCTCACCGGCACACTGGGCTTTGCGGTGGTGGGTGTGATCGGTGTGATCGCGATGTACGTGGGCGGACGCGATGTGATCACCGGCGCCATGACACTGGGCAGCCTGTTGACGTTCGTGTTCTTCATTGCCATGGTGACGGCGCCGTTGGTGCAGGTCGCGAGCATCGGCACGCAGATCACCGAAGCCTTTGCCGGTCTCGATCGCATTCGCGAGCTGCGCGACATGGCCACCGAAGACGAAGAAGACGAGCGCAAGAAGTCGGTGCCCACCGTGGTGGGACACGTGAAGTTCGACAACGTGTCCTTCGAGTACGAGTCCGGCACGCCCGTGCTGCACGATGTGTCGTTCGAGGCACCGGCCGGTACCACCACGGCGCTCGTGGGCTCGAGCGGCAGCGGCAAGAGCACCATGATCTCGCTCATCATGGCCTTCGCGCAGCCGCAGGAGGGACGCATCCTGGTGGACGGCACACCGGTCAGCGATCTCAAGCTGCGCGAGTATCGCCATCACCTCGGCGTGGTCATGCAGGACAACTTCCTGTTCGATGGCACGGTGAAGGAGAACATCGCCTTCACCAAGCCCGGCGCCACGGACGAAGAGATCATGCGTGTCGCGCAGATCGCCAACGCGCACGAATTCATTCAGGGCTTCCCGCAGGGCTACGAGACGATTGTCGGTGAGCGGGGTGTGAAGCTCTCCGGCGGCCAGCGTCAGCGTGTGGCCATCGCCCGGGCCATCCTCGCCGATCCGCGTGTGCTGATCCTCGACGAAGCCACCTCGAGCCTCGATTCCGAGAGCGAGCATCTCATTCAGGAAGGGCTGCGTCGTCTGCGTGCCGGTCGCACCACGTTTGTGATCGCGCACCGTCTGTCGACGATCACCAGCGCCAATCAGATCCTGGTGCTGGAGAAGGGGCAGATCGTGGAGCGCGGCACGCACGCCGAGCTGCTGGCGCTGGGCGGGCGATACAAGGACCTGTACAGCCGGCAGTATCAGATGGAGCTGGATCAGTTCATCAATCCGGGCGAGGAGATCGCGGCGACGGGGTGAACCACGAGTTTTATATCAAGAGTGATCAGGGGAGAGTTGGAGAGGTCGCAGGGAGCAGTGCCTGCATACTGCGACCTTTCCAACTCTCCCCTTTGTTTCCTCTAGAAATCGGTCTTTTCTGCCCCGTAGTCCCTATATTTGGGCATGACCACGACTTTCAGTTCACTGCAACTCCACCCGAGCCTCCAGCAGGGCCTCAAGGAACTCGGTTTTGCACGACCCACGCCCATTCAGGGCGAGGCCATTCCGCCGGCCCTCGAGGGTCGCGATGTGCTTGCCTGCGCCATGACCGGCAGCGGCAAGACCTACGCGTTCCTTCTACCCATTCTGCACCAGCTCATGAGCAAGCCGCGTGGCAACACGCGCGCGCTCGTCCTCACGCCCACGCGTGAGCTCGCGGCCCAGATCCTCGAAAGCCTCAAGGACGTCACCACGCACACGCCGCTGACCGGCGCTGCGGTCTTTGGTGGTGTGGGTATGGGCCCGCAGGAACACGCCTTCCGCAGCGGCGTCGATGTCATCGTCGCCACGCCCGGCCGCCTGCTCGATCACTTCCGCGCGCCGTACGCCAAGCTCGATCAGCTCGAGTACCTGGTGCTCGACGAAGCCGATCGCATGCTCGACATGGGCTTCCTGCCCGAGATCAAGAAGATCCTGCGGCACCTGCCCAACAGAAAGCGGCAGACGCTGTTCTTCAGCGCCACGATGCCGCCGCCGATCGCCGCGCTCACGAAGGAAATGCTGCATCAGCCGGTAACGCTCAACCTGCAGCGTCAGGCTGCACCGGCGAAGGGAATCACGCAGGCCGTGTACCCTGTGTCGCAGGAGCTCAAGAGCGCGCTGCTCGTGGCTCTGCTCAAGCGTGGTGACATGCCGCAGGCGCTGGTGTTCACGCGCACGAAGCACCGCGCCAATCGTCTGGCCAGCCAGCTTGTCACGGCCGGCATCAAGGCCGAGCGCATTCACGGCAATCGCTCGCAGTCGCAGCGCACGCAGGCCCTCGCCGGCTTCAAGGACGGCACCTATCAGGTGCTGGTGGCCACCGACATCGCCGCGCGTGGTATCGACGTGGAAGCACTCGGCCATGTCGTGAACTTCGACGTGCCGGTGGCGGCGGAAGACTACATCCATCGCGTGGGCCGCACGGCGCGTGCTGAAGCGACGGGTGAAGCCTTCACCTTCGTGAGCCCGGAAGAAGAGGGTGAGCTCAAGCTCATCGAGCGCGCCATCAAGCGGGCGTTGCCACGCGTGACGGTGCCCGACTTCGATTACCACGCGAAGCCGGTGCAGAAGCTCGAAGTACCCATCGCCGAACGCATCGCCGAGATCCGCAAGAAGAAGGCGGAAGATCGTGCCCGTGCCGCCGAAAAGGCCGCGCGGCGCACGGCGGCGCAGGAAGCAGAAAGTGCACGTCGCTCGGCCAAGGATGCCAAGGCCGGTGCGCCCAAGAGCGGTGGCTCGCGGGGGCCGTCACGCGGTCCCGCTCGTCCGGCCAGTTCGTCCGGCGCCTCATCCGGTGGCCCGTCCAAGGGGCCATCGCGTGGCCCGTCCCGTGGACCCGCGCGCGGTCCCGCGCGAGGCCCATCCCGCGGTCCTGCCCGTGGCGGCGATTCGCCGTACAAGTGAAGCTTTTCGTGAAGCAGCCGTGATGCGTTGGTAACGCAGCATGTCTGACAGCGCACGCTATCCGGTGCCGGCCACTCGGCACCGGATCGAACAAGTGATCGATCGCAGTCGGTTTGTGTGCACCATTGAACGTGTGCGCACCACCGCGGATGCGCAGGCGTTCATCAAGGAAATGAACGTCGAATTCCCCGACGCCACGCACAACTGTTGGGCGTATGTGGTGGGGGTACCCGGCAGCACCGATCGCATCGGGATGAGCGATGACGGTGAACCCCACGGCACCGCCGGCCGGCCGATGCTCACGGTATTGGCGCATTGTGGCATCGGCGAAATCGCTGCCGTGGTCACGCGGTATTACGGCGGCATCAAGCTCGGCACCGGTGGACTGGTGAAAGCGTATGGTGGTGCCGTGCAGGAAGCACTGGCAACGCTTGCCACCGTGGAACGAGTCGATACCGTCACGGTGACTTTTGCCGTGGGTTACGGCCAGATCGGAGCCGTGCAGCAATTGCTACCGACGGTTGATGCCGAGGTATTGGAACAACAGTTTGAAGCCGACGCGCAATTCACCGTTCGGCTTCCCAGAACCCAATACTCAACGCTTCAAACCCACGTCCAGAACCTGATGCGCGGCACCGCAGTGTTTCTTCTGTCCGATGACGCGCAATAGTCAGTCCAACTTAGAACTTACGGCCTACGGCTTCTCACCAACGTCCCTAAAACCCACCATCCAAACGGGGAACTACGGGAAAGCGGATTGTGGGTTGTAGGGGGCTTGGTAGTAAGCGGTAGGTTGTGGGTTGTAGGACGAATAAGTGCCTTGTGCTTTCGGCAACAGAAGAACTACGAGAGGCCTTCGATCGTGCCGTCGGGGCGCAAGCGCATGCCTTCGGCTGCTGGCACCTTCGCCAGGCCAGGCATGGTCATGATGTCACCACACTTGGCCACCACAAAGCCCGCGCCAGACGAGCCATACACCTCGTTCACCGTCATCCTGAACCCGGTCGGTACACCCAACCGTGTGGGATCATCGGTGAGTGAATACTGTGTCTTGGCCATACACACCGGTGTATCAGCCATCCCATTCGCTTCCAGCCAGTCGATCGACTTTTCGGCGGCCGGTGAGAAGTCCACACCATCTGCGCCATACACCCGCTGCGCGACGGTATTGATCTTCTCGCGAATGGGCCGAGCGGTCTCATACAATGGCCTGAATGCTGCACGACCTTCCGCGAGTTCGGCCAGCACTTCACGCGCCAGCGTCTCGCCTCCCGCGCCGCCCTCGGCCCATACATTGGCCAGTGCCACGCGCACACCAAGACCGGCGACATAGTCTGCCACCATCTGCAATTCGGCATCGGTATCGCTCAAGCGACGATTGAGCGCCACCACCACCGGCACACCGAACTGCTGCACATTGCGCACATGGTGCGCCACATGCGGCAGGCCACGCTCGAGTGCACCAAGGTCTTCCACGTCGAGGGCATTCTTGGGCAAGCCGCCCTGCATCTTGAGCGAACGCACTGTCGTCACCAGCACAGCGGCTTCGGGGTTGAGTCCACCAAAGCGGCACTTGATATCGAAGAACTTCTCGGCACCCAGGTCGCTGCCAAACCCGGCTTCCGTCACCACGATATCACCGAGAGCGAGACCGGCCCGTGTGGCAACAAGTGAATTGCAGCCATGCGCGATATTGCCAAACGGACCGCAGTGCAGAATGGCCGGCCCACCTTCCAGCGTCTGCACGAGATTGGGGCGCATCGCGTCCTTGAGCAGCAGCGTCATCGCGCCCGTCGCATTCAGGTCGCGCGCACGCACCGGACGTTTGTCTTTGCCGCTGGTGGTGCCCACGACGATGTTGCCCAGCCGACGCTCGAGATCTTCCGCATCCGATGCCAGCGCCACGATGGCCATGATCTCGCTGGCCGGGATGATCACCCAGCGTTCCTCGCGCATCATGCCATTGCCTGCGCCCACGCCGATGATGGCCTGACGCAATGCACGGTCGTTCATGTCGATGGTGCGCGGCCATGTGATGCGTTTGGGATCGAGTCCCAGCGCATTGCCATGATAGAGATGATTGTCCAGCATCGCCGCGAGCAGCGCGTGGGTGCTGGAGATGGCGTGGAAGTCGCCGGTGAAGTGCAGGTTGATGTCATCCATCGGCAGCACCTGCGAATAACCACCACCCGCCGCGCCACCCTTCACACCGAACACCGGCCCCAGGCTGGGCTCGCGCATGCACAGGATCGCGTTGTGCCCGAGGCGACGGAACGCCTGCGACAGCCCCACGCTCACCGTGCTCTTCCCCTCGCCGGCCGGTGTCGGGCTGATCGCTGTGACCAGCACGAGACGTCCACGAGGTGGCGCCGACGTGACCGACATCGGCAGCTTGGCCTTGTAACGACCATACGGGTCGATGTCATCAGCGCCGAGTCCGAGATCCATGGCCACATCGCGGATGGGGCGCATGGTGGCCGACTGGGCGATCTCGATATCGGAAGGAACGCGGGATGCGGAAGGCGTCATGGCGGGAAGGAGCTTGGGGACGCGAGACAGAGCGGAGGTGGGATGCTCCCCTTTCCCCAATCCCGGGTGCAAGTTGGAGCATGCCGCTCATTCCCCGTGATCTTGCCTGCCGGACACGCGAACCACAACAGGTTTTCGAACGCTCGCTGTGGGCGTCGACGTGCGATCGTGATGACGAATCGACACCGGTGAGGTTCGGAGCATGAGCATCGGTGTTTTTGGCTCGTCGGGGCGTCTCGGGCAGGCCTTCATCCGCCAGGCCACCGAGGTGGAGATCCCGCTGCGGCTGCACTATCGCGCCAAGCCCTCCGAACAGGTCCCGCAGGAAAGCACCGTCGTCGTGGGCTCGCTCAACGACCCCACCGCCGTACGCGAAGTGCTCCGCGGCGCCGAAGCGGCCGTCGTATTCCTGGGGCACAAGAAGGACGCCCGCGTGCCGTTCTGCGCGAACGCGACCCGGGTCATCATCGAGACCATGAAGACGCTGGGGCAGTCACGGCTGCTCGTCGTGACCGGCGCCATGATCGGTGAATCCAATGTCGGTCTGTCGATGGGTATGCGCCTGCTCAACCTCGGTGTGCGCCGCATGGCCGCCGAAGGCATCATGGAAGACCGTGATGAACAGGAGCGCCTCGTGCGCGCCAGCCACCTCGATGGCTGGACCGTCATCAAGCCGCCCCGCCTCACCGATGGCAGCCGACCCGCGCCCGTGAAGGCCGGCCCCGATCACAAGGTCGGACTCCTCAGCAGTATCTCCCGCACATCGCTTGCCGAATGGATCGTGCAGGAGCTCAAGAACCCGCAGTACCCGCAACAGGCCGTGTACGTCGACGAGTGAGCGTGTAGCTGCGCAGTCCACTCGGCCGGCGTGACGGTCTTCGCCGTCAATCGCCAGCACAACCGAGGGTGGCATGACTGAAGTTCGCAAGATCGCGTGGGACGACATCGAGGTGGAGCAGATGTCGCCGCATATCGGACGTCGCCTCATCTACACGAAGTCGCAGATGCTCGCGCATGTGTATCTGAAGGAAGGCGCCGTCGTGCCCGCGCACGATCACCACAACGAGCAGTTCACGTACATCATCTCGGGCTGCCTGCGTTTCTGGCTCGGTGAGCACGCCGACAATCCGGGTGACGTCTACACCGATGTGCGCGCCGGTGAAGTGCTGGTGATTCCGAGCATGGTGCGTCACCGCGCCATCGCGCTCGAGGACACGCTCGACGTGGACATCTTCAATCCGCCGCGTCAGGACTGGATCGACAAGGACGACAGCTACCTGCGCGGAGGCAAGTGATGGATCTTGGACTCAAGGGCAAGATCGCGCTGGTGTGCGGGGGCAGCCGCGGTATCGCCTACGCCGCGGCCGAAGACTTTGCGCGCGAAGGCTGCACGGTGGTCATCTGCGCGCGTGATGCCGATGCCCTGGCCAGCGCCACTACCAAGCTCGAGGCACTGGGCGCTCCGGTGCTGGCCATCGAAGCCGACCTGGGCACCGAAGCCGGTATCGCGAAGGTGGTCGACCAGACCAAGGCCCGCTTCGGTCGCGTCGACATCCTGATCTGCAACACCGGCGGCCCACAGACGGGGCCGGCCATGGGACAGGACTGGGCCACTTGGCAGAAGGCCAGCGAGCTGCTGCTGCGCACCGTGGTGGAGCTGACGCGCGCCTTCGTGCCGGGGATGCGTGAACGAGGGTGGGGACGGGTCGTGGCAATCACGTCATTGGCCGTGAAGCGCCCACAGGCATCGCTCGTACTCAGTAACAGCATGCGCGCCGCCGTCACGGGCTATCTGCGCACGCTGGCCGATGAAGTGGCGCCGCAGGGTGTGACAGTCAATTCGGTGCTCCCGGGCTTCACCGCCACCGAGCGCCTCGATTCGCTCGCCAGCGCCACATCGTCACGCACCGGGCAAAGCCGCGAGTCGGTGTTCGCCGGCTGGGAATCGGAAACGCCAGTCGGGCGCCTCGGACGCCCCGATGAGCTGGGGGCTGTGATAGCTTTCCTCTGTTCTGAGCGAGCGGGGTTCGTGACCGGTCAGGCCATCCTGGTGGATGGCGGGGCCGTGAAGTCACTGCTCTGATCGCACGAGGTTTTTTCGCACGCTTCTCCTGCAGCCAAGCACATGAGCCGCATCTCCGAGACGCAGTGGATTTGGCGCGACGGCCAGTTCGTACCCTGGGCCGACGCCACGATTCACGTGCTGAGCCATTCCGTGCAGTTCGGGTCGTCCGCCTTCGAGGGCGTCCGTTGTTACAACACGCCCAAAGGCCCGGCGATCTTCCGCCTTCGTGAGCACCTCGAGCGTCTGCTCCACTCCTGCAAGATCTATCGCATGGATGTGAAGTACACGATCGACGAACTCATCGAGGCGTCACGTGAACTGGTGGTGCGCAACAACGTCGAGTCGTGCTACATCCGCCCGATGGTGGTGCGCGGTTACGGCACGGCCGGCATGGTGCCGATCGGTTCGCCTGTCGAGGTCTACCTCCCCTGCTGGCCGTGGGGCGCGTACCTCGGCGACGAAGCGCTCGACGCGGGTGTGGATGCCTGTGTGTCCAGCTGGCAGCGCGTGCAGCCGAACACCATCCCCGCGATGGCGAAGATCGCCGGTAACTACCTCAGCGGTCAGCTCATCAAGATGGAAGCGCTCGCCAACGGCTACGCCGAAGGCATCGCGCTTTCGCCGAGCGGTATGGTGGGTGAAGGCTCGGGTCAGAACGTGTTCGTCGTGTCCAACGGCACGCTGCTCACCGGCCCGCTCGATGGCTCCATCCTCGGCGGCATCACGCGCGCCTCGATCATCCAGATCGCACAGGACCTCGGCATTCCGACCAAGGAATTCCACATCCCGCGCGAGATGCTGTACATGGCCGACGAAGTGTTCTTCACGGGTACGGCCGCCGAGCTCACGCCGGTGCGCAGCATCGACAAGATCCAGATCGGCGCCGGCAAGGTGGGCCCGATCACGAAGCAGCTGCAGCAGCAGTACCTGGGCATCGCCAAGGGCACAGTCGAAGATCGACATGGCTGGCTGACATTCTGTAAGGATTGAGCGTCTGATTTCTAGAGGGAACAGGGGGCAGTTGGAGAGATAACAGGGCGCAGCAACTGCTTCCCGCTACCTCTCCAACTGCCCCCTGTGTCCTCTTGATATAGAACCACTTCCATATCTATGGCCTTAACCTCCACCATGTACTCGCTGCGTATCGAGCTCGCTCACGTCGATCGCGGTGTGTACGAGTCCCTCGATTTCCGGATGGCGATGCATCCATCCGAATCGCCCGAGTACTTCGTGGCGCGACTGCTCGCGTATTGCCTCGAATACGCCGAGGGCATCGGGTTTTCGCGTGGGGTGTCCGACCCGGACGATCCCACCATCAGTGTGCGCGACCTCACGGGCACCATCACCACGTGGATCGAGATCGGTCTCCCTGATGCGGCGCGTTTGCACAAGGCCAGCAAGGCCGCGCCGCGTGTGGCGCTGTACACCCACCGCGATCCATCGGTGTGGCTGCGGCAGATTGCAGGTGAGCGCATCCACAAGGTCGATCAGATCGCCGGGCATGTCTTCGATCGCGAATTGATCGACGAACTCGTCGCGCGTCTCGACCGGCGCATGGCGTTCGACTTGTCGGTCACGGATGGCACGCTGTTCATCAACCTGGACGGCACGACCATCACCGGCCAGGTGACACCGCTTTCGCTGGCGTCTGCGTGATGCGCAGGCTGGTCGCCTTCACCGCTGCCGCACTGGCACTGAGTGCCTGTGTGGTGGTGCACCGCCCGCCCACGACGGTGGCGAAGCTGCAGCAGGACGCGGTGGCGCTCGGTGCACGCGATCAGGCGATGCGCGATTCCATCATTGCGCGACTGGTGCGACGTGCCGAGCGGCGTGGAGATCGCAAACTCGACTTGCTGTTGCTGTCTGGTGGCGGACAGAACGGGGCATTCGGTACGGGCTTTCTCCGTGGCTGGCATGCGCGTACCGACAACCCGATGCCGCGATTCGATCTGGTGTCGGGTATCAGCACCGGTGCTTTGCAGGCGCCGTATGCACTGCTCGGCAGCAAGGCCTCGCTCGATACCGTGACGGCGTTGTACGCGCGCGCGGCGACCACCATCGCGCCCACGCTCAATTGGTGGTTCTGGTTGCGTCGCAACGGCGGGCTGGTGAACACGTCTCGTTTCGAGCGCACAATCGCCAGCGCCATCGACGGCCGGTTCCGTACGGAGCTGCGGAATGCGTTTGCCGAAGACCGGCAGCTGGTGTTTGCCACCACCGACTTCGATCTCGGCGTGGGGCAGATCTGGTCATTGGGCGATGAGATCGCCAATGACAGCACCGGTCTCGCGCGTTCGCAGATGTTGCTCCGCGCGGCCACGGCCATTCCCGGCATCTTCCCACCAGTGGTGGTGGATGGTCATGTGCATGCCGACGGTGGAGTGGTGGAGAGTGTGCTCGCCACGCTCACCTTTGCCGATTATCAGCAGCTCGGTCGTCAGCTGGCCGCGCGTGGACTGAACGATGTGACCGTACGCCTCTGGGTGGTCATGAATCTCTGGTCACACCCGGAACCACGCATCATTGCACCGGCGAGCCGCCGGCAGATCAGCAACCGCACCACGTTGCTGTTGTTGTACCTGCATCAGTCGGCGTCGCTGTCGGCGTTGGCCGATCTTTCTCGCGCGGTGAGTGCGGGTGTGCCGGGTCTCAAGCTCGAGTTCAAGCTGGCCGCGTTGCCGTCGAGTGAATCATCGAGCCCGGGGGCACAAAAGCTGTTCGAGCAGAAGTTCATGCAGCGTCTCGATTCCATCGGGTATGCCAAAGCCACCGGCGCCACGCCGTGGGACAGCATCCCGAGTGCCTACCGTCGTCCTGAACCACCGGTGCGTTGAACATGACCAGCAGTGCAGCCGACCCGACGGCCGGCGCCTTGCATGTCGTACGCGAACATCCGCTGTGCGCCGAAACACCCGCCGCGCAGTTGCCACAGCCGCTCACGCCGGCGCCCAGTGTGTATGTGCGCAGCAATTTCGACACACCGGTGTTCGATGCCGCGCATCGCATCACCGTGGGTGGTGCGGTGGACTCACCGCTGTCGTTTCCTCTGTCCGACCTGGAAGCCATGCGGCAGCACGCCGTGGTCATGACGCTGGAGTGCGCCGGCAATGGCCGCCTGGGCATGAACCCTGTGCCACCCGGTGAGCCGTGGGGCTTTGGTGCCGTAAGCACCACGGTGTGGTCGGGTGTGCCGCTGCACATGATTCTCGAACGGGCCGGTGTGCGTGATGATGCCGTGGAGGTGCTGGCCTCCGCCGCTGACCACGGCCCGCGTGATGATGCCAATGGCGAAGGCGCTCCTGCGGATGTGCGCTTTCAGCGTTCGATGCCACTGCATGTGGCCATGCACCCGGATACGCTGGTGGCCACCCACATGGCCGGCGCGCCACTCACCGAAGCACATGGTGCGCCGGTGCGTCTCATCGTGCCGGGATGGTACGGCATGGCCAGCGTGAAGTGGCTGGCCTCACTGGAGGTGATCACCACGCCGTTCACGGGATATTTCCAGCGTCGGCGTTATGTGTATGACACGGGTGATGCCATCGAGCCCGTGACCACGGCGCGCGTCAAGTCCATCATCACCACCCCCACCGATGGCAGCAGCAACGGCCGCGAAATCGTGGTGCGGGGCTGGGCGTGGTCGGGTGCGGGCGTGGTCACGCGGGTGGAAGTGGGTGTGAACACCGGGAGTGGTGAGAGCTGGCGCGACGCCGAACTGGGCACAGCGGCATCACGCTATGCGTGGACGCCGTTCTCGCTGCCACTGGTGCTGCCATTGCCGGCCAGTTACGACGCATCGCGCACGGTCACGCTGCGCACCCGCGCCACCGATGCCAGCGGCGCGGTGCAGCCCGAGGAGATCACCTGGAATCGCCTGGGTTACGGGAACAACGCCATCCGCAGTACCACGGTGCACGTGGTGTCATAGCCTCATTCCACTTGAGGAGTATTGCTCGGCATGCAGGAATCCATGAGCTCATCCATGAACCCATCCTCGATGCGTGAGGATCGCGACGGTGCGCCACGCTGGTTGTGGGCGCTGGCCCTGTTCGCCGTGCTGCTGCATGTGGGCGTGAATCTCATCACGCCGTTTGGCGTGCATCGCGATGAACTGCTGTATCTGTCCATGGGCACGCACCTGCGGTGGTGGCGCATGGATTTCCCGCCCTTCATTGCCGGCGTGGCCAATGTGTCGCGTGCGATGTTCGGCGACGCGCTGTGGTCTATCCGGCTATTCCCCGCCATCACCAGTGGTCTGATCGTCTTCGCCGCCGGTGTGGCGGCGTGGCGATTCGCCATGGCAACCGCTGCCACAGAGAATGCGGCCGCACGCGCCACCGTACTGACCGCCGTGGCGGTGCTCACCGGCTCCGTGTTTCTGCGTGCCGGCCTTCTGTTTCAGCCGGTGGTGTTCGACCAATTGTGGTGGACGCTCGCGCTGCTCGCCATCGCCGAACGGCAGCGCACCGGTAACATCCGCTGGTGGCTGGGCGTTGGGGTCGCGCTGGGCCTCGGTCTGCTCACCAAGCACAGCATCATGTTCATTGGTGTGGGGCTCGTGGTGGGCATGCTGCTCACGCCCGTGCGCCGCGATCTGCTCACACCGTGGCCGTGGTTCGCACTGGGTATCGCGGTCTTCATCGGCTTGCCATCACTGGTGGGGCAGATCCAGCTCGACTGGCCCATTCTCTGGCAGATGCGCGACCTGCAGGCCAGTCAGCTCGAAGCGCGCAATCGTCTGTCGTTTCTGTTCGAGCAGCCACTGCTCGTGAATCCCGTCGCCTTCGTGCTGGGCATGGCGGGCCTGGTGTGGTTGCTCGTGGCCCGCACCGCACGCCGCTGGCAGATCGTGGGCATTGCCTGTCTGGTGAGCTGGCTCGTGCTCATCATGCAGCATGGCAAGGCCTACTACGGCGCGCCGGTGTACCCCATCCTGTTTGCCGCCGGCGCCGCAGCGCTCATGCAACTCGCGCCGCGCGTGCAGCGCATTGGCACCTACGCGGGTGTGTTGCTCATGGTCGCTCTCGCCGTGCTCGGCGCGCCGCTGGCACTGCCCATTCTGTCACCAGCCGCCACGGCTGCGTATGCCGCGCGCATGGGTGTCTCCAATTCCACCGAGACCAACACGGGCGAGCAGCTCCCCCTCCCACAGGACTTTGCCGACATGCTCGGCTGGCCGCAGCAAGTGGAGGCCGTGGCCGGTGAATGGCAGAAGCTCACCGAAGACGAGCGCGCGAGAACCGTACTCGTGGCCAGCAACTACGGCCGAGCCGGAGCGCTGGACTTGTATGGGCCCAGGCATGGCCTGCCTCCGGTGGTGAGTGCGGCCGGAAGTTTCTGGTACTTTGGTCCGGGCACCAAGCCCGGCGATATCATGCTGGCGCTGGGCGGTGAGGTGGAGGAGTACCAGCAACTCTATGAGCAGTGCCGCACGATCTTCATCGTGGGCACCGCATGGGGTGTCCTCGAAGAGCAGGCGGTGCCCATCATCCGCTGCGATACACCGCGCAAGCCGCTGCAGGACGTGTGGCCCCTGCTCGATCCCGCCAACAATTCATGAGCCACACGCCGCCACTCACCATTCGCACCGCCACGGTGGACGACGCGCCCGCATGGTCCGACTTTGCGCGCCGCGTTTTTCTCGACACGTTCGGGCCGAACAACAATCCCGACGATCTGGCCGAGTACATGCGCGACGCGTTCACGCATGAACAGCAGCGCGGTGAACTCGAGGACCCCAACAACACCTGTCTGCTCGTTGAATGTGATGACGCGCTGGCCGGCTACACCCTGTTGCGCCCGGGCGGCTATGGAAAGTCCGACGAGCCCACCGATGAACGCCTGGTGCGGGCCGCGCGTCCATTGGAAATCCAGCGCTTTTATGTCGATCACGCTTTTCACGGCCGTGGCATCGCGCAGCAGATGATGATGGCCGCACTGGACCACGCCGCATCACATAGCGCCGATGTGGTGTGGCTGGGCGTGTGGGAACACAACCCGCGCGCCATTCGCTTCTACGAGAAGTGCGGCTTCTTCAAGGCGGGTGCACACCGCTTCCGGCTGGGGCGTGATGTACAGCGGGATCATGTCATGATGCGACGCCTCTGAGGCTCAGCTCGATTGAGCGTGTCTCCGTTTGTGTGGTATGTTGTCCGAGCGCTGCTTCCCATTCCCGCAATCACCCGCCCATGTCTCACATTCGCCTGTCAATGCTGGTGGCCGCCATGCTGTGCGCGGCGCCTTCCTCCGCCGCCGAAGCCCAGAGTATCGGCGAGCGTCTCAAGCAGCGCGCCGCCGAGCGCGCGAGGCAACGTGGAGAGGACGCGCTCAATCGCAAGACGGACGAGGCGGTCGACAAGGCCATCGACGGTGGGCTGGGCGTGGTGAAGTGTGTGGTCTCCGACGCGGAGTGCATCAGCAAGGCGCGGGATGAGGGACGCACGGTGGTCCGCACCGACAAGTCGGGCAAGACCATTCCGGCCGATGTGGAGGTCGAGAAGCAGGCCACTCGTGGCGCGGGCACCAAGGCCCCGTCGGCAACCGAAGAGGCAACCGGCACTCCCAGCGGTCCTGCGCGTACGGTGACCGCCACTGCCTGGGCCAACTATGACTTCACGCCCGGCGAGAAGCCCCTCGTGGTGACCGACTTCTCCAGCGATGTGGTCGGCGATTTCCCGCGCAAACTGGAAGCCGTGGGTGGCAACTGGGAAATCGTGGAGATCGACGGTGCCAAATGGATGCGGGGAAACGGCAACCCCAATCAGTTTGCCGTGAAGGCCGCCGCGCCACTGCCCACCCGCTGGACGCTCGAATTCGAACTGCTCGGCACGGCCGGTGAATGCTGGGTGTATCCCGGCGGACAGAACGAAGATCCCTATCTCGTGTTCTCGGCGCACCATGACGGTGGTTACAAGCGCCACAGCGGAGATGTCACGCGCGTGGAGGCCAAGACGGACGATGGCATCGGGGTGCCGTACCAGGCACGCCTGATGGTCGATGGCAACTACATGAAGGCGTACATCGACGAAAAGCGCGTGGTGAATGTGCCCAATCTGAACTACACCGCCTCCGACCGCGTGCTGTTCTGGTGCGATGGCACCGAAGACGATCCGGTGTTCGTGCGCAACATCCGTCTCGCCGGCGGGGGGCGGAAGCTGTACGACGCGTTGGCCGAGTCGGGGCGTGTGGCCACGCAGGGCATCTACTTCGACACGGGCAAGGACGTGATCCGCCCCGAGAGCACGCCCACGCTCAAGGAAATTGCCGCGATGCTGCGCGAGCATGCCGATCTGCGCCTCACCATTGAAGGGCACACCGACAATGTGGGTGCCGCGCCCGCCAACCTCACATTGTCGCAGCGTCGGGCCGATGCCGTGCGACAGGCGCTGGTGTCGGAGTACGGCATCGATGGGGCACGACTCACCGCCAAGGGCCTCGGGCAGACCGTGCCCGCCGCTCCCAACACCACGCCCGAGGGTCGCCAGCAGAATCGGCGCGTGGAGTTGGTCAAGCAGTGATGGTCTGGACTGATGTGCCGCGGAGTCGCTGGCCGGTCAGCGACTCCAGCGCAGCCCGCCGTACACGGCGCGGCGATCGGCAGACTGGAAGTACCGGCCGCCGGCATCATCCACGGTGACCGCGGCGGCGTAAATGCGGTCCGCCAGATTCTGACCCGACACGAACACCGTCAGTCCAAGGCGCGGCACCTGCATCTCGGCGCGCACACCGAATGTGGCCCACCCGTCGTTCGATACCGTGTTGGCGCTGTTCACGAAGTACGACGACGGCACCCACTCCACAGACGGCGTGATGGTGAAGCCACGGCCGAGTCCGAGCTTCACGTCGGCTACCGCATGATGCGCAGGCGCACCCGGCAGCCGGTTGCCGGCAAACGCCGAATCCTTTTCGAACGTGAACCGGGAATACGTGTAGCCTAGTCGCAGCGCGCTGCGTGCCGCGAGCTGCCACTGCACACCGGCCTCCAGTCCCACGTGACGTGATGCGTCCACATTGCGATAGGACGGCACCGTGAACGGCGCGTTGGGGAACGGCGGCACGTTGATGTTCACGATTTCGTTGGTGAGCTCGATGTCATAGGCCGCCACATCCCAGGCCACCGCACCCCGTCGCCCGCGGGCACCGAGCTCATACTGCCAGGCCGATTGTGCGTCGAGGGGCAGGAACCCGCCGGAACCGCCAAAGCTCGTGAGCTCGAGAAACACCGGTGGTTCCACCGTGCGGCTGGCGTTCCCGTAGAACTGTGTGCCCGATGTGTGCTGATAGATTGCGCCCACCCGCGGAGACACCGGCGTGAACGTGCGCTTGTCGGACTGATCACCATTCGACAGAAAGTCGTCATCCACCGTGCGCACCGCCCGCTCCACACGGCCACCGGCCACCAGCGTGAAGGCGGGTGTGACCGACAGCGCGTTCTCGATGTAGAGCCCAAGATTCGTGGCCTTGTCCCGCTCATCGCGGGTGAGCGCGCCGTGTTCGCCCCGCACGTTTGCGAACTGACGGTTGCGCATCGATTCGAAGGCCGGCTGTACGCCGATGGTCAGGCGATTGGGCCGCGCGCCCAGTGACGCATGATTTTCATAGCGGATCTCGGCGCCGACATCGTTGCTCTGCTGGTTGATCACCTCGAAGATCGGGTGATCGATATCGCGGTACTGCAGGTACGGCGCCACGTCGATGCGCTGCGTGGGCGACAGCTGCAGGCGGTACTGCAACCCGATGTGGTGCAGATCGTAGTCGCGTCCCCAACGGTTGGTGACATTGGCCGGCGTGGCCATCGATGGCGACGTGGGAAGCTCGGACGCCGTGAGGCTGCCCGGCAATTCCTCGCTCACCTTGGCGTAGAAGTAGAACGCGCGCAGACTCGAACGCTCCGACGGGGTGATGCCACCGTGCAGGTTGATCCGGTCGCGCGACTGACCCGACCAGTCGCGATATCCGCCCAGCGTGGTGTGTGCATAGCTGGCGTAGAAGTCCTTGCCGTCCCGCGCACCGCCGGTTTCCACCTGAGCCTTGGTGTACCCAAAGGCACCACCTTCCACGAATGCCCCGAGCCGGGGGGCGGTATACCCCGTCTTGGTTTGCAGATCGATGGCCCCGCCAAGTGTGGAGCCACCAAAGCGCAGCGCATTGGCGCCCTTGTACACCGCGATGGCATCGGCGGTGAGCAGTTCGAGCGACTCGAAGTCGGTGAAGCCATCGGCATTGCGATAGGGCATGCCGTTCACCAGCACGTTCACGCCGCGCGCATGAAAGTTGTTGCGCAGGCCGGAACCGCGGATGGAAATCTGCGATTCATCGGCGGCACCGAATCGCGGCTGCACATACACACCGGGCACGAAGCCCAGCACGTCCTTCATGTTGGCCTGCCGCGTGCTGCGCAACTGACTGGCCGTGACCAGCGCGGTGGAACCGGGGATCAGCTGGAGCTGTTCGCGCGTTTCGTCGAGATCATTCGACGTCCCGATGACCGTGACGGCCGCCAGCGGCGCGGCTTCGAGCTTCACATCGGCGACCAGCTCCTGCCCAGCGACCACCGTGATGCGCAGGGACTGGGTGACAAAGCCGCTGCGGCGGACTTCCACCGTGTGCGCGCCGGCGGACACCGCGCTCACGGCGTAGTGCCCGTCCGCACTGGTTTGCGCGACGGGGTCGGCCCCATCGAGCGCAATCCATGCACCCGCCACGGCCTGACCCGTGGGCGTGGTCACGGCACCACGAAGCCGACCGGCGGATTGCGCGTACGCGGTTGCGGGGAACAGAAGCAGCAAAACCCACACGGCGCGTGCCGTGTGGGTGGTGGAACGGCAGGCATGCAGCAGCAGGCGCGCGCACAAACGGGCGCGCCCCATGAGACGATGAGGAGACATGTGGGTATGGGAGTGAGTTTCGAACGTCCGGCAGGACGTCCGCACGACGGGCGAGTGATCAGGCCAGCGATGGGTGGTCGATCAGGCGATCGAACAGGCCCTCGGATCAGAGGCGCGCGGTCGTCGGCGGGCCGATGGCAAACGGCTGCCGGTACTCCCGATGTGCGACGGGGGTGCTGCGGTCTCCACCCGCGATGAAGATCCGGGTGTCATTGCGAAAGACTTCACGGGCGGCATACGTCGCCACCACGGGACGCTGCGGCGGTGAATCGTGGCACTGGCCCACACATTCGCAGGGTGGCGACCCCACGTCGTGCGATGTGCCGTCGTGCGACGCTCCATGCGATAGCCGGTGCGAAAGCTGATGCGATAGCTGATGCGAGGCGGCATGAGCGTCTGCCTCAGAGCCTGCATGTGAAACCGCAGGTGACGTCTCATGTGACCCCTCGGCCGTGCAGCACCGGTATGCACCGCCCACGGACGGCGATCCGACCGCAAACACGAGCAGCAACAGTGCCCGCATCAATCGCGTGCACAGTTTCGAATGACGAAGGGACATGGCAGGGTGACATTCGTCGGACCGGGAGCTGCCGTCAAGAGCGACGGGTTGGACGCCGTCCCTTCACGGGGCAGAGGGCAATGCCGTGTGTCGGACCGGTGGCCCGGACGCGGGGTACGACCGGAGCGGATTTGTACGGTACTCTCCGACGCATACCCTGCGAGAAACTCACAGAGGATCTCATGCCATTGACCGCCAAGCAGTTGCAGAAGATCGAAGCCCGTCTGCTCGAAGAACGCGAGCGCCTGTTCGGCCAGCTGCGTGACTTCATTGAGCCAGAGTCGGCCGAAGACAGTCAGACCCAGGCCGGCGACAACTCCAAGGCGCCCACGCACCTCGCGGACCTGGGCACCGATGTCGCCAACGAAGAACTCGAGGCCTCCATCGCCACACGGCGATCGGCCGAGCTGGCCGAAATCGACGCCGCCCTGCTGCGCATCACGTCGTCGCCCGAAACGTTCGGCCTCGACGAAAACACCGGCGAGCAGATTCCCTTCGCGCGGCTGGAGATCATTCCGTGGGCCCGCACCACTGTGTAGGGCTATTCGCGGCGGGCCGGCAACAGTCCCTGCAGGAAAAAGGCCGATAGCTCCGCCCGCCCGTCGATGCCGGACTTCCGGTACACCGACACCGCATGCTGCCGCACGGTGCGCTCACTGCGCCCGGTCCGGGCCGCGATCTGCTTGTGCCCCAATCCCTGCAGCAGCAGGAACGCCACTTCGCGTTCCGTGGGCGTGAGTTCCCACGCCATCAATTGATCATCCACCGCCCGGCCAAAGCCGGCGCACTCCCCCTCGGCGGCCCGCTGCCACGCCGCCTGCTCGGCCTGCCGCTCCTGCAGCGACCGGGTGGTCGCCGCCAGTGCCGCGCGCGTCCCGCGCAGCGCACTGGCGGTGCGCCACCAGCCCATCCACAGCACCACCGCAAATCCCAGGCTCACCACCACCACGGCCACCTCGAACACGACGTGCCATGAGCGCCACGTTTGTGGGCGGTCGAGAATGAGATCGGCGACCCCCGACACCACCGCGAACAGCATCACCACCGCCAGCAGCGGCACCAGACGGCGCGGTTCATGGGACGCATCGTCGGTCGGGAATGCGTCTTCCGTGGGGTCGTCCATTCTCTCCGGGGTGGGCATGCCTCCGTCAAATGTCGGATGTACCGCGCGCCCGCGCCAGCAACTCAGGCCGGGCACCGCATCGGAACACATGCCGGATGGTGCGACCATCCCGAACCATGCACCGTAACCACAGCGGCCCGGCAGGCCTTCGCCGAACGGGTGACCGCTGCAGGTCCAACGTCCTGTCCGTGGAGTGCGCATGTTCGAATCCCTCTTGCCCAACCCGCTGCACCCGGCGGTGGTGCACTTTCCCATAGTGCTCGCGCTGCTCGTGCCGCTGTTCGCCATTGGCGCGCTGGTCATGATCCGTCGCCAGGCCCGCCCGGTCCGCGCATGGGGGCTGGCCACTGCCCTGTTCGTCGCGCTCTCCATCAGCGCCTGGGTCGCCGTGGAGACCGGGGAAGACACCAGTGAAAGGGTGGAGTCGGTGGTGGCCGAGGCGCCGCTCGAAGCCCATGAGGAGGCGGCCGAGAATTTCCTGCGCCTCTCGGTACTGGTCACCGTAATCGCCGTGGCTGGTCTGGCTGCGGGTCGCGTTGGCCAGGGCGCCCGTCTGGCGGCCACACTGGGCGCGCTGGTCCTGCTGGTGGCCGGATGGCGCGTGGGTCACAGTGGTGGTGCGCTCGTCTACCAGCACGGCGCCGCTTCCGCATATGCCACGGGGAGTGCAGGCTGCAGGGATTGCCCGCCGCCGCCCGAAACCCACTAGGAGCTGCCATGCCACGCGCCGTGCACCTCGAACGTCACTTCACGCACCGGGTGGGCTGGTTACGAGCCGCCGTGTTGGGCGCCAACGACGGCATCGTGTCCACCGCCGCGCTGGTGGTGGGCGTGGCCGCTGCCGGTGTGAACCGGCAGGGGCTGCTGCTCACCGGCGTGGCTGGCCTGGTCGCAGGCGCGATGTCCATGGCCGCTGGGGAGTACGTCTCCGTGAGTTCGCAGGCCGACACCGAACAGGCCGATCTGGCGCGTGAGCGCAGCGAGCTTGCCACGGATCCGGCGCAGGAGCTCGAGGAACTGGCCGGCATCTACCGCGCGCGTGGCCTCGACGACCATCTCGCCCATCAGGTCGCCGTGCAGCTCACCGCCCATGACGCCCTCGGCGCACACGCCCGCGACGAACTGGGGATCACCGAAGCGCTGTCCGCACGCCCCGTGCAGGCCGCTCTCGCCTCGGCGGCCACGTTCGCGGTGGGCGCGGCCCTGCCGCTGGTCCTCGCCTTGCTCGTGCCGTCGTCGATGGTGGTGCCGCTGGTGACCGCCGGTTCATTGCTGGCCCTCGCCGCATTGGGCGCGGTCGCCGCAGGAGCCGGCGGTGCGGGTCAGGTGCGTGGCGCCCTGCGCGTGGTGGTGTGGAGCGCACTGGCGCTCGCGCTCACCGCCGGTGTGGGTCGACTGGTGGGTGCCCCCGTCTGAGCACCGCCAACGTCCCACCGCGCCGTCGCGTCACCGCCGTCGCGTCACCGTTTCTTGGCCAGAATCGTCCCACGGCAGGTGATCGCGCCGCAGTAACACGGGAACCGCTTCTTGGCCGCCGGTGTGTGCCGCTCTTCCAGAATGTAGGCGTAGTCGTACACCAGTTCTTCGCCCACTTCGATGTCGTGGATGGACTCGATCCAGATCCGTCCATCGTCAATCACGGCATCGCAGTTGGGCGCGCACGAATGATTGAGAAAGCGCGCCTCGTTGCCGTTCACGGCCGCGTCCACCACCACTTCGTCATCGATGGCGAACAGGAACGTGTGGTGCCGCTCGCCCAGTGTGTCCGGATAGCGCGCCTCCGACTCGGCGGGCGTGAGCCGCTCGCCCGCGTATTCAATGATGCGGGTGCCGGCCGGAATGGCCTGGGTGGCAAAGCCGCCGAACCCCTGGATGCCTGACTGGCGCACCTCGAAAGGGAGCGGAACGGCGGTTTCTTGGGACATGGGGGTGTGGGAAGTATCAAAAACCGCAAAAGGGGGCCCGAACCGTCTATATTTATCAGGTTGGGGACTTTCGGAGTCTTTTTGGTGGTCGCGCCGGAATCATGGTATCGCGGCCCTTTCATGTATACGCCCAAGCACACGCCGGCTGGGAATCAGGGGCGCGCGGGCAGGATCTGGGATGAGCGACGGGGAAGTTGGGCAGGACGGGGCGACG
Organism: Gemmatimonas sp.; assembly: GCF_036405635.1. Classification (GTDB taxonomy): domain Bacteria; phylum Gemmatimonadota; class Gemmatimonadetes; order Gemmatimonadales; family Gemmatimonadaceae; genus Gemmatimonas. The sequence continues at coordinate 446 of NZ_DASWXE010000141.1, read as the reverse complement.
GTGAGTGGGTTTGGTGCACTTGGGGTGCACCCGAAGATCGCCGAGGCGTTGGTGGGGCTGGGGTACGAAGAGCCCACGCCGGTACAGCGGGCAGCCATTCCGCCCCTGCTGGAAGGAAAGGATGTACTGGCCCTCGCGGCCACGGGTACCGGCAAGACGGCGGCGTTTTCGCTGCCGCTGCTGACGCGCATCGCCGAGAAGGGACGGCGGGCGGGCAATGGCCCCGGTGTGCTCATCCTGGTACCGACGCGTGAACTCGCGATGCAGGTGGCGGAAGCCGTGCATCGTTATGGCAAGCCGCTGGGCTTGCAGGCGCTGGCCGTGTACGGCGGCGCGAGCATGGAGCTGCAGGTGCGTGCCCTGCGCCGTGGTGTGGACGTGGTGATTGCCACGCCGGGCCGCGCGGTGGACCACATCAAGCGCGGCACGCTGGTGTTCGACGGCCT